>CACBNQ010000008.1 GCA_902540655.1 uncultured Alphaproteobacteria bacterium | reverse complement strand
AAATAGCTAATTTTTTAGCGACTATTAGTGATTTTTTTACAATCTCTCCATCATCAATCACAAATCCGCTTTTAATTTTATCATCAACTGGCGTAGATATATTCACAGTGGTTTCTCCCTACTAATCATATGTTAGTTTTGGCCATAAATTCAAATTAAATCTATATAAAAATTTTGCCATTATTATCACAATCTGTAATTTCTGTTTTTTCTAGACATAAGTAATTTCCTTCAACTATTCTTAACGCTGTTATAAATAAAACCATAGAGTCCAAAACATCATCGATCTTTATTGAGGAATTATTTTCTAACTTCAAGTTCACTGATAAAGGATCTAAACCTACTCTTTTTAAGAGATCTAATCTTTCAAAAATTCCTGATACTGACTTTTTCTTTGCCTTTAGAGATTCATTTTTTAGCATTCTGAAACTGCACTCGGGATGCCCCTCGTAAATTTTATTATATAACTCTGAGATTTGTTGTACCTCGCTAATTTTACTTTTTAAGTGCCACGATTGCTTTGATATGCCTTTTCCTACTATTTTCTTACTAAGCTCATTAGCTTCTTGATAAGTATTGCATTTAAGAACTCTCTTTAAGGGCGGAATAAATATCGAGGATTGGAATGCTTTCCCTAGATATTTCTTTGCCAAAACATCACATGTTCTCAAGTAGTTTTTTTTATTTAACTCGATTGGCATATCTATTACTACTATACTACCTGGGTGGTCTGACAATAGTTTATTAAGGTCTTGAGAAAATTTTATGGTAGATAAACGCTTGTATCTTGAGTTTCCTATTGATGCAATCCAGCCAGAAGAGGTACCGTCTACTCCGATTAGGTCCATAGTGTTAGTCATCTTTTAAACGATTGTAAACGCTATCTACTTTTTCATTAATTGAAGGAAACTGTTGAAAGTTATTCACAAACATTGATTTTAATTCAGTTGCCGACCTATCATAATCACTCGCATTTGCCCAATTCTCCCTAGGGTTGAGTAAGTTTTTAGGAACACCATCTATTTCAATTGGGACACAAAAATTAAAAAACCTGTCTTCCCGCATCTGTAAGTTTTTTTTGTTGCTTAAAATAAATTTTAAAATCTTTCGAGTTAACTCTATTGATATTCTTTTCCCTGTTCCATAGCTACCACCGCTCCATCCCGTATTAAGTAACCAACAGACGGGTTCTGTGCTAAGGATCTTGCTCCACAAAAGTTTTCCGTATACTTCTGGTTTTTGAGGCATGAATGGCGCACCAAAACAAGTTGAGAAAGTGGGAATGGGTTCCTTTATTCCCTCTTCAGTTCCGGCAACCTTCGATGTGAAACCAGAGAGGAAATAGAAAACTGCCTCGGCTGCTGTAAGGTTAGCAACAGGTGGTAATACGCCGAAAGCATCACATGTTAATAAAATTATATTTCTAGGAACTCCACCACATCCAGATTTTGATGAATTTTTAATGTAAGAAATCGGGTAGGCACATCTCATGTTTTCAGTAATAGAAGAGTCTGAAAATTTAAGTGACCGATCACTTGGATCGTAGTTCATGTTTTCAATTACTGTAGAAAATTTCTCAGTGGTTGAGAAAATTTCTGGCTCATCCCCATAACTTAAATTAATTGTTTTTGCATAACACCCGCCCTCAATATTAAATACTCCAGTGTCACTCCAACCATGTTCATCATCACCAATCAAAACTCTGTCTGGGTCTGCCGAAAGGGTTGTCTTCCCTGTTCCCGACAAACCAAAGAACAATGCAACGTCATTTTCGTTTGCAATAGAGTGATTTGCAGAGCAATGCATTGGCATTGTAGATCTTTCAGGAAGTAAAAAGTTTAAAAGTGTAAAAACGGACTTCTTGTTCTCACCTGCGTACCCAGTCCCACAAATCAGAACGAGTTTTTTTTCAAAACTTATAGCAATAGTTGTCTTTGATACACAACCATGCCGATCAGGATTAGAAAAAAAGGAAGGAAAATTTAAAATTTTGAAGTCGGGCTTAAAATTATTGAGCGACTGCTCCGAAGGAACTTTTAGCAAATGTCTTATAAATAAACTATGCCAAGCTAATTCTGTCGTAACTTCAATGTTTAAAAACTCATTTGTGTTCATTGAAGCTTGTAAATCTTGAGAGTAACATCTTTTTCCTTTTTGATGTTCTAACATATCTTCATGCAGTATATTAAAATGGTCACTTGTCATTGGTCGGTTGTTTTCCCACCAAATCTTTTCCTCTGTGTTTTTTTCTCTCACCACATGCTTGTCTTTAGGAGATCTACCGGTCTTTTCTCCGGTAAACACGATTAATGAACCACCTTTCCCTAACTTGCCTTCGCTATTCTTAATGGCCTCTTCGACCAGGTCAATTTCATTTAGATTTTTGTACACGTTACTAATTTTACGATACTCCCGTTCTGTCCAATAGCATCACAAAGATCTGCTTCCGTTTGACTGTTACCTTTTGTTACCTTATTTTGTAAATCACAAATAAAGTAAAAAAACAATTAAAAATACATCGTCGTTAGGTCCCGTTGTTTAATTTTTCCAAACTTGTCCTTTAGTGTAAAATAAGAATAAAATGGAAGGTGACTACTGGTGAACAATCATGAATTAATATTAGTTATAGGGCAGTCTGGTGCTGGAAGGACCACTGTTATACATATACTAGACGATCAAGGATTCGATACGCTCGACAACGTGCCTGTTCATTTGATACCTCAGGTAGCCTCTACAAACTTAGAAGACAGGCCATTAGCTATAGGTTTGGACTTAAGGTCGAAGACTTTTTCTCTTGAGAAATTTATGAGAGAGATTAATAACTGGAAGACATTATCAAAATCTCGGGTGGTTATCTTATTCTTAGAGTGTAGTTTAGAGATTTTAATTAAAAGATTTAGTTTATCTAGAAGACCCCACCCCATTGCTGGTGAAAATAATCTTGAACTTTCAATAAAGAAAGAGCTCAAATTAATTGCTCCTCTAAGGGAAAGAGCGGACTTTGTTTTAGACACCAGCAATACTAGTCCCAATGAGCTAAGATTGAAATTGGGGTCTATTTTTCCGGTAGTAAATAATAGAAATATACAAATTATGGTGCAGTCTTTTTCTTTTAGTATAGGGTATCCCACAGCAATAGACATGATTTTTGACTGCAGGTTTTTAAAGAACCCAAATTGGGTTGAGAGTTTAAAAGATCTGAACGGAACTGATGAGGCAGTTAAGGACTATCTAAATAAAGATAAGAGTTGGGCAACCTTTAAAAAAAACTTATTTCAGATGATATCTATAGTCATTCCTGCTTTCGAAAGGGAGGGTAAATCATACCTATCGATAGGCCTTGGTTGTACTGGAGGTCAACATAGATCTGTGTTTGTTGCTGAGCAGCTGTATAATTACCTACTATACAAGGATTTTGACGTGAAAATTATTCACACAATTTTGCAAAAGTGATTTTTCTTATAATCGCTGATTGGATATTATGCCTTCTTAATCAGACTTTCTTTTCTATTTCCGGTACAGCTTTAAATAGATCATCTACTAGTCCAAAATCAGCGACCTGAAATATTGGGGCCTCCTCATCTTTGTTTATAGCTACAATTACTTTGCTGTCTTTCATTCCTGCCAAGTGCTGTATCGCACCAGATATTCCAACTGCAACATATAAATCGGGTGCAACTACCTTACCAGTTTGTCCAACTTGCCAATCATTAGGAGCAAAACCAGAGTCCACCGCTGCTCTGCTAGCACCAACGGCTGCACCTAGTTTGTCGGCAAGACCCTCAATTATTTCAAAATTTTCTTTGCTTCCAACACCTCTTCCTCCAGACACAACCACTTTTGCTGAAGTTAGTTCAGGCCTATCACTTGTTTGCATTTTATTTTCTATGAAGGTAGTAAGAGGATTATTACCTTTACAGTCTATTTTCTTTATATCCGCACTACCTGTCGAAGGTACAGCGCTATAGTTGCTAGTTCTAACTGATATTAATTTCACTTTATCAATGGACTGCACTGTCTGTATTGCATTACCCGCATATACAGGGCGTTCAAATGTATCCTCCGAAATAACCTTAGATACATCTGATATGACCATTACATCCAACATCCCACCAATCCTCGGAAGCACGTTTTTCCCAAAGGAACTTGAAGGAGCAAATATGTGAGAATATGAGTTTATTGTATCCATCAAAGTCTCGCTATAGCTCTCAGCAAGGCTCTCAGCAAAAAGCACATCTTCTAATACCAGCACATTCTCTACGTTCTCCATTTTCGCTATATTTGTTGATGCATCGGAGCACTGGTTAGAAGCACACAAAACATCAACTTTACCTAAAGTGGATGCTGCTGACACAGTTTTGCTGGTTTGATCCTCGGCGAGCTCGCCGTTATTAATTTCTGCCAAAACCAATATTTTCATAAATTTATCCTCCGACATTTTCTTGAATTTTTTCAACTAGCTGATCTATGTTTTCTAAGATCAACCCCGCTTCTCTACTATCTGGCTCTTTTGTTTTAATAACTTTGAGCCTTTGTGTTACCTCAACTCCTAGATCGGCTGGATTGATTTCTTCTAGCGGTTTTCTTTTTGCCTTCATAATGTTTGGGAGACTAGCGTATCTAGGCTCATTTAATCTGAGATCAACTGATACAACTGCTGGTATTTTCGCGTCTATGGTCTGAAGTCCGCCATCGACCTCTCTTGTTACCCTTACATTATCCTCCTTAACATCAATTTCTGAAGCAAAAGTAGCTTGAGACCATTTCAGTTTTGCTGACAGCATTTGAGCGGTTGCGTTAAAATCGTTATCTATGGCCTGTTTGCCACATAAAATAAGAGACGGACCTTCTTTAAGAGCAATTGCAGCAAGAATATTCGCTACTGTGAGTGGTTCAATGTCGTTGTGAACATCATCGGTTGCAACAACCAAAATGGCTCGGTCAGCACCCATAGCTAATGCAGTTCTTAATGTCTCTTGGTTTTGCTGGACGCCTATCGAAACCGCTATTATTTCCTCTGCATTTCCCTTTTCTTTTATTCTTATTGCTTCCTCTAGTGCTATCTCATCGAACGGGTTCATTGACATCTTAACATTCGCTAAGTCAATACCACTTCCGTCTGCTTTCACTCTAGCTTTAACGTTGTAGTCTAGGACTCTTTTTACAGGAACTAAAATTTTCATCTATTGTTTATCTCTTTGTTTCATTTTAAATTCAAAATATGCACTAGTTAGACAATTCATACAAGACGTTTTATTTGTTTTTTCCAGGCGACCAAAGCACCTCAGATGAATTCTCCTGGTTTTCAACTCTTGAGGCGACGAAAAGCCAATCTGATAGTCTGTTTAAGTAGACAAGCGTATTGTCATTTATCTCTTCTTTAGATCTTAAGCTCACTACACTCCTTTCTGCACGACGACAAATAGTTCTAGCCAGATGCAAGAAAGCGGCAGACTTACATCCTCCTGGCAAAATAAAGCTATTTAGAGGTTCAAGTATATTGTTCATTCCATCTATCTCGGCTTCTAGTGTCTCTATCTGGCTAGTAGATACTCTTAACCTACCATTATTAGTTTCGGAAATCGGCACACACAAATCGGCGCCGAGATCAAATAGATCATTTTGGATATTTTTTAGCTTTCTCTTTAAATCCGGTGTCGCATACAAGGTAACAACCCCGATACTAGCGTTAAGTTCATCAACGTTCCCATAAGCGTTTACTCTAAGACTATCTTTAAGCACCCTTTGCCCGTCACCAAGTGCTGTGTCTCCAGTATCGCCTGTTTTTGTATATATTTTATTTAATTTTATCAAACTACTCACCTCTGGAAAAATAAACGAAAAGAATAATTAATAATATTGCAATAGCTTGTAGAAGTATTCTCAAACGCATAATTTTATTTGCATATTTTTTATTGAACTCTCCACCAAAAGCAAACCCACCTAGGCCGATCATAAGAACTATCACTACTAGGAGACAAGCTACTATTACAAATATATGGGCATTTTCTAATATCATTGAATACCTCCTAGCCCCCCAAGTTAATAGAATAAATAGTTTTGTTTTTGTGCATTTCTAATGTTGAGTTTCATTATTATTCCAAGTAACTTAGCGCAAAAACGAAATACTACTAATCAGGATACATAAATACTTAAAAAATGGACCAAAAACAAGATATTACAACGGCATTGGAGACAAGATATCTTTTATATGCAGTATCTACAATCATGGATAGAGCCCTCCCTGACGCAAGAGATGGTCTTAAACCGGTGCATAGAAGAATTCTTTACGCAATGAATCAGCTTAGATTGTATCCTCGATCAAATTTTAGAAAGTGTTCGAAAATAGTAGGGGAGGTCATGGGTAACTACCATCCGCACGGAGATAAGGCTATATACGATGCATTAGCAAGATTTGCTCAAGATTTTAGTGTAAGATATCCGCTTATTGAAGGTCAGGGTAATTTTGGAAATATCGATGGAGATAACCCCGCAGCTCAAAGATATACTGAGGCTAGGCTATCGAAATACTCAATTGAGCTTCTTGAAGGTCTTGATGAGAACTCTGTCGATTTCAAAGAAACATATGACAGCTCAGGTGATGAACCGAATGTGCTGCCAGCAAACTTTCCTCATCTCCTCGCAAATGGAGCCTCAGGAATCGCTGTTGGAATGGCTACCAGCATACCACCCCATAATGTACTTGAGTTACTAAAAGCATGTATACTACTAGTTGATAAACCTAATTCGACTATCCAACAATTATCGGAAATTGTAAAAGGCCCTGATTTTCCCACTGGAGGTATTATTTTAGATAAAAAAGAAGATATCATTAAAGTATACACAGATGGCAAGGGAAGCTTCAGATTACGTGCCAAACATCACATAGAGGACCTTAAGCACGGTAACTGGCAGTTAGTTATAGATGAAATACCCTATCAGGTTCAGAAGGGAAGACTTATAGAAAAGATTGCTGATTTAATTTCTGGGAAAAAATTATCTTTTGTGCAGAACGTGAGAGATGAGAGCGCAGAAGAGATAAGAATTGTTATAGAGCCAAGATCGCGAAATGTAGAAAAAGAAAATCTCTTAACTTCACTTTATCAATTTACTGATTTAGAAACAAAGGTAACTGTAAATCTTAATGTTTTGATTGATGGTATTTCCCCAAAAGTTAGTAATCTCAAAGAATTACTTAAGACTTTTTTAGATTATCGCAGAGAAATATTGATACGAAAATCTGCTTTCCGGTTACAGAACATTGATAAGCGTTTAGAAATTATCGAGGGCTTGCTACAGGCATATATAAATCTCGATCGGTTAATAAATATAATTAGAGAGGACGATGATCCCAAAACTGCGATTATTGAAGAATTTGGTCTTAGTGAATTGCAGGTCGAATCCATTTTAAACCTAAGATTAAGAGCATTGAGAAGGCTAGACGAAGAGCTCCTTTCAAAAGAACAACAGGAATTAATGAAAGAGCGGCAGGCGTTAGAGGATTTACTGGAGGATCAAAGGCTTCAATGGAAAAATGTTAAAAATCAATTGACGCTGCTTAATAAGAAATTTGCTGATTATGAACTTAGCGAGAGGCAGACATTGTTGGAGCCGGAGGAAGAGGGGTCTCGTGCATCTTTTAAAAATGTTACAGTCGATGACTTTCCAGTTACAGTGGTATTATCCGAAAATGGTTGGATAAGGTCTTACAAGGGGCATAGCCTAAATAATAGTTCATTTAAATTTCGAGACGGCGACAGAGTTAAATTTGCTGCTCAACTATCAAGAAGTCAGCAGTTGTTGTTTATAACTTCAGAAGGGAGGTCGTTTAGTTTGTCTCTTGATCAACTAAAAAAAGACAAAGGCTATGGAGAGCCTCTGAATCTAATAATTGGAACGGGAAATGTCACCTCTATAGTGAGTATCATTCCTTTTCATCATGGAACTAAGGGTCTAATATTCTCAAAAAGGGGTCTTGGGTTCTTGGTTGATTTTTCCTCTCTAAAATCTTCTACAAAAACTGGGAAACAAATATTTGAACTCAGTGAAGGAGATAAAGTTGTTGGGTTGAAAGAAATGGATGGTGATAAAGTTATTGTTTTAAGTTCTTCTTTTAAAATGCTGATTTTTTCAGCTAAAGAGTTGCCTATATTAAAAAAGGGAAAAGGCGTCCGTTTGCAGCGTTATAAGGGAGAAACTCTTTTAGATGCTATGGTTTTTTCACAATATGAAAAAGATAACGTCATATTAAAAAAATTATTTGGAAAACATGAGGATGTTAGGTTCTGGGTTGGTAAGAGAGGTCTGGTTGGGAAAATGCTGCCTAAAAAATTATTTAAGAAAAAAATAACTAAGTTTGAAGATCTTCTATAATTTTATTAAGCAATCCATTTATGAATTTTTGTTCCTTACCATCTGGATAAAATGTCCCCGTTATTGAAACATACTCTGACATAATTACTTTCTTGGGAGTTTTTTTATTTAGAAACTCGGCGCATGCGGCTCTTAGGATCGCTCTTAACGTAGTGTCAATTGTTTTTATATTCCACAGATTGTTAAAAGCCATGTTGATTTTAGTATCTATTTTTATTTGATTTTTAGCAGCTTGCTCAACTATTCTTTGTGATAACAGATAATTAGGCAATGAAATTTCCATATCTTGTATTTGTTGCGTATAAAATGTCTCTTTAAGTTCTTTTTTTATGGTGCCATAACTTTTGCCGTTGGCCTCCATTTGAAATAGGGCTTGGATAGCAAATAGTCGTGAGATTGTGTTTTTTTTGTAATCATGGGATTTGGAAGAGGTCACAGTTTTAATGGCCTCTTTCTTTTATTTTAATAATACTTAACAAAGCACTACAAGCCTCTCCACCTTTGTCAAAAATTTTAGGGTCTGCTCTTTCTTCAGCCTGTGTTTTATTTTCAACCGTCAAGATAGCATTACCTATGCATATTTTTTCAAGACCAAGATTAGCTAGACTTCGGGAGCTTTCAGTACTTACAATTTCATAGTGTGTTGTCTCACCCCTAATAACACAACCGATTGCAATAAAGCCATCAAATTCATTTTCCATTAACTTTATGGCAGTAGGTATCTCAAGCGCACCTGATACTTCAACTATCTCAGTTTCGGCCTTTATTTTTTTGAGAATATTAAGAGCCCCACATACTAGATTGTCAGTAATATCTTTGTAATAGGGTGCTGAAACAAGACAAATTTTTAGTGTCTTCTTAAACTCTAATAAGTTGTCTCTGCTTAAATTTTCTGCCCGCACTTAGAAGCCCTCCGTTGCATCAATTTGCAAGCCATAGCCTTCCAATCCAACTACTTTTGGGAGTTTTGAATTAGAAAGCAGTTTTATTCTTCTGACACCTAGCAAAGATAAAATTTGGGCACCAATTCCATACTCTTTAAGTGTATCTGAGCTAGGTTTTTCACTACTACTATCACCTGAATTTAGAAGTACCAATATACCATTTTCATTTCCGATTATCTTTTGCATTGCTCTACCTATCTCATTGTATCTGCTAGGAACCAAACCCAGCAAATCTTTATAAATATTCAATTTATGCATTCTAACCATTGCTGGTTTTGCAGTGTTTATCTTTCCTAGCTTAAGGACAATGTGCTCCGAATTTTCTATTTCATCTTTAAACTTAATCACTTTCCACTTGCCGCCTATGCTTGAGTTTAAAACTGAGCTTTCAACTTCTTTTATTAGGTTGTCATGTTTTCTTCTGTAAGCAATTAGATCTGAAATCGTTCCAATTTTAAGTTTATGTATATATGCGAATTTCTTTAAATCTTTGAGCCTTGCCATGCTTCCATCATCATTCATAATCTCACAAATAACTCCGGAAGGGTTTAATCCTGCAAGCCTAGAAATATCTACCGCAGCTTCGGTATGACCAGCTCTTATAAGCACGCCTCCATTCTTCGCCCTCAAAGGAAAGACATGCCCAGGTGTAGCTATTTCTTCTGTTCTTACTTGTGGATTTATTGCTACTGATATTGTTTTTGCACGGTCATGGGCTGATATACCTGTTGTAACGCCCTCTCGTGCCTCAATAGACACAGTAAAAGCTGTCTCGTGTCGAGAGGAGTTAGTTGCGGCCATTAATGGCAATTTCAACTTATCTATTTGTTCAGAGGGAAGTGCTAGGCAAATTAATCCTCTGCCATATGTTGCCATAAAGTTCACAGCATTTGGTGTTGCCATTTGTCCTGGTATTACAAGATCTCCTTCATTCTCTCTTTCTTCATGGTCGACTAGAATAAACATTTTTCCGTTTCTAGCATCATCAATTATTGATTGCGTGGAGGATATTTCAACGCCTTGTTCTTTCATGTTTTTATTTTCCTGAACCCAATATCCGATCTACATATCTTGCCAGAATATCTATTTCAATATTAACTTTCTCTCCAATGCGCATTTTTTGCCAAGTCGTGTTATCTTTCGTATGGGGAATAAAGTTGATATCAAAGGAGGAAACATCTACTTGATTTACGGTTAACGAGGTTCCGTTCAACGTGATAGAGCCCTTTTCTGCAATAAATTTTGCTAAGTTTTTATTAGTTTGGAACGTTACCTGAGTGCTTCCCTCAACGTCCAAAATTTTTTCTATTGATCCAGTACCATCTATATGTCCAGTCACAATGTGCCCCCCTAATTCATCACCAAGCCTAAGGGATCTTTCAAGATTTACTTTTCTCCCAGGCTTCCACCCATAATCTTTATCGCCAATAATTGTTTTCAAGATAGTCTCACTGGATATGTCTACTGAAAACCAATTTTTATTCTCTGAAATACCAGAATCTGTCACCGTTAGACAAACACCATCACAACATATCGACGCACCTAAGTCTATTTCAGATACATCGTAAGTGCAGAAAATTTTAGCTCTTGTATCTTTAATCTTTTCAATTTCGGCTATTTCGCCTACGTCAGTGACAATTCCCGTAAACATATTTGACCCTTTCTAAGAATTAGCTATCCACTTTGCTTCGATATTATCTTTCCATCTCAGTAAGGATGCTAAAGTCAAGTTTGGAAAATCTCCTAACCCTGCATCGAGTGGCAAAAAATCATTAAAACAGGAAGTAGCGGAATCATTTATAATTTTATTTCCAGTGAATATTACAATTTCATCAAACAAACCTATCTTGAGAAATGATGTCCATACCCTCGCACCACCCTCAACCAACAAACGATTTACCCCCATCCCAGAAACGACTTTTAGAATTTCTTGAATATTTAAAAATCGTCGTTCTTTATTAACTTTCTCTATACTTACTTCTCTGAAGAATTTAGGATCCTTCACGACCTCATCCTTCAGCTCCTTACTAGTTATAACATGCACTTTGTTTTTTCCAACGTTATCAAATATTGAGAGATTTCCGAAGCCAGATATTTCGAAATTTGTATCTAATATAAAAATTGGCTTGTTTTCGATTGACTCATATTGATCTCTTAAATTTAGACGCGGATTGTCAACAAATATGCTATTTTTACCTATTAATATCCCATCATTCTCTGATCTGAGAAGTTGAACCCTCTTTCTACATAATGAGTTCGTTATCCATTTGCTCTCTCCATTTTTTGTGGCAATTTTACCATTTATGGAAGAGCCTATCTTTAGTGTTATGTATGGAAGACCAGTTTTTTTCTGTTTCAAATAGCCCTTTAAAACATCTGAATTTTCTCCTCCATAGATTCTAGCTTCAATACATTCAATACCTGCTTTCTCCATTATCGACTTACCTTTACCGTTAGTTCTTTTATCGGGGTCAGTCGCTAAATAGATAACACGATTTGCTCCAAAATTTACAATTGCTTTTGCACAAGATGGAGAAGTAGTTTCATGTGCGCATGGCTCTAACGTGATGTAGAAATTAATATCTCGTATTTCTCTTTTTTCTTGAAGGAGAGGGTGGTCTGAGGCTTGTTTTATAGCCATAATTTCTGCATGAGGTCTTCCTCCAAGCTGAGTATTTCCTCGACCGATTATTATATCTTTATAGGTAATTACACAGCCAACTGAGGGGTTTTTACCAGTGAGCCCAACATTTCGTCTAGCTAAGTTGAGAGCTAATTTCAGAAATTTCTTGTCATCTTTCGAGATGTTTGTGTCGATCATTTAAACCGTCTTCTTTGGTTCAAGTTTGCCCGGGTGAAGCTCTGACATAAAATCCTCAAAATCTCCAAGTTCTTGAAAATTTTTGTAAACACTAGCAAATCTAACATAGGCTACAGTATCAATCCTTGATAGTGTTTCCATCACTATTTTTCCGATAATCTCAGATTTTATATCAGTATCACCTATACTTTCCAATCTCCTTACAATACCTGTAATCATTTGCTCGATACGCTCAGATTCAACAGGTCTTTTCTGAAGTGCTATTCTAATGGATCTTTCAAGTTTATCCCTGTCAAAAATCTCTCTTTGATTTTTCTTTTTGAGTACATACAGATCTCTTAATTGTACTCTTTCATAAGTAGTGAAGCGACCAGCACAACTAGAGCAGTGCCTTCTTCTCCTTATAGATATATGATCGTCTGAAGGTCTACTATCCTTTACCTGAGTGTCTAGATCTCCACAAAATGGGCAGCGCAAATTATACTCCCTCTAATCTACTTAAACATAATATAATTATATCTCTAGTACATATAATTTCCAACTAGTTATCGGTATATTCTTCATTGGTCTAAAAAGGATCTTAGTTTTCTACTTCTGCTTGGATGTTTCAGTTTTCTGAGTGCCTTAGCTTCAATTTGTCTTATCCTTTCCCTAGTAACGCTGAATTGTTGCCCAACCTCTTCAAGGGTGTGGTCTGTATTTACACCGATACCGAAGCGCATCCTTAATACGCGCTCTTCTCTTGGGGTCAAACTCGCTAATACACGAGTGGTTGTTTCTTTTAGATTACCTTGAATAGCATTGTCCAGTGGCAATAAAGCATTTTTGTCCTCAATAAAGTCACCGAGTTGACTATCTTCCTCATCGCCAATTGGCGTTTCTAAGCTAATTGGTTCCTTAGCAATTTTCATAACTTTTCGAACTTTGTCTAAAGGCATCTGTAATTTTGACGAAAGTTCTTCTGGGGTTGGTTCCCTTCCTATTTCATGGAGCATTTGCCTACCTGTTCTCACCAGCTTATTGATGGTCTCAATCATGTGAACGGGTATTCTTATTGTTCTAGCTTGATCTGCTATAGATCTGGTAATAGCCTGTCTTATCCACCAGGTAGCATATGTAGAGAATTTATAACCTCTTCGGTACTCAAATTTATCTACAGCTTTCATCAGACCAATATTACCCTCCTGGATAAGGTCAAGAAATTGCAGTCCTCTGTTGGTATATTTTTTTGCAATTGAAATAACTAATCGCAAATTTGCTTCCACCATTTCTTTTTTTGCGCCTCTGGCTTCGTTTTCTCCCTTTTTTACCTTTCGAACTATATTCCTGAATTCGGAGATATCTACGTTAATAATCTTACCAATCTTTGTCATTTCGGCTTTGAGTTCTTCAACTTCAGCACTGTGATTTTTTCCTAGCACTTCCCAACCTCTGGACTTGAGCTTAGATACTCTATCTAACCAAGCTTCTTCCAATTCAGAGCCCTTATATTCTTGGATAAACTCTTTCCGGTTAATTCTTGCTTTATCGGATATTTTTACAAACGCGCTATCAACGTTAGTAATAGCCTTATTAATTCCGTAAAGTTGGTCGATAAGAGCTTCAATACGATTGTTATGAAAATTCAACGAATTTAAAAGTAAGGCTATCGACGTTTTAAAATTTTGGTATTTGATTTCGTCTTTATTGGAAAACTTCTTACTTGTATCAAAAGTTGCTTTCATCCTCTTCTTTTCAAGTTCTTTTAACTTGATATATTTCTTATCTATATCTTCCAATATATTTAAGATATGTGGTGTTAATGAATGTTCCATCGCAGCTAAGGATACGTTTATTGCGTCCTCTTCTTCCTCATCGTCATCATTCTTTGTCTCATTTGTCGCCAAAACACTTTGATTTTCTTGTTCGTTTTTAATAGGTTTTAACTTATCGACACTTTCATTAATATCGAGTTTTTTAATCTCTGCATCGAGCTCATTGGAGTCTCCGATTTCTGTGAAGGTGGTTTCAAGATCTATAACATCCCTCAACATTATTTCTTCATTAAGCAATTCGTCTCTCCAAATGGTTATAGCCTGGAAAGTCAGGGGGCTCTCACACAGACCATTAATCATAAGGTTCCTTCCAGCCTCTATCCTTTTAGCAATAGCAATTTCGCCCTCACGAGACAGCAGTTCAACCGAGCCCATTTCCCTTAGATACATTCTTACGGGATCATCTGTTTTATCTAAAGTTTCTGAATCTGTACTAGTTGCTACAATCTCTTTTGAGCTTGTTTGTTCATGGACTTCTTCGGAGTACTCAGTTTCTTCATTCTCAGTTACGTTTATCCCCATGCCAGAAAGATCTGTCATAAGGTCTTCGATCTGCTCTGAAGAAAGCTTCTCACTGATCACCAATTCTTCTAGTTGATCCTGCGTTATGTAGCCTCTTTGTTTTGCCTCAGAAATTAGTTTCTTAAAATTTTTTTTTGAAGGCCCATCAGCTAAAACTTTTTCATTGTCTTGCTCTTCATTATTTTGCGTATCTTGTTTATTCATTAGTTTTTATCCATTATTTTTTCTGAAAAGCCTTCTTCTCATTTTTTTTAAAAACATCCAAACTATCTGTGTCAAACTTACGTTCTTTCAAAATCGAATCTTCAACAAATTCAGAGCCCCCCATTGCCCTGCGGTACTCACTTTGGATCATCTCAAATGATTCGCCTTTATTTTGCGAATCGGACTTTTGAGTTTTTATCTTAATTTTAAGATCTTTCAAGCTTTCAAGCCGATTTTTTGCCAAATTTAGTGTGGTTATTCTATTCAACAGAAGGTTTCTAGACATTTCTTCTTTATTTTGGTCGTTATATATTAAGTGATTTTTTAACGGAGGGTTTTTCTGAGTGGCTTGATTAGAGATCAAATTAAAAATATCAGTTGATTTGGAAAGCTGTTCGTGTTGGATTTGCCAAAACGATTTCTGAAAAAATTCATCACTAAAATCTATATCGGTCAGTTGAGTTTTGAGGTCCTTGATAAATATTGGGTTTTTAATTAGGCAAAACATAATTTCTGCTTCTAACTTATTTATTTCTTTTTCAGCAGCCTGAATCCGGGATATCGTCTGAGTTCTAGGTTTAATTTTGTTTTCAGCACTATTTAATCCTTTTCTTTGCTTTATATTTTTACTGTTTTGAAACTGCAGTTTTTTTATTTTGTCATTTATTTCAGATAAGAACATTTTCTTTAAGTCAATATCTTTAATTTTTTTTAATTTATTCATAAGTTCGATATGCAGTTTCCTCAAGCGCTCGGGACTGTCCAATTTTCGTTGTGATTTCTCATTAATAAAAATGAAGTGGGAAAGAGCTAGCGAATTTTCTATTATATCCCTGAGAGCATCTTTGCCCCTTTGTTTAATAAGGTCATCTGGATCATAGTTCGTAGGTAAATTTGCTATTCTTAAAGTTTGATTATAAGAAATTAATGGTAGTGCCAATTCAACTGCTCGTGTAGCTGCAAGTCTTCCAGCATTATCTCCGTCGAGTAGTAAAATTGGTTCTTCGCAAACTCTCCAAATCAATTGCAACTGTTCTTTTGTCAATGAGGTTCCTAGCGGAGCAACTGCATTATTTATCGAATTATTAGCTAAAGAAATAACATCCATGTAACCTTCAACTATGACTAAAGGATCATTTTTAGAGCTTTTTTGAGCTCTTTTAAGATTAAAAAGAAGAGAACCTTTTTTGAATATTTTTGTCTCTGGTGAATTTATATATTTCGCGCCATATGTAGTATTTAGTGATCTCCCTCCGAAAGCAACAACCCCATCATTCAAATTGGAAATCGGAAACATCACTCTATTTCTAAATCTATCAACTAATGGCTTGTTTTCAGGTTTATATGCCAATCCGGCATTTTCTATGTCTTGCTCATTATATCCTTCCGATTTTAAGGAATTAATAAGACCATCGCTCTTTGACGGAGACAGCCCGAGTTTAAATTCTTTTATGGTGTCAATTGATAAACCACGATCTTTTAAATAATTTAAAGCTATCGATCCCTTGGTGCTGAAAAGATACTTTGTGAAAAATTTGCATGCTGCTTCATTTATCTTGAGCAGTTTTTGTTCCTCGGTAGAAGTGGTTGATCGTTTAACATCATTATCAATTTCCAAAGGAATCCCTGCTTTTTCACTTAGTGCCTTTACCGCATCAAAAAATGAAATTCCTTCCATCTCCTTTAAGAAGCTGAATACGTTACCCTTCGCTTGACATCCAAAACAATAGTAAAATCCCTTGGTATCATCCACATGAAATGAAGCTGTTTTTTCTTTATGAAAGGGACAAGGCGCCCAAAAATCTTTTTTAGATAAATTACTTTTTTTTGGATCCCAATTTACATGTCGAGAGACAATGTCTGAAATTCTTATACTCGTTTTAATTTTATCCAAGAAGGCTGAGGAGAAAGACATATGATTTAAATTTGTGAATTAATTTCTCTCATTATAAAGGCTTTTTTTTTGTTTAACAGAGTATTGATTTAATAATATTCCATCCTTCAAGTCCATAACCACTATCTCCAAATGGCCAGTTCTCACTTTTACAACTACAGTTAAAGTTTCGTTTTCAATATCAATAGTTTCAATAATACCGTTAGGTATTAAGATTTCTCGATTTGGTGACTCGGAAAGGTTCTGCGGTGTAGTATTGAAGTTGGATATCTTTATGCCTAGAATAGTCACAAGAAATAAAAAACCTAAAATCATTACTACTGAAAGTACCGTAACCAGCCACTTCAAGAATACTAAGGGCAAATCAGACTTTGAACTCTTTTTAATTTCTCGCATATATCATGACTGAAAAATTTATCATTAGTTTGACAAAAAAATCTGAGAGAAGGCTTGACAAGCTAATCCTAGAAAATTGCCCTCCTAATTTAAGTTTATCAAGAACCAAAATTCAAGATTTAATTAAGCAGAAAATGATTTTTGACCCTCAGAAACAAAATGCTTTGACTTTGAAAACTAAAACAGACGACTTAATGGAAGTCATTCTTTATTCTGATCAACACCTGCATAAAACTCTAATACCGGAGGATTTGGATGTCCCAATTGTTTTTGAGGACGACGCTCTAATAGTCTTTAATAAGCCATCAAATATGGTGGTTCACCCTGTAAAATCAGCCCAACGTGATACGCTTGTTAATTTTTTAATTTATAAATTTCAAGATACACTTCCGATTACTTATGATAGGTTTAGACCCGGGATAGTCCACAGGCTGGATAAAGATACATCAGGGCTTATTATCGTCGCCAAAACAAAGTTGAGTGCAGATTCTTTAATAAAGCAATTTAAAAGTCGTAAGGTAAAAAAGGTTTATCTAGCACTTTGTATAGGAAATCCTCTTGAAAATCTTAGCAAGATTATCGGGAAGCCTGGCATAAATATGCTTGAAGACAATATTCTGGAAGTTAAAACCAATATAAGAAGAAATAAAATCAATAGAGAAATGATGGAGGCTTGCACTGATGATGGTAGGCTAGCTATATCACGTTTCACTGTTCAAACTGTCTATGATTTGGGTAAAAATCAAAAGTTATCACTGGTAAGCTGTGAGATTGAAACTGGAAGAACTCATCAAATTCGAGTGCACGCTAAGCTTATTGAGTGCCCAATCGTTGGAGACAACCTATATAAATTGAGAAGAAAAGAAGATTTGGATGTAAAGAAAACCATTTTACCTTTGTTGGACGGCAAAAGATCGAGGCAAATGCTTCATGCGCATGAGTTGTCTATTGTTCACCCGTACAGCAGTAAAACTCTATTTTTTCAAGGTATTTTGCCATATGATTTTTCAAATCTTTTATCAAATTTAGGCAAATACAAAACCAGCTGAGCATGTAAATAAAATGGTATAAAAAATGCTTGATGTACTTGCAAAGTCAGAAAATTTGACCTATATAACCTTTTGAAAGGAAAAGTTAGTACCAATGGCAAACAGTAATACATCTTTAATAGTAAGTGGTTCGGGATTATCGAAATACTTAGACGAGATAAAAAAATTTCCGATGTTGAGTTTGGAAGAAGAGTATGGTTTAGCAAAGGCTTGGGTGGAAGAAGGGTGTAGATCATCAGCCCACAAGCTTGTAACTTCACATTTACGACTAGCAGCAAAAATTGCCATGGGATACAGGGGATATGGATTGCCTATTTCAGAGGTGGTTAGCGAGGCAAATGTTGGATTGATGCAAGCTGTTAAGAGGTTTGATCCAGAAAAGGGATTTAGGTTGGCAACATATGCGATCTGGTGGATAAAGGCCAACATTCAGGAATATATTTTAAAAAGTTGGAGTCTTGTCAAAATGGGGACAACCAGCGCACAGAAAAAGCTTTTTTTCAACTTGAAGAAATTAAAAAATAAAATTGGAGCGTTTGAAGATGGTGATCTGCTACCTGAAAATGTTGAGGAGATTGCTAGGCAATTAAACGTTTCTGAGAATGATGTAGTCGCCATGAATAGGAGAATGATTGGTGGTGATGTATCTTTAAATGCTACAATAAAAAGCGATGGTGAGACTGAAGAAGAGTGGCAGTCCCTGCTTGCTGACCAAGATGAAGATCATGTTGAAAAATTTGTGCACAGTGATGAAACTAGAGAAAGAAGAACTATCCTAATGAAATCACTAACTGTTTTAAATAATAGGGAAAAAAGTATCATTTTAGACAGAAGGTTGAAAGAGCCTCCTTTGACGCTTGAACAGCTAAGTGAGAAGCATGGAATAAGTCGTGAAAGAGTTCGCCAGATTGAGAACAAGGCGATTGATAAGTTGAAAGCTAAAATTGTAGAATACTCTTAAATTAAGAATTTTTATTTCTGAAGTTGCTTTGTTTATAAACCCCTATAACATCTAGCCTATTAGTAAAATAATCGAGCTCATCCAATGCTCTCTTTACAGACCGATCTTCGGGATGTCCTTGGATGTCTGCGAAGAATTGCGTTGCCTCAAATGAGCCTCCCAACATATAGCTCTCCAGCTTAATCATATTAACATTATTGGTGGCAAATCCTCCCATTGCTTTATACAAAGCAGCTGGAATATTTCTTACTTGGAAAAGTATAGATGTGATTACTTTCTTCTGTTGCCTTATTAGAATCTTAGGCTTTTTCTCCATCACCAAAAACCTAGTAGTATTGTTTTTATTATCCTGAACATTAGCTCGCAGTACCTTTAATCCATAAATCTTAGCAGCTATTTTTGAAGCTAATGCACCTTTAAACTTATCATTTTCCTCTGATATTAATCGAGCTGACCCTGCCGTATCATAGCCGGCAATTGTTTTTATCTTATTCATTTGGAGGAATTTCTTACATTGTCCTAGAAGAACTGGGTGACTTGTTGCTGAACTTACGGTTTTCAAATTAGATGATTTAGTACCTAACATGCAAATATCGACAGGCAAAAAATACTCTGCTGTTATAAAAAGCTTTGAAGCTGGTAGAAGAGAATGAATATCAGCGATCCTGCCATAAGTTGAGTTTTCTACAGGTAGAATGGCTTTGTCAACTTTACCTTTTCTCACAGCTTCAATCGCTTCCTCAAAGGAATCGCAAGGCACAACTGAAGGGTCTTTGAAAAATTTAGTTGAAGCTTGGTGTGAATATGAACCTAGAGCTCCTTGAAATGATATTTTCAGAGTTTTTTCTTTCATAATTTCTTTGACATGCACATTTTGTCGCGCTCATTTCTAAAATCAGTTGTAGAATATTTTTTAATTTTTTATATAACATATAATAATATTCGAATTTAGGAACAAAAAACATGGATACCTTCGAGTGGACTAAAATGGGTGGAGCACTTTGCGGAGCTCTTCTCATTTTTTTATTATTGAACTGGGGTACTGAAATAATTTACCACAGCCACGATGATTACTATGGAGAAGAAAAATTGGCCTACTATCTTGAGGTCGAGGTTAGTGATGATGGAAAAGAAGAAAGCAGTGAAGAGGTTGTTGATTTTGCTACATTGCTTGCCAGTGCGGATATAGAAAAGGGTAAGAAAGTTTTTGGTAAGTGTAAGTCGTGTCATAAGCTTGAGGATGGAGAGAACGGAGTAGGGCCTCACCTTTACAAGGTTATAAACCGGGATATTGGTTCAATAGAGGGGTTTAAGTATTCGAAAGTACTTGCAGGCTTAGAGGGTGTCTGGAATATAGAGGAACTAAATAAATATCTTACTAAGCCGTCCCAGTATGCTCCTGGAACCGCAATGAGTTTTGCCGGTCTTAAGAAGGATAAAGATCGAGCAAACTTGATTGAATATTTAAATTCATTATCCGAGTAAAAGTGTCTATCAGTTAACACTTTCCTTTACAAAAAACACAATCAATATTAGAACAAAAGAAGAACAAAAATTTTAAGATATTATATGGATCATTTTAATTTTTCCGATATTGAATACCTAGAGTTCTTACCAGGATTATTTCTCAAAAGAGGTGGTGTACATCAGATAACAGGGCCATCAAGATTTATTTTTGCACTCATTACTGCAAGAAATATAAAAAGTTACATCACGTGGATAAGAAGAAAAGAATGTACTGTTTCTCTTTATCCTGATGGACTTGCATCTTGGGTGGATATAAACAAAATCATTTTGGTAGACACAATGACGAACCAAGAGTCTACATGGGTAATGGAAGAATTTTTAAAATCAGGTGTAAGTGGGCTTTTAGTATGCGAGCTACACAAACCAATTCAATATTCCAGTCTACGAAGAATAATCCTATCTTTCAAAAATGTAAGAGAAGAAAAGAATTCAACTCTTCCGACAATATTGTTAGTTTCTTCTTTTCAAAGTGAAATAATAGGTGTTGAGAGTAGATGGTATATGAAGCCCAGTTTTTCGATTGATTCGTCTACAAAGAAAAAGCGCTCTTTTTTAGAAGAACGATGGGAGTTGGTATGTAGTAAATCAAGATTTAAGCTCTCATCATGGATAATCAAGGCTAAACAACAAGGCTATAATAGAAGAACTATTAATGTATATAAGACTACTCCATAATCTACTGTGGTGATTTGCCCAAACCTCCACCCCCAGGGGTTTTCACAACTAAAATATCACCTTTTTTCCCTTCTATCTGATCGGCATACTTCAATACCTCAACACTACCACTATTTCTCACAAGACTAGTTGATCCCACTTTACCTGATCCTCCGCCTAAAAGTCCTGGTGGACCGATGGTCCTGTGACCAGACAGAACTGAAATTATCATTGGTTCTAAAAAAGAGATTCTACGCACTACACCGTCACCCCCATGGTACTGCCCTATGCCTCCAGAGCCTTGACGTATTGAAAATTCTTCTAATATAACAGGATACCTAAACTCTAGAGTCTCGGGATCAGTTAATCGGCTATTAGTCATATGGCTATGAACAGCAGAGGTGCCCTGGTAAAAATTGCCAGAAAAGTCTATCCCTGCACCCGTGCCGCCACAAATTGTTTCATAATATTGGAAATTTTTATTGCCCCAGGTAATGTTATTCATAGTTGACTGGGCGGCAGCTTGAAGGCCAAAACCTATTAATAGTGCAGATGTGACAGCCTGACTAGTCTCGACATTACCCGCTATTACTGCAGCTGGATACTCCGGGGATAACATACTTGCTTTCGGAATTTTTATCTTAATGGGTTTCATGATTCCAGAGTTCATTGGAATATTTCCCCCAGTTAGTATTCTAAATGCATATAATACAGCTGCTCTAGTTACAGGTAGGGGAGCATTATAGTTACTTTCCAGTTGCATAGTGGTTCCATTAAAGTCAACTTCTATCGAACTATTATCTTTATTTCGTGTTAGTTTGATTTCAATTTTTCTTACTGCACCTGATAAATCATTATCCATCTGGTATGTAACCTTAGTACTCTTTATTGTCCTAATTGACTCCCTAACAGCGTCTTCAGCATTTTCACAAACAAGTTCCTGAAACCTGAAAACGGTTTTAAGGCCATATTTGTCAACTACTTTTAGTAATTCTGCTTCTCCTTTTTTGCATGCCGCGATTTGAGCTTTCAGATCAGCAATATTGGTTAAAGGAGATCTAGCTGGATATAATCCAGATAAAAGTTTTTCTTTAATTTCTTTTTCTCTAAAAATACCCTTGTCTACAATTTTCCAGTTATCAATATAAATACCTTCTTCATTAATATCTTTACTGTTGCAGGGCATTGACCCTGGAGTAAGTCCACCTATGTCAGTATGGTGCCCTCTAGCTGCTGTAAAAAAAATTATTTCAGATTTTTCTGCATTCCAAATAGGGTTAACTATAGTAATGTCTGGGAGATGGGTTCCACCATTGTAAGGTGCATTGATGGCGAAAATGTCACCAAATGATAATGTAGAATTATTTTTTATTATAGACTTTACCGTGGAGTCCATAGACCCTAAATGAACTGGCATATGTGGAGCATTTGCGACCAACTCACCATGCTTATCAAAAATTGCGCAGGAAAAATCTAGCCGTTCTTTAATTGTTATTGACTGCGCTGTCTTTTCTAAAACAAAACCCATTTGTTCCGCAATTGACATAAATAAATTATTAAATACTTCAATTTGTGCGGACTCAGTGTGACCCTTTGGTTGAAAAGTCTTCACTCTTTTGAGTTTGATTGCACCACTCTCTTGAAGAGTGCTTTCCCAGCCTCTCTTAAGTAAAATTGAAGTCTGGGAGCCCACAAGTACTGCAGGTCCCACAATCTTTGAGCTTTTATTTAATTTGTCTATTGGAAAAAATTTACAATCATTCCACTCTCCGTCGATGTAAACCTTTTCAGTTACTATCGATGCCTTTTTACTTGTTGATTTTTGAAGAGCTAGCTTGTTTTTTAAATCTACGTCGGTTCCACCAACAGCTTCAACGAAAACGGACTCTATAACTAACTTTTTTGAAACAGGTTTGAACCCGAAAAGACGGAAATAGGTTTGACTAAATATTGATTGTAAATTGGTTATCGTATCAAACTCCAAATCTAGGCTGGTGTCTGTTCCATCTAGTTTGATAAATACTTTAATAAGATGAGTTATGTTATTCTCTGCAATATTTTGCTTTTCAAGAGTCTCCGTAGTTGAGGTAATAAGACTGTCAGCAATAAGTGCGCTTTCTAACAGTGTCTCTCTTGTAAGGTGTCTTTCAATTATCATGCTCTTATTAGTTCTTATCTCAGCTAAACCCATACCATAAGCTGAGAGTACGGAAGCATGGGGGTGAATAAGACAGGTCTTCATGTCCAATATTTCTGCTATTGAACAAGCGTGCTGACCAGCAGCACCTCCGAAAACAGTTAGGCAATATTCTCGTAGGTCATAACCCCTTTGAACAGATATTTTTTTAATGGCTTCAGCCATGCTATTGTCTGCAACGCTTATGAACCCCTCTGCAATTTCTTCGATGGGAATATTCATTTTGTCACTTAATTGGTTAAAGAGAATCTTGGAGGCACGGAGCGACAAACTTTTTTTGCTATTATCACCAAATGTTTTTGGAAAATAGTTAGTATGAATTCTTCCCGTAATCAGGTTACTATCTGTAATTGTTAACGGTCCTCCTCTATCGTAACAAGCGGGACCTGGCGTTGCTCCTGCACTTTCTGGCCCTACAATTAATCTGCCTGATTTTTCTGAAAGAATGCTACCGCCACCTGCAGCAATGGTGTTAATGTTTAACATCGGAATTGAAATACGAATTCCATCAATTTTATTGTTTACTGTCCGCTCCAATTCTCCAGAATAATGCCAAACGTCAGTAGAAGTTCCTCCCATATCAAAGCCAATTATTTTGTGCTCTTTGTCCAGAGCACTAGTTTTAATCCCACCTATTACCCCTCCAGCAGGTCCAGACAGAATTGAATCTTTTCCAGAAAAGAGACTTGCATTTGTAAGCCCTCCGTTAGATTGCATAAAGCTAATTTTGCTACTTATATCTCCTTCAAACTCTGAGTACAGGGATTGGATATACCTATTTAAAACCGGGCTTAGGTATGCATCTGCAACAGTCGTATCTCCCCTCATGACGTATTTCATAATTTGAGATGTTCTATAACTTAACGAGATATGTGAAAACCCTGAGATCTTCGCTATTTTTTCTGCTTCTTTTTCATGTTTATTGAATTTGCAACTATGCATGAAAACAATTGCACATGATTTTTTTTTCACATTTTTTATTTTTCTGAGATCGCTAATAAGTCTATCTTTATTTATTGGCTTCAATATATGACCAGAAGATGTCACTCGCTCTTCAACCTCGATTATTTCGTCATATAAAGGGTCAGTTAAAGTAATTTTTCGATCAAAAAGATTGGGTCTGTTTTGATATGCTATGCGTAGCTGGTCCTTCAATCCCTTGGTGGTTAATAAAACCACAGGAAATCCCTTTCTTTCGAGAAGTGCATTAGTCGCGACTGTTGTTCCCATTTTTATAGAGTTTATTATATCTGTGGGTATTTTTGCACCATGAGGTACTTTTAGAAAACGCTTTATTCCTGCCATCCCTGCGTCTTTATAAAGTTGATCATTTTCCGAAAGTATTTTATCAGTATGTATTTTGCCACTAGGGTCTTTCGCCACTATATCGGTGAATGTCCCTCCACGATCAATCCAAAAGTCCCATTGTTTGCTCTGATCTACATTTAACATATTTTCTATCTACTAGTTCTATATCTCTTTTGGAAGATATTAAATAATTTTACATGATAATCAAATACGGCTGATTAACATAATTTTAAACGTTAAAATCTTAATCAAATTAATCCAGCAACCCACTTTTCAATAAGATATCTTGCTATAGCTCCCCTCCTAGCCATAAAAATTGATTTGTCTAGACCATTAAGAGCTCGAAAAACCTGTTCTTTGCTAACCCAAATAGCGTCTTCAAGTTCATCTTTATCGATTTTTAAGGATCTATTGTGTGCTTCTCCAGTGCATCCCATCATTAAAGATGCAGGAAAAGGCCATGGTTGACTGGTTATGTATCTTACATTTTTTAATTTTATTCCACTTTCTTCCATTGCCTCTCTTTCCGCTGCCGCTTCAATAGTTTCACCAGGCTCAATAAAGCCAGCTAAACAAGAATACATTTTTTCAGGCCAACCATGTGATCGCCCTAGTAGAATATCGTTTCCTCTTTTAATTAACATGATCACGACTGGATCAATTCTGGGAAATTGTTTGAAATTGCATTTTATACATGTTTTTTCCCATCCAGCTTTTTCAGAAGATAATTTTCCACCGCAAGATTGACAAAATTTTACTCTTTTGTGCCATTCATACATACCCTTTGCTGTTGCGCATAAATTTGCATATTTAGAGTTCAATACTGGCAATAAATTCCGTAAGTCACAAAAGTAAGTACCCTTCGGTAGATCTGGGTGATAATTTCGGTCTGCATCATTAAAGGATCCAATCTGTCCTGTGTTGCCTAAAACGTCGCGTGAGTCAGACATGTCCCACAAAAAAACATTTTTATTTTCAAACTCTCCAAGAAAAATATACGTGGTTAGTTTTTTTATAAACTTAGTTCTTTGGTTTATTAGATAGGGAAAAGGTTTCCCATCATTAAAGCGAAAAAGAAGCTTTCCTCTCCAAATAAGTAAATGGTAACAATTTTTTATGTGCATAACTTGTTTTGAGTTTCGAAAATGTGCCTTTCTTTTTAAATTTATTAGCGAGAATAATGGAGGTGGGCCTAAATCCATTGAGTAATCCTTAGTATATTAAATTTTCTTGTTTAAGACGTTCTTGGATATATAATTATATGCGAGAGATCGGCTCGGGTAAACCTTATCGATCACCCGGTCAGGTCCGAAAGGAAGCAGCTGAATTGTATAGGTTTAGGTCGTTTGTCGATCTCTCGTTCAAATAGAAATTTTTATATTAGTTGAGAAGATGATAAGGAAGAAAAAAGTTGTATGAAGAGTCCTATAAAGTATTAGCACTAAAATATAGGCCCTCTCAATTTTCTGAATTAGTCGGTCAGGATACGTTAGTGAAAACTCTGAGGAACTCTTTTCTCTCTAATAGAGTTGGACATGCTTTTTTACTGCACGGAGATAGAGGGGTAGGAAAGACTTCTACCGCAAGACTCATTGCAAAGGCTCTGAATTGCACAGAGAAAAAAGATGGTGATGTAGAGCCGTGTAATTCTTGTTCTAATTGTAAATCAATTCAATTGGGTAGACACGTAGATGTAATTGAAATGGATGGAGCAAGCAAAACTGGAGTAAACGATATACGAGAGATAATTGAAACGGTGGTTTACAGAGCAGCTTCGGCAAAGTTTAAAATTTATATTATCGATGAAGTACACATGTTGTCTAACTCTGCTTTCAATGCTCTCCTAAAAACTTTGGAGGAACCACCAGAGCATGTAAAATTTATCTTTGCAACAACTGAGATAAAAAAAATTCCACTAACAATATTATCAAGAGTGAATCGATTTGATTTAAAAAGGTTAGATAGTAATGTTCTAACGTCTCATCTTTCTGAAATTTTGAGACGTGAAGGGTTAAGTGCTGAAGAAGAAGCTTTACAGACTATTTCCAGAGAAGCTGCAGGTTCTGTAAGAGATGCTTTATCAATTCTTGATCAAGTACTGGTAAATTGTGAGACAAAAATCGAAAATCAAATGGTTAATGAGTTATTAGGAAAAATTTCTAAGTCTGAAACATTATATCTTATTGAACTTATTATTGAGGGGAAAACAAAAGAGGCATTAAAAAAAGTAAGAGAATATTATTCTGGTAATACTAGCCCGGCCTTATTACTTCAGGAATTATTAGAATGTCTGCATTTTATAAGCGTATCAAGCCTAATGGATAATGAGTTGATTGGGGATGATTATTCGCTAGAGGAAAAAAAACTTGCAGAAAAATTATCAAGTGTTACCGATATGGTGATTTTAACAAGTTTGTGGCAAATTTTGTTTAAAGGTATTGATGAGCTCAGGGTCGCCGCCGAACCAATAACGAGCTTAGAAATGTTATTGCTAAGAGCATGTCACATGTCAATTATGCCTCCACCCGACGTTCTAATAAAAAGTGTTTTGAATAATGGATCTGAAAAAATCATGGATGTATATAATTTGGAAAGGAAGTCAGCCTTGAAAACACCAGAAAAAGGTGGAATAATTCAACAATCCGAAAGTAAGATCGAAAACTCTGAAACTCAAAAATCAGAGGAGAGCTTAGAAAATAGCGCTGTGAAAGAGATTTTAGACATCTTTCCTGGAGCAACAGTGAAAAAATGACGAGCCAATAGGGCAACAAGAAATAAAGAGGAATAAAATGTTTAAAGGACTAGGTCAATTGGGCGATATGGCAAAGTTAATGAAGCAGGCTCAGGAAATGCAACAGAAAATGCTGGATGCGCAGAGCGAACTAGATAACGTTGAGGTCATAGGAGAAGCAGGAGGTGGTCTGGTTAAGGTGGTTGCAACTGCTAAAGGAAATTTTAAAAATATCGAAATAGATGAATCAATTTTAATTCCGTCTGAAAAACAAGTTATAGAAGACCTACTTTTAGCAGCAATTAAGGACTGCAAGGCTAAGAGCGAGGAAGCCTCAAAAAAAGAAATGGCCAGAATGGGTGAGGCATTTGGTTTGCCAGAAGGTTTTAAGTTACCTTTCTAAAATGTTAAGTAGTCAATTAAAGGAGAGTCAGTCTGAGTTAGAAACATTAATTAAAATTTTTGCAAAAATGCCAGGCCTTGGACCGAGATCAGCTCAAAGGCTAGTTTTCCATTTAATAAAAAAAAGAGAAATCATACTTGATCAGCTAATATCTTCGCTTGAAAATATACATAGTAAAATAAAATATTGCGAAATTTGTGGTAATGTTACTCTTGATAGAGTGTGTGAGGTTTGTTCGAACAAATCTAGAGATGCCAGTTTAGTTTGTGTTGTGGAAGATATATCCGATTTATGGGCTATGAACCGATCTGGCGCTTTTAATGGAGTCTTTCATGTTCTGGGAGGACTTTTAACCCCCATGGAGGGGATAGGCCCTGAAGAGTTAAGGATTTCAAATTTAACTGAGAGAGTAGCCTCTGGAAGTGTTAAAGAAATAGTACTTGCCTTGGGTGCAACTATAACTGGTCAGACCACGGCTAATTACATTTTCCAAGAATTGGACAAATATGCAATTAAGATAACTTCACTCGCACAGGGTGTTCCAGTAGGAGGAGAACTAGATTATCTAGATGATAGTACAATTGTAGCAGCTTTTAATGCACGAAGAAAATTTGACTAGAAAAAATGCAACAAAATGAATTAAAAAAAAATCACGCCAACTATTCACCTTTAACGCCTATAGTATTCATCGAGAAGGCAGCGAAGATATTTCCAGATCGCTATAGTATTATTCACGAGAATAAATATTTTACCTGGGAACAAACTTTTATGAGATGTAAACAGCTTGCCAGTTCTTTATCTCAAAAATTGGCTAAAGGTAATGTTGTAGGTTTTATTGCGTCCAATACTCCAGAATTATATGAAGCACACTTTGCCGTACCTATGGCAGGTATGATATTGAATGCAATAAATTACAGACTAGACTCCAAAACAATTGCCTACATCATCGATCATTCTGATATAAAAATGCTGTTCGTAGATACGGAGTTTTTACAATTAGGGAAAGAAGCAGTCAGCTTATCTAAAGAAAAACCAACTATAATCATAATAAAAGATGAACAAACATTCACTCTTGAAACATCTTTTCCCCATATGGATTATGAGGAATTTTTGGGAAGTTATGATGTGGATTTTAATCATTATAAACCATTAGACGAATGGGAGAGTATAAGCATTAATTATACATCGGGAACGACAGGGAGCCCGAAAGGTGTTGTCTATCATCATAGAGGTGCTTATCTCAATGCAATGGGTAACTCTCTTGAATGGGATATGAAAATGCATCCCACCTATTTATGGACCTTGCCAATGTTCCACTGCAATGGATGGTGTTTTCCTTGGACTATAGCGATGAGAGCTGGAACAAATATATGTTTGAGAAAAGTAACAGGACAGAATATATACGAAAAAATATCTAGTCATGGGGTAGAGTATTTATGTGGTGCCCCTACTGTTTTAAGTTTTATCATTAATACTGATACAAATCATGTAAAGAAATTACTCAATAAGGTAAAGTTGATGACTGCTGCGGCTCCACCGCCAGCCAAAATACTTGAGCAAATTGAAAAGTGTGGGTTTGATGTAACGCACGTTTACGGATTAACAGAAGTATATGGGCCCGCAGTAATATGTAAATGGAAGGACGAGTGGAATAATTTAAGTGCTACTGAGAAGTCTAATTTAAAGTCCAGACAAGGTGTTTCATATTTAGTGCAGGAAGATTTAAAGGTGGTTAATTCAGAAACGCGAAAGGAAGTAAAGCATAATGGAAATGAATTAGGAGAAGTTCTTCTTAGAGGTAATATCACTATGAAGGGATATCTAAAAGATGAAAATGCCACCAGAAAAGCATTTCAAAATGGTTGGTTTAAAACCGGTGATTTGGGAGTGATATATAAGGATGGATATATACAATTAAAGGATAGGGCTAAAGACATAATTATTTCAGGTGGAGAAAATATCTCCTCAATCGAAATAGAGAATTGTATTTTCAAGATTGAAGGTGTAGTTGCCTGTGCTGTAATAGCGAAGCCTGATGAAAAGTGGGGTGAGACGCCTTGTGCATTTATTGAAGCAAAAGAAGGTGCCTCTATAACGAAAGAAGAGGTAATAAAATTTTGTAAAGAAAATTTAGCAAATTTTAAAGTGCCAAAAGAAGTGATTTTTAGAGAACTTCCTAAAACTTCGACAGGAAAAATTCAAAAGGCAGAATTACGTAAGTTTTTTCTCTAACGTAAAGACATTTTTGAGTCTATTTAGTCATATATATTATTAAAAACACTTCCTATTTTTTTTAAATTGATTAAACAGTAGTTAAGAACAGAATTTGCATAAACAAAAGAGGTAGAAAATGGCAGTTAAGGTGGCGATTAATGGATTCGGACGAATTGGAAGGAATATTTTGAGAGCGGCCATTGAGAGCAACAGAGAAGATATTGAGGTTGTTGGTATAAACGATCTTGGTTCTCCAGAGATGAATGCGCATTTACTTAAATATGACAGTGTACATGGTCGCTTCCCTTTAGACCTGTCTATACACAAAAATTATCTAAAGGTTAATAATGTAGATATTGAAATTACTGCAGAAAGAGATCCAGCAAACTTACCATGGTCAGAAGTAGATGTTGCTCTCGAGTGCACCGGTATTTTTACTGATAAAGAAAAAGCTTCACAACATTTAAATAATGGGTCTAAAAAAGTGTTGATATCTGCTCCCGCAAGCAATGTGGATCGCACCGTTGTATTCGGAGTAAATCATGAATCGCTTACATCCGCTGACATAATTGTCTCAAATGCATCTTGTACGACAAATTGTTTAGCTCCTGTAGCGAAGATTTTGCACGAAAGTTTTGGTATAGAGGTTGGCTATATGACCACAATACATAGTTATACTGGAGATCAACCCGTGCTGGATACTCTTCACAAAGATTATTATAGAGCCAGAGCAGCTTCCCTTAACATGATTCCAACGTCTACTGGAGCCGCTCAAGCTGTTTCTTTGGTGCTGCCTGACCTTAAAGGAAAACTCGATGGATCAGCAATTCGAGTTCCCACCCCTAACGTTTCGTGTGTGGATTTGAAATGTATTTTAACTAAAGAGAGTTCAGTTGAAGAAATTAACAAAGCCATTCATAAAGCCTCTAATACGACACTTAATGGTATATTGGCTTATGAAGACGCTCCATTAGTTTCATCAGATCTCAATCATCATCCAGCCTCATCAATATTCGCAGGAGCTCAAACAAAGGTCTTAACGGGGGGCATGACCCGAGTCATGTGTTGGTATGATAATGAATGGGGCTTTTCAAACCGTATGCTAGATACTGCGAGTTATTTGGGAAGTGTTGAGTAATAAGTTTGCATGGTACGCCCTAGGGGAATCGAACCCCTCTTTCCAGAATGAAAATCTGGCGTCCTAACCGATAGACGAAGGGCGCATCTCTTGTATTTTTTTACCAAAAATAGAAGCTACTTCAAGTTATTTTTTTTTTTTTAAATTTTAGCTATGTCAACAATCCGCATTTGGGGCTTTGTGACACCATTCCATTCATTTTTAACTAGATTACCAGCTAAATGTAAAATCTGATTGGGTTTGGATAGAGGAATATCTAGCCCTTTTTTCTTTGCATTAAAACATATTGCGTCCAAAGTACCTTCCTCTTTTTTTAATTTACACAACAAGTGCCCTTCTCCCAATTCTTTAACAAATAGAAGTTGGCAACTCGGAATAACGATTATTGGTTGAGGTACTTGAGATCCAAAAGGTCCCAACAGATTTATTTTATCGATTAAATCAGTATTCACGCCGTCTATATCGATCATTCCATCTATTTCCAGCAAAGCACTAGAGTTTCGCAATGATGTATGGTCGGATAAATGGTTCGAAACTATGTTATCAAATTCTTCAATCCTATCAATAAGTAATGAAAAGCCGGCAGCTTGCTTATGTCCCCCGCCACTAATGAGAACATCTCGGGATTTGAGCTCCTGTAATATTTCAGTAAGGTCAATCTCTTCTGTTGATCTAATAGAACCATGACCTACATCCCCGTCAATAGTAATAGCAACGCACAACCCGCCGTATAAGTCTTTTAGTCGAGAGGCTATAATCCCAATTACGCCTTTATGCCAACCCTTAGCTTTTACCAAGGTGTAAGGTTTTTGTTTTTCAGCATTTGATATTTGCTGTACTGCGCTCGAAAGAATTATTTTTTCTAATGCTTTACGCTCTTTATTAGCTGCCTCCATTTTATTTAAATAAATTTCAATAGATTTTGGATCTGTAGCTGTAAGAAATTGGTATGTTAGATAAGCCGTATCTATCCTTCCACTAGCATTTAATCTTGGTGCAACTTGGAAAGCTATTGTTTCTTCATTGAAATTTTGTAGTAAATTAAAATGAGTTCCAAACATTTTTAGACAAAGCCGGTTTTGGAATATTTTTAAGCCTTGTTTAACAAATGCTCGGTTGAGCCCAATCAAAGGCACCACATCTGCTATTGTAGCTAGACTGACAAGGTTCAGGTAGCTGAGTAAATTTATATCTGAGCTTCTACTCTTAGGAATAATTCTGTTCATTTCAACTAAAAAAATAAAAACAACCCCTGCAGCACAAAGGTACGGAAAGATATTTTTTTCATCAAATCTATTTGGGTTTATTATTGCATATGCAGACTTTGAAAAGGTATCGGACTTATGATGATCTATCACAATAACGTCAACTCCTCTTTCGGTAGCACCTCTAATTGCTTCCTCTGAGTCGGTACCACAATCAACACAAATAATTAAAGTGTGATTAAGAGCAAGTTTATTCATCGCGTCGATATTGGGTCCAAATCCCTCAGTCTCTCTATCCGGTATGTATACTGTTGGTTCGATAGAAAAATTTTTTAACCATAGAGAAATTAGTGCTGCGGAAACTGTACCATCTACATCATAATCGGCAAATATAGCGACTGATTCTTTTTGTTCTAAAGCCTTACGTAATCGTAATGAACCCTTTTCCATATCTAGGAAAATTTTTGGACTTGGTATCAAGTTTTTTATCTTTGGGGTTATATAATCTAAATAGTCTCTCTCATTGATTTTATTTTTGATAAGTTGTAACGCACTTAGATGTGGTATCGAGAGGCTTTTTGAATAGGCTAATGCTTGTTGCAAAATCTGTTCGCTTGGCCCAACCCACTCTTTATTAGTACAGGATTTTGATATTCCCAGAAAATTCATCAATAATTTTTCAACTTGGGCATTATGATTTTTCTGAATGACAGAGTCTTTAAACCTTTAAAAAGTTGTCTAGCTTTGACGACGTTATAATTAAGTTTTGTATCTTTATTCAAACTATTACCAATTAGGGTGCTTACAGAAAAAATATAACCGCCTTTAAACATCTCATTTATCAGTATAAAAATTATCTGATTAACTTAAAAGGACATTCTCATTAAACTTCTTGTATTTCAATACAAATAGGCCTCTGTTCGCATATCTTTAACTTCATTATATCAGTCAAAGCTTTGTTTAAGTTGTTCCTAAGAGTTTTATGCGTCGTCATAATTAATGTTGCTTTCTGCTTTGGGTGAGGTTTTTGTTTCATTTGATTGATTGAAATCCCAAAGCTGCCTAGTTTTCCTGATAATCGAGCTATCACTCCAGGTTTATCTTTCAGTATAAATCTTAAGTAAAATGAACTTTTTTTCGAAACAGAATCATCTCTTTTGCTACCATATTTTTTATCACCGTTTAAAAAAGTAGATTTACTTTTTCTAGAAGCTATGGCTACAAGATCTGAGACTACTGAGGAAGCTGTTGGCCCCATGCCTGCACCTGGACCAGAAAAAACAGTAGTTCCGATTTCTTCGCCCTCAATAGCTATTATATTTGTGCTTCCGTTCACTTGTGCAATTGGACTACTTTTCCTAATTAATTTGGGAGAGACCTCCTGTTTAAGCATATTTTTAGAATATTCTGCTGTAGCAAGTAGCTTTATTTTATATCCAATTAAATCAGCCTCTTGAATATCCTCTATAGAAATGTGATCTATCCCTTCAGTTTTCACGGCTTTAAAGTCTAGACTAGTTCCAAACGCCAAACATGAGAGTAAAGCTAATTTGTGGGCTGAATCTATTCCTCCGATGTCAAGCCTTGGATCACTTTCAACATATCCAAGTTGTTTTGCTTCAGAAAATACATCTTGATATTCCCGCCCCTCGGACTCCATTTTGGTAAGTATGAAGTTACAGGTTCCATTGATTACGCCATATAGTTTAGAAATCTTATTTACTATGAGAGAGTCTTGTAACACTTTTATTATAGGTATGCCCCCAGCCACTGCTGCCTCATATCTTAAATAGACACCTTTTTCTTTAGCAAGCTCTTCAAAAATTGACCCTTCTTTTGCAAGAAGTGATTTATTTGCTGTAACAACGTGTTTACCGTTTCTGATTGCTTCTATTATAATCTTTCTCGCGGTGTTATCCATATCACCTATCAGTTCAACTATTACGTCAACACCTGGATCTTTTGCTATAGTAATAGGAGAGGCTATCCATCTAAATGGACTTATATCAACACTTCTCTGCTTTCTCCTATTTTTTGCACTTACAGCTACCACTTTAAGTTCTATACCTGTCCTCTTCTTTATATTGTTTTTTTGTTTTCTCAATAGCTTTATTACGCCAGAGCCCACCGTGCCAAGACCAATAACTGCTACATTTAATTTGGATTTATTCATCACGAAACCATTTAATTCGGGCTGTGGTCGCTTAGTATTTTATCGGCTTTAGTAAAGACTGCTTTTATATTTCTTGCTGCTTGCCTAATTCTATGCTCATTTTCAACAAGGCCAATTCTAACAAAGTTTTCACCATATTCTCCAAAACCTATTCCAGGCGCAACGGAGATATCAGCCTCTTTAAGAAGGACTTTAGAGAACTCTAACGAACCTAAAGATTTAAATTTTTCTGGGATTGGCGCCCATGCAAACATTGTTGCGTCTGGTGAAGGGATTTCCCATCCTGCCTTACTCATAGCGTCAACCAATACATTTCTTCTTTTTTTGTATACTTCTCTAACTTTTGCTATTGTGCTTGGATCCGAGCTTAATGCACTCGCTGCTGCAACTTGTATAGGAGTAAATGCTCCATAATCGAGATAGGATTTAATTTTCTCTAATGCTGCTATCAGTATCTCGTTGCCCACAGCAAATCCCATTCTCCAGCCCGGCATGCTAAATGTTTTTGACATCGAGGTAAATTCAACGGCTACTGATTTCGCACCTGGTACCTGTAAAATTGAAGGGGGAGGAGTCCCACTAAAATATATTTCAGCGTATGCTAAATCAGACAATATCCAGACCTCATTTTGTTTTGCCACTTTAACCAATTCTTCATAAAATTTTAGTGTACATGTTTTTGTTGTGGGGTTAGATGGAAAGGAAATCACTATAGCGACTGGCTTAGGTGAAATATGTTTTAATGAACGAGTTAGGGTTTTGAAATATTCATCCTCATCAAATTGCCCATTTGATAAGGTTGGTACATGTCTCAGGGAGCCTCCAGCAATAATAAAGCCATAGGGGTGAATTGGGTATGATGGATTTGGAACTAAAATAACATCACCAGGATCAGTTATTGCCATAGCTAAATTAGCCAATCCTTCTTTTGAACCTAGAGTTGCAATAATTTCCTTTTCTGGGTCGAGCTTGACTGAGAACCTTCTAGCATAGTAATCAGCTTGTGCCTTCCTTAGTCCCTTTATTCCTTTAGAGACAGAATATCTATGAGTCTTTGGCTTTTTTACAGTTTCAATCAGCTTATCAACAATGAAAGACTCAGTATCAATGTCTGGGTTTCCCATTCCAAAATCAATTATATCGTGGCCTTGATCACGGTATTTCGCTTTAAGTTTATTAACCTCTGCAAAAACGTAAGAAGGTAGCCTAGTGATTCTATGAAATTCTGTTTTCATCTCACTAGTCTAGAAAAAATCTTTTTTCAAATTCACTAAGAGGAGATAGTTCTGGCCAATTTTTTTCTGAACAAGAAGAAATCGTTAAAGGCAGTGTGAAGAAGATAATTGTTTTTGCAAAACATCTAAACTTCATTTTTTCTCCTTTAAAATAATAGTCTGTTGCTAGTAGATCGGAAACTCACTACATAAATCAACAACCTCTTTTTTTACTTTTGCGACCACTTGCGAAGATTTCTCAGAATGAACATTGTCTAATATTTCCAAAATCCATGAACCAACTTGTTTCAATTGCGTCTCTTTAAAGCCTCTAGTAGTTGCTGCTGGGGTTCCTAACCTTATTCCAGATGTAATAGTTGGCTTTTCAATATCGAAGGGAATTCCATTTTTATTACAAACGATATTTCCTTCTCCAAGAACTTTTTCTGCTATCGCACCCGTGACCTTTTTCTTTCTAAGATCTACAAGTAGAACGTGGGTGTCGGTTCCTCCAGTAACTAAATCAAGGCCACCATCTTGTAATGTTTGAGCAAGTGCTTTTGCATTCTTTATTACTTGCTTTTGATAATGTACAAACTCGTCACTTAAAGCTTCTTTGAAGGCTACTGCTTTCGCAGCAATAACATGCATCAATGGGCCACCTTGAATACCTGGAAAAATTGCTGAATTTACTTTCTTGGCGATATCAGGATTGTTACAGAGAATCATTCCTCCTCTCGGTCCCCGCAGAGTTTTGTGGGTAGTAGATGTTACAACATCTGCATATTCTAAGGGGTTTGGATGAACGCCAGCCGCAACCAGCCCCGAAATATGTGCCATATCAACTAATAAAAAAGCTCCGATTTCATCACAGATGTTTCTGAACCTCTTAAAATCTAAGATACGAGGGATTGCTGAGCCGCCCGCAATAATTAACTTTGGTTTATGAAGCTTTGCAAGCTGACGGACCTGATCATAGTCAACGTGGTTTGTATCTTTTGTAACCTCATAATGAACGGGATTGAACCATTTACCGGATTGATTAGGCTTTGCTCCATGTGTCAGGTGCCCACCCGAAGCAAGGTCCATGGACAAAAAAGTGTCTCCAGGTTTCATTAGAGCCAAAAAAACAGCCTGATTGGCTTGGCTTCCTGAGTTGGGTTGTACATTAGCGAATTTGCAATTGTACAGTTGACAAGCTCTGGATATTGCCAATTGCTCAGCGACATCCACATTTTCACATCCACCATAATATCTTCTACCTGGATATCCCTCTGCATATTTATTTGTCATAACTGAACCCTGAGCTTCCATTACAGCTGGAGAAGCTATATTCTCCGAAGCAATAAGCTCAATCTCATTCTGTTGCCTACTGAACTCTTTCTCTAATGAGTTGAAAATTTCTGGATCCTGAGATGCTAAAGTTCCACCAAACAAGTTCGTTTTGCCTACAAAATTCATAACACACCTAATATGTTTTTCGATTATTATTTTGATTCGCTTTAATGTATATTAAATATGGGCTGTCTGTTCCAGTTTTTTCTTTTGTTTCGTGGGTAACTATATCATCATTTATTGTGAAATACCTGGTTTGATTTATAACAGTATCTGAGAACTTGTGGACAAAAAATTATGACCAACAAAAAGATAACATTTATGGCAAGTGACGACCTTGAAGCTAAAGAGGCTTTAAATAAACTTCGAAAACTTTATAAGGATTTTGGAATTGATGAAGCTGATGTTGTCGTCGCACTTGGAGGCGATGGGTTTATGTTACAGACACTTAAATCCTTATCAACAAAAAATACCTCTGTATACGGGATGAACAAGGGCACCGTTGGTTTCCTAATGAATACTTTTGACTACGATAACTTGCAAGAACGTATTCAGATAGCAAAGGAAGAGATTGTAAACCCTCTAAAAATGATTGCTACAAAAATAGATGGTAGAATAGAGGAGGAGCTGGCTATAAATGAGGTTTCTATTCTTAGATCGGGGGCCCAGGCTGCAAAACTGAGTATATCTATTGATGGGTCTGAAAAACTTCAAGAGCTTGTATGTGACGGGGCATTAGTCTGCACACCAGCTGGGTCAACTGCCTATAATTATTCTGCCCATGGACCAATTTTACCTATAGGCGCAAACATTTTAGGATTGACCGCTATATCTGCTTACAGACCGCGAAGATGGAGAGGAGCGTTACTGCCGTTAGATGCAAGGATAGATATTGAAGTAAAAAGCGCTACTAAAAGACCAGTGTCGGCGGTAGCTGATACATCTGAGGTGAAGGACGTTAAGCACGTAGCCATAACAATTGAAAAGAAATTAAAACATAAACTTTTGTTTGATCCAGGACACGGGTTAGAAGAAAGATTACTTAAAGAGCAATTTGAATAAAAATATGAATGAGCAGCTTGTTTTAGGTCTTAGTTTAAAGGAGGCATTGGAAAAAGAAGACTTTTTTATTTCTTCAAGTAATTTGGACGCTGTTACTCTGTTAGACAACACAGACCGTTGGGCTTCAGGGGTTTTGTTGCTGGTTGGCCCAAAGGGTAGTGGTAAGACGCATCTATCCACTGTGTGGTCGAAAGAGAATAAAGCTAAGCATGTAAAGCTTGAGGCAGTTTTACGGGAAATGGAAAATGGCCTAGATCATGAGTTTGTTTGTGTTGAGGATATAGATGTTATCGAAAAAGCTGAGAGGCAAAAAAAGTTAAAAATAGAAGAGGGTATCTTTCACCTTGTTAACAGTATTAGAAGTAAAGGAGGCAACCTGCTAATATCCTCAAGAATAATGCCTAATGCGCTGTCTATAGGCATTAAAGATTTAGAGTCAAGGTTACAAAGTTTTAGCAACACCACTATAAAAGAACCCGATGATACGTTAGTAATGGCACTTCTATTGAAATACTTTAATGACCGGCAAATTTTTGTAAAGCACTCAAACCTGGACTATATTGCTGCCAGAATTAATAGAACCTATAGTTCAATATACGAATTTGTAAACTACGTGGATCATAAATCTCTTGTTCTAAATAGAAAAATAACTAGACCTTTCATCGAGGCTGCTTTGAGGCAAATGGAAAAGAAATATTAATAAACATGAGTAACGTAAATGCAGATTTCTTAAATCAAGATTCTGACCTTGAATTGAAATATTCCAAGGACCTAGGTGCTATCAATCCACTTATAAATAGAGAGCTTTCTTGGATTTCATTTAATTGGCGAGTTTTGCAAGAAGCTAATAATAAAAAAGTGCCACTATTTGAAAGACTTAGATTCCTTGCAATATCTGCTCGAAATCTTGATGAGTTTTACACGGTTCGAGTTGCCGGATTTAGACAAATGGTAAAAAATAAGATCGAAGTAATAAGTGCTGATGGTCTCACGCCTGAGGAGCAGCTAATACAAATAGAACGAGAAGCTAAAGCTCTAATAGAGAAACAACAAGAGCTATTGCCCTCTATATTATCTAATTTGAAGCAAAAAGGTGTGGTACTTGTAAAACCGAAGGGAATATTGGTATCCGAAAAAAAGAATTTAGAGAATCAATTTATGTCAAAAGTCTTTCCAGCGCTTACCCCGTTGGCTCTAGATCCCGCTCATCCATTTCCCTTCATCCCAACTGAGGGCTCTGCCCTAGCATTAAAATTAAGAACGAGAGATGGAAAAAAATTCTTGAATGCCTTGGTTCCTATTCCAGGCATGCTTGACAGATTTCAAAGACTTAGGGATGGAGTAAAAGGTGAAAAAAGATTTTTATCACTCGAAGATTTCATTGTAATTTTTATTTATAGATTATTTCCAAATTATCTTCTCGATGAGTATTTTTCCTTTCGAATCCTTAGAGACAGTGACTTAGAAGTCGAGGAAGAAGCGGAAGATCTTGTTCGCGAGTTTGAAATTGCATTAAAACGCCGAAAGCGCGGCGAAGTAATACGAATGAAAGTTACAAAAAGCGATGCTGAGCCGTTGTTGAAGCTAATATCGAAGGAAATTGGGTTTGACAGAGCGCAAGTGATACAGGTCAATGAAATGATTGGATTGTCCGATTTAGAGGAGTTAATTATTTCGGCGAAAAGGAGCCTGAAGTGGAAGACGTTTGTTCCCAGAAGTCCAGAGAGAATAGAGGACTTCAACGGGGACATTTTTTCTGCAATAAAGCAAAAAGATCTCCTTTTACAACATCCATACGAAACTTTTGATACCGTTATTAGTTTTTTAGAACAAGCAGCTCGCGACCCTAACGTTATTGCTATCAAACAAACTTTATATAGAACAACTCCTGATAGTCCCATAGTCAGAGCATTATGTTCGGCTGCAGAAAATGGAAAAACAGTAACTGCCTTAGTTGAGCTAAAGGCCAGATTTGATGAGGCAAATAATATAAATGTGTCAAGAGAACTAGAGAAGGCTGGAGCTCAAGTAGTCTATGGTTTTATGGATTGGAAAACACATGCAAAGCTTTCTACTATAGTAAGACAAGAAGGCAAGGTGTTAAGAACTTATACGCATGTTGGCACAGGAAACTATCATCCTGACACAGCAAAGATTTATACTGATCTGAGCCTTTTCACTTCAGACGCTACTCTAGGTCGAGATGTTACTAAAGTTTTTAATTATCTATCGGGATATATAAAACCAACAGATTTAGAAAGTATGATAATAGCGCCGCTAGAGTTAAAGAGTAGCTTGATTAAAATGATAAAAAATGAGATGGCTTTAGCAAAAAAGGGTAAGCCGGCAGAAATATGGGTTAAACTCAATGCTCTTATCGACCCAGAAGTTATTGAGGTTTTATATGAGGCAAGCCAATCTGGTGTTAAGATCAATATGATTATCCGAGGTATTTGTGGATTGAGGCCTGGTATAAAAGGCCTTTCTGAAAACATTCGCGTAAAATCCGTAATAGGACGATTCTTGGAACACAGTAGAGTATGTGTTTTTGGTAATGGTTTTAAGTTGCCCTCTGTGAAAGCTAAGGTTTTTATTTCGTCAGCAGATTGGATGGGAAGAAACTTGAACCGTCGAGTAGAGTCGTTTGTAGAGATTAAAAATTTGACCGTGAAGTCACAAATTGTTAATCAGATTATGGTAGCTAACTTAGCTGACAAAGAGCAATCTTGGGTACTTCAACCTGATGGCCGATATAAAAGACACCAGTTTAAAAGAGATGAACCGAGCTTTAGTTGTCATGAATATTTTATTGAAAACCCTTCTTTGTCAGGAAGGGGGAGAGCTGCACTAAATGCCCCTCCAAGTTTATTGAGTGTTGGCAATAAAAGAAAAAAATCATTTTGAAAATTTTGAAAAGAATAGGGATTATTGATATTGGTTCTAACTCCATTAGACTAGTCGTTTTTGATGGCCCAAAGCGTTCTCCATTATATTTATACAATGAAAAGGTTTTTTTTAGACTCGGACTGCAATCTTTTGGAAGAAAGGCCTTCGACAACACTACACTTAAGGCCGTATCGCGCATAATTAACCGATATGTCGCTATTTGTCGAAATATGGAAATTAATAAAATTATAATGTTTGGCACGTCTGCATTAAGAGAGGCCAGTAATTCAGATGTTCTCGTTGAAGTTATTCGAAAAAATACTAACATCCGCGTTGATGTAATATCTGGGGAGAAAGAGGCTTTTTACGCAGCTCAGGGTATTTTATTAGGTTTTCCAAATGCAGAAGGGATAATTTGTGACCTAGGTGGTAATTCAGTAGAGTTTGCAAGTATTTGTAAAAGAGTGATTGCCGAATGTAACTCCACTTTGCTTGGCCCTCTTGCAATAACCAAGTTGGAAAACAAAATTGAGGATATAGATAGGTATATACGGAAACAGCTGTTGGGTACAATTAATGTCAATACAGCAAAAGATAAACCATTTTTTTTAATCGGAGGGTCGTGGCGAGCGATAGCCAAAATACATATGCAAAGAACACAGTATCCGCTGAAAATAATACAAGGATATAAAGTCAAGAGTAAAAAAATAAAAAAGACATTGGAATTCATTCAAGATAGTTCATTTAATACCAAATATGACGAAATCAATATTTCTGCAGACAGGTTGGAATTATTACCTCTGTCAGCTCGATTGTTAGAAATTATTATTGATGAGCTTCAGATTAAAACTCTCACGTTTTCATCTTTTGGTGTGAGAGAGGGATTCTTATACCATAATCTCAGTGAGGCAGAGAGAAAAAAGGACCCATTAATTGAGGCTGCTAAATTTTTTGAGAAAAAAGAAACAAGGTTTCCTAATATGTCGAAGCATACCTTTAAATGGATTTCACCATTATATGAAAATCTTCCGCGCAAGACAAAAAGAGTTATTTTAGCGGCGACTAAATTACATGATATTGCCTGGATCGCACATCCTGATTATAAGATGGAAATGTGCTTAGAGCTAGTCACCCGCTCAAATATTAGTGGTCTGAGTCACAAAGAAAGAGTATTCTTGGCCATGATACTTTTGTTCAGACATAAGGCAAAACCAGAAAAAGTTTTTAATAATAAATTATTTAAAATTGTTTCTAAGAAAAAGAGAAAAATCGCTCTTGTTGTAGGTAAGGGATTAAAGTTAGCTTCAACTTTTTTTGGTGAAAAAAGTCTTTTTGATAAAATAGACTTCAGGCTTAAAGCACAAGAGGTAGAATTATGCTTTCAATCAAAAATAGACTTTGTTAATGGTGAAGTTGTAGAGAGACGCATTCAAGAATTGAATAAAGCGTTGAAGTTATGTGTCACTGTAGATACAAAAAAGAAATTATTTAAATAGTTGAGGAGAATAATATGAAACTCAGCCAATATTTTTTACCGATTTTAAAAGAAGTGCCAGCAGAAGCGAATATAATAAGCCATCAACTGATGTTGCGCTGTGGAATGATCAAACAGACAACGGCTGGCATATATTCGTGGCTACCATTGGGCTTTAAGGTTCTAAAAAAAATAGAGGAAATAGTTCATTATGAGCAGATAAAGGCTGGGCATATACCTATGCTAATGCCAACAATCCAACCAGCCGAATTGTGGCAGGAGAGTGGAAGATATGATGACTATGGAAAGGAAATGCTGAGGATTAACGATCGACAGGATCGTAATTACTTATATGGTCCGACCAATGAAGAATTAATAACGGACATATTTAGGTCTAACGTATCATCTTATAAAGATCTTCCTCTCACGCTATATCACATTCAGTGGAAATTCCGAGACGAACTAAGACCTAGATTTGGCGTGATGAGGGGAAGAGAATTTTATATGAAGGATGGCTATAATTTTGATTTGAACGAAAAGGAAGCCCTAAATGCCTACAATAGACATTTCGTAAGCTATTTGAGAACATTTAATAGGATGGGACTACAAGCGATACCGATGAGGGCCGAGACAGGGCCGATTGGGGGTAACTATAGTCATGAGTTTTTGGTTTTGGCCAATACTGGAGAAAGCACAGTTTTTTTTGATAAAACCTTGCTTGATATGAATACAGGTCAAGAAAAACTGGACTACTATGATTATACAAATATTGAAAAAATTGTGGAAAGATATACCTTGTCTTACGCTAGAACCGAGGATACTCATGACGCAAAGCTTTTCCTAGATGTACCTGAAGATTGTCGGATAGAAAGTAAAGCGATAGAAGTTGGTCAAATATTTTATTTTGGCACAAAATATTCAGAGCCAATGAAAGCTTTTGTTGTAAGCCCTGATGGAAAGAGAGTGCCTGTTCATATGGGCAGTCACGGTATAGGAGTTTCTCGATTAGTAGGTGCAATTATTGAAGCTAGCCATGATGAAAAAGGTATTATTTGGCCAGAACCAGTTGCTCCCTTCTTTGCAGGTCTAATAAATTTAAATTATAGAGATGAGGAGTGTGTAAGAGTCTGTGATGAAGTTTATGAAAAACTGCGCGCCAAGGGAATAGAGATTTTATATGATGATACAGACGAAAGGCCAGGGGCTAAATTTGCAAAAATGGACCTAATAGGGTTGCCGTGGCAAATTGTAGTTGGTCCAAAGGGTCTTGCTGAAGGGAAAGTGGAGCTTGTGTATAGAAGAACCGGAGACGCAAATCTATTAGCTTTGGGGGAAGTATTAAAAAAACTTTCCACCGCACATAAATCTCAGGTAGAAGTCTAATATCTGAATGGCTTTTTTCAAGAAATATGAGTTCATAATTGCTTGGCGTTATCTTATGTCTAAACGAAGGGAAGGAGGTATATCTATAATAGCGTGGTATGCACTCATCGGTGTAGTTTTGGGAGTTGCAACGTTAGTGATAGTTCAGGCAGTGATGATTGGCTTCAGGATAGAATTTGTGGAAAAAATTGTTGGAGCTAATTCCCATCTTGCAATTTATAAAAAGACACTACCTAGCGACCTTGAAAAAGGATTTTACGTTGAAGAGGTTCAAAACATCTTGGAAGACTTAAGGAATAAAAAAAATTTTAAAGCAGCATACCCTTTGGTCAAAGGCCAAGTTCTAGCCAGTAAAAGTAATAACAGTACTGGGGTAGAAGTTTATGGTATCCGTAAAGACGATTTAATCAATATAGAGTTAGTAAATAAGCCCACTAGCTCTGAGGGTAGTATGGAAAATTTTAACGATGGTGTAGCTATAGGAGCTCACATAGCTAGAAAACTTAATATATCAACTAATGACACAATTAAACTCATTAGTCCAAATGGGGCAAAATCAGTCTTTGGAACTATTCCAAGGGTAAATGTATATAAGGTAAAATATATATTTTCGGTTGGCCGTTATGATATAGACAGTACAAGGATTTACATGCCAATAAGAGATGCCCAAGTTTTTTTTAATAGGGCTAATCAAGCTGACTTGATAGAAGTACTTTTGAAAAACCCATTTGATGTTGATAAATTCAAAAACAATGTAGAAGATGAATTGCCGGAAAGATATTTTCTGTGGTCTTGGAAGGAGAGCACTGCTGTTTTCTTAGATGCTTTGGATTTAGAACGTCGAGTAATGTTTATAATTCTGTCGCTTATAGTATTGATTGCTGCCATGAATATTATTTCTGGGCTAGTAATGCTAGTTAAAAACAAAGGTAGAGATATCGGCATACTTCGGTCTCTTGGGTTAACAAGATCCTCAATTTTAAGAATATTTTTTATTTGTGGAAGTTTAATTGGAGTGGTTGGAACTGTCCTAGGTGTTATTATTGGGATCTTATTTGTCACTTATATCAATGAGATACAATGGCTTGTTGAATACCTAATTGGATCCTCAGTTTGGAATGAAGAGATTAGGTTCCTGACTGAAGTGCCAGCAACGCTAAGAATAGAAGATGTAGTTTTCACATTGGTGGTATCATTATCAATCTCTTTTGTAATAACTATTTTTCCAGCAAGAAAAGCAGCATATTTGGATCCTGCGGAGGCCCTGAAGTATGAGTAATACAGTTTTGAAGTTGCAGAAAGTTACAAAGATTTTTGGTGGAAAGGGTGATGTACCATTGGTTGAAATATTTAATGGAATGGACTTTAGTGTTAAGACAAATGAAGTGGTTGGTCTTTTTTCTCCTTCAGGTTCAGGAAAAACTACTTTTCTTCAAATTGCAGGCTTATTGGATAGCAAGTTTTCTGGTGATATTTATATTGATGGCTCAATAGTAGACGCAAAAAATGACTTTCAAACATCGATAATGAGACGAAAAAACATTGGATTTGTTTTTCAGTTTCATCATCTTATTCAAGAATTCTCGGCATTAGAGAACATTATTTTCCCATTACTTTTTGATGGTATACAAAAAAAAATTGCAGTTAAAAAAGGCAAAGAACTACTAGAAAAGGTAGGATTAGGTAAACGGATGGACAATAGACCAGCTGAATTATCTGGTGGTGAACAGCAAAGAGTTGCAATCTGTAGAGCAATTATTAATGAACCAGCTCTACTATTAGCTGATGAACCTACAGGAAATCTTGATCAGTCAACTACTTCAAGAGTTATGAGTTTTCTAATAGAATTAATAAAAGAGCATAATATTTCAGCAATTATTGCTTCCCATAATCCAATGATTTCAAAATTAGTCGACAAAAATGCAAAAATAGAAGATGGAAAGATATTGTATAATTAAAGCTTGCAGAGTTTTTTTAATGTAAGCCATTCATCGTCAGTGAAGACTTTATCAAGGACCTTAGATTTACTAGGCAAACTAATTAATAAACCGTTAATCTTATTAAAATTCAAGTCAGTTAAAACTCCAAAAACATAAATTAATAGAGCTTTGTTGCGCTGCTTAGAAAAAAATTTTTCTATTGCCTCTTTGTTTTTTGCAGCCTCTATGCCAAATTTGATTGTTTCAGCTAAAACAAATGCTCCATCGTCACTCTCTAAAATACTATAGGGCACTAGTATCTTTCTTCCGGGAAGCAGTATGCTATTATTACCTTTAAAATTCATAAAAATCAGCTCAATAGAAGCACTCGTTATGGCGAGGTAGTTTTTTTCTAAGCTACGAATATATTCATTGGTCTTGTTTATATCGCAATATGAGACCCCTGACATTTCTTTTAACATTATGTTGCCAAGATTACTTTCTTGTTCAGCAGATGTTATAGAGAGCGCAATTTTTTCAGTAACTATTCTAAAGTAGCTTGAAAAAAAGGTAGAGGAACCAATTAATAAAATAATGATAAAAAACCATGGCAACAAGTTAGCAAATTCTCTTCGATTGGTTTTATTAGATAAAAAAATCAAGTGGTTTACTGCATCTTGGTCAAAAATATAAAGGCTTTCAGTTTCTTCCAAATCTGGACAAAACATAGATTTGGAAGCTTCTTTATTTTTTAAAAATATGGATGAATATGCCCACTGCCTTACAGGCTCTCCATTTGTATTTAAGATATTTAGAGAAATTGATCCAAAAGCAACTAGCACTTCTGTAGGATGATCAGAATTAGATTTCCACTCTCCTTTAACTTCAAGTTTGGAGTAACCGGCCAAGCTATCTTAAATCTGGATGTTTATAATCCAAATTGGCCACTAATTTTCTAAGCTCCAGTTTTGAAATTTTACCAGTTGCTGTATGTGGAATTTCGTCTACAAAAATCACATCATCCGGTTTTTGCCACTTAGCCACCCGTTCCGATACGTGGGAAATTATACTATCCTTATCGGCCTCTTTCCCGTCATTTGTAACTATCACCAAGACAGGCCGCTCATCCCATTTAGGATGGGGAACTCCGATTGCCGCAGCCTCAGCAACATTAGAATGACCAACAGCCGCGTTTTCCAAGTCAATTGATGAGATCCATTCCCCACCTGATTTGATTACATCTTTAGATCTATCTGTAATTCGCATATACCCATTTTTATCAATTGTCGCAACATCTCCTGTATTGAACCAATTATCGTTGTCAACAGCTAAGTTATCTATTTTTAGATACCTTTTAACAACCGCAGCTCCCTTGCAATAAAGATCACCTTGAGTGTTTCCGTCCCATTCTATTTCTTTACCATCATCATCAACAATCTTCAGATCCACACCGAAAGGAGGGTGCCCAGTTGTTTCTTGTATGTCGAGCTTATCACTTTCGTTTAAACCTTCGATTTCCGGTTTGAATGAACAGATAGTACCCAGTGGAGAGAGTTCTGTCATTCCCCAAGCGTGTAGTACTCTTACCCCATACTTATTTTGGAAATCTTCAATAACGCTTCTTGGACAAGACGAACCTCCTATTACCACACGTTTAAGTGAGCTGAGTTCTTTTTTCTCGCTTTCAAGAAAGTTTAATAGGAGTAACCATACTGTTGGTACTGCTGCAGTAATAGTCACTCCTCTCTCTAGCATATCATAGAGAGAAGAAGGACTTAAATCACCGCCTGGGAAAACGATAGAAGATCCTACTAATGGTGCGGTATAAGCTATCGACCAGCCATTAGCATGGAAAAGTGGTACAACTGGCATTATTGTATCAGTACTGGATAAATTTAGCATATCGGGAGCTGCCTGGGTTAGCGCGTGTAATGTATTGGATCGATGGGTATAAACAACTCCTTTGGGGTTGCCAGTAGTTCCAGAGGTATAGCATATTCCACACGCGTCTGTTTCTTCCCCTTCTATCCACTCAAAATTTTCAACTCCCATCGACAGAAGTTCCTCATAAGAAATCACTTCTGAAAATTTTATGGAAGGGAGATCTGCTTTGGAGCAGAGTATTACTAGTTTCTCGACTTTAGGACAATCACGAATTATTTTCTCGATTATAGGTACAAGGTCTAGATCTATGATCAAGATTTTATCGTTTGCATGATTTATTATATAGATAAGTTGTTCAGAAAATAATCTTGGATTTAGGTTATGATTAACTGCTCCAATGCCGGGAATGCCATACCAAACCTCAAGGTGGCAATGATTATTCCACGCCATAACACCAATGACGTCTCCTTTTTTAACCCCGAGTTTTTGTAAGGCGTCAGCGACTTTTTTTGAATTTCTTTGAACATTCTTATAGTTTGTATCTGTAATACTTCCTTTAGTGTCTTTTGATATAATTTTTCTTTCAGGATGGTACTTTGCAGCATGGTCGATAATACTGGTTACGCGCAAAGGAAAATCTTGCATTAAGTTATCCATCTTTCACTCCCTAAATTCTTTTTGGTTATAAAACATGCGACCACTATTTGCTAGTGCTTTAATTATTTTTGGTGGGGTAAACCTGGTTCCGTATTGATCAGATAAGTCTTGACATTCGACAACCACATTTTCGTGCCCGATATAATCAAGCCAACTGAAGGGGCCACCTGCCCATATTAGACAGCCCCAGCCTAAAATTCCACCAACATCTCCCTCTTCAACACTGAGCAGAATATTTTCTTCTAAAGCTCTTGCCGCCTCAAGCGCTTGAACATATGCAAGACGGTTTTTTACAGTTACTGTTGAAATATCAGCAGAAGTTTTTTCTATGTTTAGATTTCTTAGACCTTCCCAAAGTTTTAAACGTCTTCCTTTGTCATCATATTCGTAAAAACCAGCTAATTCTTTCCTTCCAAGTCTATTTTTTTGGGACATTTCTAACAGAATACTTTCAGTTCCAGTTTCCTCATATTTTGTTCCGAGAGCTTCCTTTGTCTCTTTTGCAACATTTAAAGCTAACGAAACAGACAGTTCATCAAGCAATTGCAAAGGCCCAACGGGCATTCCTATTTGCTTAGCCGCGTTCTCAATAAGAGCAGGTTCAATCCCCTCATTAAGCATCCTTAATCCCTCATTTATATAAGGGATTATACATCGATTTGCATAAAAGCCTCTAGAATCATTCACAACTATCGGTGTCTTTTTTATCAAACTAGTATAATCTAAGGCAACTGCCAATGCGTTGTCATTTGTTCTCTCGCTCTTGATTAGCTCGACTAAATTCATTTTGTCAACCGGACTAAAAAAATGTATTCCTAAAAAACGCGTGCTGTCCGCTAACACCTCAGATAGCTTCGTTATAGGCAGTGTAGACGTATTAGATGCCAAAATAGCGCCCTCTTTTAGATGAGGCTCAATTTTCTTATATAAATTATGTTTGAGGTTTAAATCCTCAAAAACAGCCTCTATAACTAAATCGCTGCTAGAAATGTTTTCGAGTGATGCATCCGTTTTTACCTTTTTGAGGAGGCGAATTTTTTCCTCTTCCGATAATTTTTTTCGTTTTACACTCTCACTTAATAGCATCTCAATTTTTGCTTTTCCATCTTCTGCAGCCTTGATATTTTGATCTATAAGCAAGACTTCTAGTCCCTGCAATATAGATGCGTAAGCGATACCTGATCCCATCATACCGCTTCCAATAACGCTCACGTGTTTTAAATTTGTTTTTTCTGCTCCGATAGGTCGTTGATGGCCTTTTTCTAATGCACTCTTATTTAAGAAAAGAGTTCTGGCCATATTTGTGCATGTATCCGTCATCAACACTTTCGTAAACCAACGAGCCTCAATTCTGAGAGCGGTATCGAAGTCAACTAGCGAACCCTCATAAACTGATGAGAGAAGAGCTTTTGCCGAGAAATACAAACCTTTAGTCTTGCCGTTTACCAAAGCAGAAGCCCCAACAAATGACATGAACCCGCTAGGATGATAAGGCGCGCCGCCAGGAAATTTAAAGCCTTTTTGATCCCATGGTTTTACAAGGTCCTGGGGAGATGCGGATAAGACCCAGTTCTTTGCTTTTTGAATTAACTCGTCTTCGGAAACAATTTCATCAACTAGTCCAATGCTTTTAGCTTTATTGCCTGCAAATAGTTTTCCTTCTAATAAAACTGACGATGCTCCCATAAGTCCCATCATCCTTGGTATTCTTGTCGTGCCTCCCAAACCTGGGAAAAGGCCAACAAGTATCTCTGGTAATCCTATTTTTGAGTTTATTGATGATGAGAAGAAGCGCCTGTGACAAGCTAGTCCTATTTCCGTGCCTATTCCGGCACAGATACCACTTCCGGCAAATGCGACAGGTTTACTTTTAGAGGTGTCATCAATTTTCCCCAGTTCTATCTTTCTAAGTAAACCGTGTGCTTCCATTATGTACTGAAAGATCTTAGACGCAGGGTCAGAGCCGGAATTTCGTTTTAATGCCTCTAATGTTGAAAGATCCATTCCCCCAGAAAAATCAACCTTACCTGAGGTGATTATAATCCCTTTAATTTTTTCTTCAGACAATGCTTCCGTTACTAATTTTTGAAAACCTCTTAAACCATCCTCAGTCATTGTGTTCATGGACTTATCGAGACAATTCCATGTGATTACCGCGATGTTATCCTTATCTACCTCTTTGGTAAAATCACTACACATAATGTTTCCTCACTAAACCTTTTCTATTATTGTTGAAGCGCCCATTCCTGATGCAACGCACAAGGTAGTAAGTGCTGTTGTCTTTCCAGTTCTTTCAAGTTCATCTAATGCGGTTCCCACTAGCATTGCTCCTGTGGCTCCTAAAGGATGGCCCATAGCAATAGCTCCCCCGTTTACATTGAGTTTTTCGTGTTCCACACCAAAATGTTCCATAAACGAGAGTGGTACTGAAGCAAAGGCTTCATTAACCTCAAATAAGTCTATGTCTTTTA
>CACBNQ010000007.1 GCA_902540655.1 uncultured Alphaproteobacteria bacterium | reverse complement strand
GAGGCTATTTATCACTTTTTAGAGTTCCTCAATGGACAGAAGGAATGACAGCCGGAGCAGGATGGATTGCCCTTGCTCTCGTTGTCTTTTCAGGATGGAGACCTTTTAGATTACTTATAGGTGCCTATATTTTTGGTGGTATCACAATTCTTCAGCTAAACTTGCAAGCAATTGGTGTAAATATAAACATTGCTGTACTATCAATGGCACCATACCTTGCAACGATATTGGCTTTAGTGGTAATATCGATGAGTCGATTCCGAGGGAACAGGGGAGCTCCCGGATGTCTAGGTAGATCGTTTGTGAAAACAATTTAAATCTAACACAGAAATGGAGATAAAATGAAAAGAGTTATTAAATTTTTATCGGCCTCTTTAATATTTGCAGTAATGGTTTTGAACGCAAACCTAGCTATTTCAGCAGATTATAAAGTTGGCTTTATTTATATCGGCCCTCCAGGTGATCATGGATGGAACTATCAGCATGACGTGGGAAGAAAAGCTGTTGATCAGGCTTTCGGTGGAAAAGTCGAAACAGTTTTTCAAGAGAATGTTCCAGAGAGTGCTGATGCTGAAAGGGTTATGACCCAAATGGCACTAGCGGGAGCGGACATGATTTTTGCTACTTCATTTGGATATATGGATCCAGTAATTAACGTTGCCAAAAAATTTCCAAAAGTGAAATTTGAGCACGCTACTGGGTATAAGACAGCAGATAATGTCTCTACATACAGCGCGAGATTTTATGAAGGTAGATCTGTAGTGGGCCATATTGCCGGAAAAATGACTAAATCAAATACAATTGGTTATGTTGCATCATTTCCAATTCCTGAAGTGGTTCGAGGTATTAACTCAGCATACTTGGCTGCAAAGAAAGCTAATCCTAATGTTGAATTCAAAGTTATTTGGATTTTTACTTGGTATGATCCAGCTAAAGAAGCCGATGCTGCCAAAACTTTGATTTCTCAAGGAGCTGACGTGATACTACAGCATGTAGACAGTTCTGCCATAATGACCGTTGCCGAAGAGGCAGGAGTTTATGCTTTTGGTCAAGCCTCCGATATGAGTGCCTTTGGTCCTAACGCCCACTTGACAGCAATTATCAATGGTTGGGCGCCTTACTATGTGGAAAAGGTAAAACAGGGTATGGCTGGCACTTGGAAAGGCGGAGAACAAACTTTTGATGGAATTGGAGCCGGTATGGTTATTATTGGAGACTTAAATGATAAGATTCCTGCGAGTGTCAAGAAGGAGGCAATGGCAATTAGAGATGGAATTGCTGCTGGAACCCTTCATTCATTCACAGGTCCAATCAATAAGCAAGACGGTTCGCCTTGGCTTAAGGCTGGTGAGACAGCTGATGTCGGAACACTCCTTGGAATGAATTTCTACGTTGAGGGAATTGAAGGCGATATTCCAAAGTAAATTAATCTACAGAAAATAAAAAAGGCCCTAGAAAGGGCCTTTTTTTTGGAGACTTGTAAAAAATGAAAATATTTAAAGGAAGAATTTTTTCGTTTTTGAGGAAACCAGCAGATATTAATGACACTGGTAGCTACATCTATTTAGAAAAAGGAGGAGTAGCATTTGATGATAAAGGAATTATCATTGAAGTTGACGATTATTACAAACTTAGTAAGAAATACGAGAATACTGAAACAATAGATTTTGGATCTAAAATAATCTTTCCTGGGTTTATAGATCTACACAATCACTTTCCCCAAACACAGGTAATCGCTTCATATGGAACAAAATTACTTGAATGGCTGAATAAATATACTTTTCCAAATGAAAGCTTATTTGTTGATGATAAGCATTGTGATAGAGAGTCAAAAATATTTTTAGATTTATTAAATCATAATGGTATTACAACTTCCGTTTCATTTGGATCAGTGCATCCTAATTCAGTAGAATATCTATTTCAGGAAGCGCATAGAAAAAACATGTGTGTTATTGCTGGTAACGTGTTGATGGATAGGAATGCGCCAGATACAGTTCTAGAGAAAGCAGCTAAAAGCTATTTAAGTAGCAAAGAGATAATTAGTAAGTGGCATAATGTCAGCCGTTGCAAATATGCAATAACACCTAGATTTGCAATAACCTCCACTCCTGAGTTGATGGAAGTTTCTCAAACCTTATGCGCTGAAAATAAATCATGTTATGTGCAAACGCATCTATCTGAAAATATAGACGAAATTAAAACAACACTGGAACTATTTCCAGATCAAAAAGATTACCTATCTATTTATGACAAATATGAGTTGCTCTCGAACAAAACATTATTAGCTCATTCTATACACTTGGAAATGAACGAGATTGAGAGAATGAAAGAAACCAAGTCCATCGCTGTCCATTGCCCAACATCAAACCTATTTCTAGGAAGTGGGCTATTTAAATTTAAAGAGTTAGAAGAGAAAGGAGTAAGAACCGCAATAGCAACAGATGTAGGAGGCGGTACATCCTTCTCAATGTTAAGAACGCTGGACGAAGCGTACAAAATTCAACAATTAGGAAACTATAGCCTTAATCCCTTAGCTTCATACTTTTGGTCAACTATGGGTAATGCAGAGTGTCTAGGACTTCAGGATCAAATCGGAACAATCAAGACCGGAAACTATGCTGACTTGATAGTTCTAAATAGTAAAAGTACTTCTTTAATGAGACATAGAATGGAAAAATGTAAAACTATTGGAGAAGAACTATTCATCCTTCAGACCTTAGGAGATGATCGAGCGATAGACTCGGTATTTATTGCTGGTAAAAAAATTAAATAACCTTACTGCTGATTTTTCAGCCTTATTTCTGCAATTTTGTGTATCTCCTTTAAAGCGGTTCCAAACTCTGTTTCAACAGTATTTTGTAGCCTTACCTGAATATTTCCAAATACCTCTTCTTTGTTTAGGCCTGATACAGCGATAATAAAAGGAAATTGGAATTTATTCATGTAGTCTTTGTTTAACCTGCTCAAAAGATTATATTCACTTCCAGAAAGATTATCTAGACCAGCTCGGTTTTGTTCTCGCTTTGAATGGGCTGTTAGGTTGTTCTGTTGTCCCTTCTTAATACCTAGTTCTGGATGTTCTAAAATTAGGTTCATTTTGGATTGATGATCCATCTTGGTTACGTAATCCTTCATTAAGCTCAGTATTTCCAGGGGTGACAAGGTATCCAAACGATGGTTCTCGTATATTGCAAGCGCTATATGAGGCGAATTTTCATACAAGCTGCCATAATGCCTAATGAATTTTTCTTGCTCCAAAATTTGCCTTTTCTTTGGTTGTTTTTTGTCTCGTTATAGTTACCATGTAATAAAAAAAAAAAAAGTTTTTAATAAATGACAGGTCTTACCACACATGTTTTAGATTTGACGCAGGGGAAACCTGCGGATGCACTTGAAATTAGTTTTTATACAACGCGTTCAGAAACGAAAGAATTGATTGCTAATTTTGTAACAAATTCTGATGGAAGATTAAATAAGCCAATATTTGATCAGTCTAACATTCGGGAAGGATGGTATGAAATGGTATTTCATGCTGGAAAATATTTGGTGGCAAAACATAAAATGAAAGAAACGGATTTATTTTTTGATAATATTTCAATCTGCTTTCAAATTAATGACCTAAAGCAACACTACCATGTCCCTCTGTTACTATCTAAGTTTGGCTACAGTACCTATCGAGGTAGTTAAGCATGGATTTTGATTATCTTGAGTGGATAGAATTTATGGTTCGATGGTTCCATGTAATTGCTGGAATTGCATGGATAGGATCTAGCTTTTATTTTATTGCGCTTGACCTAAGTCTAAGAAAAGCACCTTCGTTGCCTAAAGAGGCACATGGAGAGGCTTGGCAAGTTCATGGAGGTGGTTTTTATAATTTGGTAAAATATCTCGTGGCTCCAAATCATCTACCCGACCACTTAACTTGGTTTAAGTGGGAGGCTTATGCTACATGGATCACTGGTGCAGCGCTATTCATACTCGTCTACTATCTTGGTGCTGAACTATATCTAATTGATTATGAAAAAATTGAATTATCCAAAACTGCTGCTGTTTTGATATCAATAGCCGGTGTTATATTTGGATGGCTGATATACGATCTAATATGCAGGTTACTGGTTGGAAAATCTAATTTAGTATTATCAATTGTCCTTCTAATATTTTTTGCATTTTTGTCTTGGGCATCCTATTCAATACTAAGTTCGAGAGGAGCTTTTATGCAGATGGGAGTAACTCTGGGTACGATAATGGTAGCAAATGTTCTGATGGTAATTATTCCAGGTCAGAAAAAAGTTGTAGCACAATTAATCGCCAAGAAGACACCGAGCCCTGAATTCGGTATCCGTGCAAAACAAAGATCTCTTCACAACAACTATTTGACACTTCCTGTAATCTTTATAATGATCGGCAATCATTATCCTACCGCCTATGCTACCTCCTATTCTTGGGTAATAATTGTATTGACCATTATTATAGGAGGCCTTGTTAGACATTTTTTTAATGAAAGACACGCTGGTAATAGGACCCCATATTGGGTTGCTGTTCCAATTGTAATCCTATCATGGGGTTCTCTAATGTTGTCTGAAGTTGACGAACCCAGGTTGGATCAACTAACACCAGAAAAACTAAGCCTAATCGAAGGCTCATTTTCAAAAGAATTCAAAGATAATATAATGCAAGTGACGGCTTATAAATGTTCCACTTGCCATGTTATGGAGCCATCTTGGGAAGGAATGAAAAAACCTCCTAAGGGGGTTTATTTTAACGAATTCAGTCATTTGATTAATAACTATGAAACTATTTATAAGCAGGTTGCAGCATCAAGGGCGATGCCACCTGGCAATATTACTTTTTTAGAAGAAGAAGAGCGATTATTGTACGCAAACCTGTTTCATAAGATCGAGGAAATGTTAAGAGAAGAGAAGTGAGCAGCATGGAAACAAAACTCAGAGATCTAGAAGGTTACCATGGCGAAATTCCCCACTTTAGCTGGCCAGGGGGTAGAAAGTTGGCGATTCAATTTGTTTTGAATTTAGAAGAAGGTGGTGAAAATTCAATCATCTATGGAGATAAGCATTCCGAGACTTTCCTTTCAGAGATCATAGGTGCCGAGCCATTTTTTGGTCAACGACATATGTCGATGGAAAGTTTATATGAATATGGTACTAGAGCCGGTGTTTGGCGAATTTTAAAACTCTTCAGAGAAAGACAAATCCCGATAACAATTTTTGCTGTAGCACAAGCTTTGGAAGAGAATCCAAGAATTGTAGATCAAATTTTAAAAGATAATCATGAGATTTGTTCACATGGACTAAGATGGATAAATTACAAAGATGTGCCCAGAGCCACTGAAAAAGAGCACATGCAAAAAGCAATAGAGATTCAAAAAAGAATTTGTGGAGAAAGACCTATGGGTTGGTACACAGGTCGTACCTCAGAGAATACAAGAGATTTGGTTTGTGAAGAAGGAGGCTTTCTTTATGACTCAGATGACTATAGTGATGACTTACCATTTTGGTCTAAAATGACAAAAAAACCGCACTTAATTATACCTTACACTCTTGATACTAATGACATGAGATTTCTAACCCCGCAAGGATTTCATAATGGCGAGCATTTTTTTAATTATCTTAAGGATTGTTTTGACTGTCTGTACGAAGAAAGGCATGAAGGTTCTAAGATTATGAACATTGGACTTCATTGCCGTATAATTGGAAAACCGGGAAGGTTCCCGGCACTAAAAAAGTTTGTTGATTACATTCAGTCATTCAGCGATATCTGGTTTACAACTAGAATAGGGATTGCGAGGCATTGGAGAAAGGTGCTACCACATGAAAAATGAAGACAAATTAATAATGTCAAAAAAGGTTAATTTGGCATCACCGAAATCAGGGGCAAAAATCATTGATGTGTCTGACGACTTTTTTGCAAAATGTGATCGAATGTTAAATGACACTGATCCCATTTTCATTGATGATAAATATGATGATCATGGAAAATGGATGGATGGTTGGGAAAGCCGTAGAAAAAGAGTGGAGGGAAACGACTGGGCTATTATTGGCTTAGGAGGCAGGTGTTCTATAGAGGATGCAATAATTGATACTAGTCACTTTACTGGGAACTATCCGCCAGCTGCCTCGCTGGATTTCTCATCTAACCATAGTTATGAAGCAGGATCTTTGGACTGGCATACACTCCTTGAAAAACAGATTTTGAAAGGAGATCACATAAATAAATTTAAGCTCTTAAAAAATGAACATGTAACCTATGTAAGATTAAATATTTTCCCAGATGGAGGTGTAGCGCGGCTAAGACTTTTTGGAGATCTTATTCCCTTTTCTCAGGATATGTCCAAAGATTTAGAATTATCTGCTCTAAAAAATGGGGGCAAAATTGTTGGGTATAATAATGCACACTATGGCAACGTAAACGCTCTCCTGTCTGAAGGTAGAGGAAATACAATGGGTGACGGGTGGGAGACTCGGCGTAGACGTGTCCCTGGAAATGATTTTATAATCATTGAATTAGGAACACCTGGGTTGATTTCGAATGTAGAAATAGATACCTGTCACTTCAAGGGTAATTTTCCAGATAGAGCTTCAATTCAAACAATTGATTTAAAAAATGAAAAAGACAAAATAAAAGCATTTGAAGATTCTAGTAACTGGGAATTTTTTTTAGATGAGAAAAAATGCAAACCAGACTTTATTCATAACTTTGGAAAAAATGATTTCTTACACGAAAAAACGGTCTCCCACGTGAGATTAAACATCTATCCTGATGGGGGAGTTTCGAGATTTCGAATTTTTGGTCAGCCAGTAAGCTAAAATGCATTTAAATTTAGAAAAGCTGACCGTAAGCCAGAAGTTATTCGAACCTTTTGGTGATGTAATTTCAAAAGGGATGGAGAATAATAAATTTCTGATAAACCAGGGATATTGTGAGAGGTTTGATGAGGTAGCGACGGTACAAGTACTTGACAGAAAAGCTAATCCAATCATTTCAATATTTTCTGCTACTCCTAGAAAAAGACCGATAAAAATTGATTATCTGGAGATGCACCCTCTGGCGTCTCAAGCTTTTATGCCAATACAAAAAATAGATTGGCAAGTAGTTGTGGCAAATGATAAGGACGGATCCCCAGATCTTTCTTCAATCAAGTATTTCGAAGTGCCAGGTAATGTAGGTATAAATTACAATCCAAAAGTTTGGCATTTTCCACTGCTCGTTAATAAAGCTCAAGATTTTCTGGTTATCGATAGATCATCAGCATTGGATGCAGACAAAGAAAATTTAAGAGAGTTTTTTTTTCAACGCAATGGTAATGAGATTTACATAGAGTGATCATTATGCACCGCAGCTAAAATTTTTGAAGGTGTTGCGGGAGCATTTAATAAATCTGCATTTGATGTTTCGCTAGCCATTGAGACGGCATTTTTCAAAGCCAAAAAGTGAGAAATCGATAGTAATAAAGGGGGCTCACCGACAGCTTTAGATCTAAATATTGTCTTCTCTTCATTAGGAGTATTCTCTAATAGCTTAATATTAAATTCAGGTGGTACATCTCGGCTTCCAGGTATTTTATACGTTGAGGGGCCAAGAGTTAAAAGTTTGCCTTCTGGATTAAAATATAGTTCTTCACACGTTAGCCATCCTATACCCTGGATGAAACCTCCTTCTATCTGCCCTCTATCAATTAGGGGGTTGAGAGAGTTCCCACAGTCTTGAATGATGTCTGCCCTAAGTATTCGACTTTCTCCTGTATCAATATCTATAATTGCTTCGGATACTGCCGCTCCCCATGTGAAATAAAAATAGGGGCTTCCCTTAAATTTTTCCTGATCCCATGAGATTTTTGGTGTTTTATAAAAGCCTGTTGATGAAAGAGATATGCGATTTTCCCAGCAGGAAAACGCTAATTCCTTAAAGGTCATGCTTTTATTTCCGCTTAGTATCAGACCGTTCTTAAATTCAATAGAAGAGGGTGGCTTTTGAAAAACTTTGCTCGCTTGTTTAAGCATTCTCTGTTTAATAACAGTAGCTGCTTTCCACGCAGCCATCCCATTAATATCGGAGCCAGACGATGCAGCTGTAGCTGAGGTGTTTGGGACCTCATCCGTATTCGTTCCAGAAATATGTACATAGTCGATAGGAATGTTGAAACATTCTGAGACGACCTGAGCCACTTTGGTAAATAGACCTTGTCCCATCTCTGTTCCACCATGATTTAGTCTCACCGAACCATCTGTGTATACATGGACTAAAGCTCCTGCTTGATTTAAGGATACTTTGTTAAAAGATATCCCAAACTTGGCAGGCATGAAGGCAATTCCTTTTCTGTAAGGCTGATTTTTATTAATTTGCGACGTGTTAAACCTTTCTACAAGAAGCTTTCTTTTTTCTAGACCTGCGAAAGTTTCCATCTCATTTATTATTTTTTCAATTTTAATATTTTTAACTATTTGCCCATAGGGTGTTTTAATTCCATTTTTAGGGGAATAATAATTTTCACGTCTTAGCGCATCTAAATCGATTCCTAGAAATCGAGAAACTCGTTCAAGAATAGTCTCAATTGCAAGCATTCCTTGAGGGCCACCAAAGCCTCTAAACGCCGTGTTAGAAACGGTGTTTGTTTTGCATATATAGCCTCGTGCTGTAAAATCTTTAAAAGAGTAACAATTATCTAAATGGGTCAATGCCCTCGACATTACAGGAGCTGACAGGTCGCAGACATTACCTGCATTGCTAAGCAATGTTATATCTAATCCCTTAATTTTTCCTTTTTTGTTGAAACCTACGGAGTATTTCACTTCAAAGTCATGACGTTTCCCAGATGATGCCATGTCATCTCTGCGATTAAGACGAAGCTTAACAGGCTTATCCAAAATGTATGCTCCTAGAGCTGCTATGGCGGCGTATATTGTTGATTGGCTTTCTTTACCTCCAAAGCCACCGCCAAGTCTCCTGACCTTACTAGAGATCTTGGCCGCTGGAATATTTAAAACGTTGGATACACCATGCTGGACTTCAGTTGGGTGTTGTGTGCTTGACCAGATTGTGAACTCAGAGTTTTCATGCGGAATGGCAAGAGCAATATGTGTCTCCAAATAAAAGTGATCTTGACCTCCCATAGAAAATGAACCCTTAAGTTTATGGGGTGCCTGGTTAATCTGTTCGTTTGCCTTACCTCTCTCAAAGTGAATTGGTTTTAAAAAGAAGTTTTTTTTCTTGAACGCTAAATCCAAGTCTAATATCGGTGTTTTATCTTTTTTATAGACAATCTTCACTTCATTTACGGCTGCCCTTGCTCTCTCCATTGATGAAGCAACAATCAGCCCGATAGGTTGGCCTACATAAGTCACCTCTTTTTCTGCAAAGATTGGCTCATCTGCAAAAATAGGCGCTATATCATTCCTACCAGGTATGTCTTTTGCTGTAATAACTGTAATGCTTGGATCAAATTTTTTTGCTTTTTCGGTCTCAATGGAAGTTATCATACCATATGGTATTTCTGAGAGGATAAGAGCTCCATGCAAAGTATTTTCTGACAATGGAATATCGTCTATGTACTCGGCTCTTCCCGTAAGTTGTCTAAAAGACGAGTCTTGGTAGTGAGACTTTCCAACTGAAATATTATTTTTGTTATCTAACGCCATCAAATATTCATTATCGAATGTTGTTTATCACCACTTATGACGGATCTTTGCATTTTTTTTATCAATCCAACCATTGCAGCCGATCGATAATTTGCTGTCCCTCTAAGATCACTTATTGGAGAAATATCATGACTTAAAGCAGTTATTAGAGAGTTTTGGTTAAAGCGTAGATTACTATCCTTTAATAATCTACTCGTTTTATCTAATAATAAAGGCGTGGGTCCTACGCCCCCTGCAGATAAAATAATATTTTCTATAGTGTGGTTTTTATCCATGTTAAATTTGGCTGCCAGCGATAAAGTTGATATATCTTGATCATATCTTTTTGATAGCTTCCAAGAAAAAATTGAATCTTCCTTTTTTGTTTTTGGTACCTTAACCTTGTATATAAGCTCATTGCGTTTTAGAGCATTTTTTCTATATCCCTTAAAAAAATCTTTAATCGGAATAGTTCTTTCTCCTTTTGGACCGAGTAGAGACAACTCAGCCTCCAATACGAAAAATAGGGGAGCTAGGTCACCAATAGGGCTCGATGTCCCAAGATTCCCTCCAACTGTTGCGGCTGTTCTAATCTGTGGAGAACCAAATCTAATAATTGTATCCAGAAAGGGGGAGAAAAATTCACGGCATAACTCTTCGAATTTAGATAGTGTAACACAAGCTCCTATTTCAAAGGATGAAGTCTTGGTTTTAATTTTAGACATTTCTTTAATATTATTCAGAAATAATATTTTCTGTTGTTTAAAATTGGAGTCTTCCGCTTCAAGGTTCCAGTCTGTACCTCCAGACAAAACAGTATAATTTTTTTCCTTTGATATAAATTCAATTAGTTCTTTTTTAGAATCTGGGTAGATGTAAGTTGTCTTTCCAAAAATTGCGGTCTTTAATTTTGGGCCTTTACTATTTATGGGCATTGGCAACCTTATTTTTTCTTTGAGAGATTGGATCCCGTTCACTATTGGTCTATACCCTGTACAGCGACATAAGTTTCCAGATAGAGAGTCATGGATGATGCTCTCAGAAGGGCTTTTATGTTTTTCTTTTAATGCAAGCGCTGCCATTACAAAGCCAGGTGTGCAAAACCCACATTGCGACGCCGCCTCGGAGTTCAGTGCTTGAATTAAAGGTTTAGCAGAGCTTAATTTGCTAGCACCTTCAATTGTTACTATATTTTTATCAATTATTTGTCCCACCTTTAAAATACAAGAGTTTACAGGTGCTAAGGATCCTTTTTCATCAAAAATCAATACAGAGCATGCACCACAGTCTCCCTCTGAGCACCCCTCTTTTGTCCCAGTAAATTTACAATTATGCCTCAAAAAATTTAGCAAGCTTATATTGCTGTCTATATTACGTGCGTAAACTTTCTTAAAATTTACATAAAAGCTAGGCTCTGATTTTTTATTTTGCTTTTCCATTATAAATTATCCGGCTCTACTCGAATTTTTTATCATACATCATTGTGAGACTTAAAAATATTGTAATTTTTCTGAATCTAAATATGAGTTAAATTTAGGGTTTATTTATTGTAAAATGACAACAAAGCAATTTTTTTATGGTCAAGGGAGTTTAGAGGGAATGCCTAGTTTTGATATTGTTAGTAAATTGGATATGCAGGAAGTTGAGAATGCGATTTTTAATGCTAGTAAAGAGATCAACCAGCGATATGATTTTAAAGGTTCGAAGACCGATATTGAGAGAAATGAGAACTCGTTAACTGTAGAAACAGAAGATGACTTGAAAGCAAAGCAAGTTAACGAACTTTTAATAGGCCATTTTGTTAAAAGAGGTATAGACCCCAAAGCCCTCAAAGTTAAATCAACGGAAAGCGCTTCAGGTAATCGAGTAAGGCAAAACTATGATTTGCTGGAGGGGATTGAACAAGACACATCAAAGAAAATTATTTCTTCTGTCAAGCAGAGTAAGTTAAAAGTGCAGGTAAAAATACAAGGTAATGAGCTTAGGGTTTCAGGGCAAAAGAAAGATAGTCTTCAGGAAGTTATTTCGTTAGCAAAAAAGCTCGATTTACCACTTCCTTTACAATTTATAAATTTTAGAGATTAGACCTCGTATATATCGGAAAACTTTTCATCTAAATAATTCAAAAAGGGCTCAGGCGTAAAAGCCTTTCCTGTAGCTTTTTTGATCAGGTCAGCAGGCTCGTATAGGCTTCCATGCTGATGTATGTTCTCTGCTAACCAAGTGGTTGCTAATGACACATCACCCTTCTCAAATCCGTCTGCAAGACCAGGAATATCTTTTTGCATCTTTTCAAATAAACAACCGGCATTTAAGTTACCTAAAGTGTAGGTTGGAAAATACCCAAATGCACCGATTGACCAATGAACGTCCTGGAGAATTCCATCAGAGGCTTTTTCAACGTCACGGTCAAAATATTCCTTGAATTTTGCATTCCAGGCCTCGGGCAAATCCGGAACTTCCAAATTTTTTCCAATTACCTCTAATTCGAGCTCAAAGCGAAGCATAATATGTAGATTGTAGTGAACTTCGTCTGCTTCAGTTCTAATAAAACCGGTTTCAACCTTATTAACCAAACGGTAGAATTCTTCTTCATCTCTAATGCCAAATTCTCCAAAATAGCTTTTCATTTTCTTAAACAGCCACCTAGTAAATTGCCTAGATCTTCCTATTTGGTTCTCAAATATCCTAGACTGACTTTCGTGAATGCCTAAAGATACGCCAGAACCGAGAGGCGAGTGTAAAAAGTCTGAAGAGACGTTTTGTTCATAGCAAGCGTGCCCCACTTCGTGAATAGTACTGTATAAACAGTTAAATGGGTCATTATTATCGACTCGGGTAGTAATTCGTACATCATCCCCACCACCTGAACAAAAAGGATGCGCTACAATATCAATCCTTCCTCTATCAAAGTCATAGAAAAATGTCTTTGCTATTTCATGGGCGAGTTTTAATTGTTTTTCAGTATTGAAGTCACCTACTAATACAGGTTTGGAAAGTTTTGCTTCACTTATTCTCTGCCGCAAATCTAAAAGTCTTGGCTTCATTTCTTCAAAAATACTCGAGGTCTCTTTTTTTGTCATTCCAAATTCGTAATCATTTATTAACCCATCGTATAAATCTCCACTGGGAGATAGAAGGGAAGCCTCTTCTCTTTTTAAATCAATTACCTTCTTTAAGTGAGGTGAAAACCCAGAAAAATCGTTATTTTGTCTAGCTTTTTGCCAGGCCATTTGAGCTAAGGATATGGTTGCAGCCAAATCCGATGCGAGTTTGCTTGGTATAGCTTCTGCTCTGTCAAAGGCTCTCTTTATTAGTGTGTAAGCTCTTTTTTGAAAAGGTGTTTTAGGTTCGGCTTGTTCTAATAACTTTCTGACTATTGAATTTTTTTTTCTATCGTGGATAACTTCTTCAAGTGCACCCATTTCCATCGCTCGAGAATTTCCACTCTTAGATGGCATCATTGTCTCCTGATCCCAAGCATTTCTACCCGCTACGGATTGGAGTAAACCAGTCGTTCTATTGTAATTGATCAGCTGATCTATAGCTTCCATAAAGCTCTCTATTTTCTAATAAGATTGTTGTCCATTTCCAAAAGTTAGCTGATCGACATTGCTGACCAATACAAATAGAGGATGCTTAATAAACTCGCAACCCAACCTGCAGATCTTAATCCAATGATATTGAATCCGTATGCGATTACATAAACGATGCGTGACCAAAAGAAAACTTGAACAGCCAGTTTAGTATTTGCACTGCTGGTTTCGGTCATTGCAAGTGCGAGGATTGGTGGACCTATCATCGCGAATGCTATCACACAATTTAGAATAGCACGCTCTAATCGTCCGGTCATACCTGAAAAATTTACGCCTTCTCGACTACTAAACACGGGCATAATTCCAACGTTTGCCAAGCTGGTGAGCTGTTGGACAAGGGTAGTTGCTATGATTAGAAGTCCATATAGACAGATATAATAAAGTTCGACGCTCATTTTTCATACCTCTTGTTTTTTGTATTGCTTATTTCAAAATAGTTTATTATCAAACTGTTTCAACTACAAAAGATGCACGATGGATGAAATTCAATTAAGAAATCTTTATGGTCCTGCTACTGAGAAAGCATCTGCGAAGATTATGAAAAGCTTGGATCCACATAGTGTCAGTTTCATAAATGCATCAAATTTTCTGGTCATGGGGACTTTTGACGGTGAAGATGTTGATCTCTCACCCAAAGGTGATCCAAAAGGTTTTGTTAAAGTGATATCTGATGATCGAATCGAAATAGCTGACAGACCTGGAAACAATAGGATTGACGGGCTTCTAAATATTTCTAAAAACGCAACAGTATCCCTAATATTTTTCATTCCAAAGGTAGCAGAAACACTTAGAGTTCAAGGGAAAGCTACGATATCAAATGACCCAAAAGTTCTTGAAAAACATAAATTAAAATCCAATTTGCCAAAGACAGTTACAGTTATTAAACCAACAAAAGTATTTCTGCATTGCGGCAAAGCACTACTTCGATCAAGTCTATGGAAGCCTGAAAGCTGGCCTGATACAAGACCCATACCCACGCTTTATGAAATGATTGAAGATCAGACAGGATTAAATTGTGAAATAAAAAAAGAAAACGAAATTATAGAAATGTATGAACGTGAACTTTACGAAAATAAATAATGAATGCAACTTTTATGAATTATTTTATAAAAACAAAATGTGGACTAGAAAAATACGATTTGCTCAAATCACGAAAAGGCATCTACGCAAAAATTAGATTTTATTGGTTCGTCCTCTTCGCATCAATAAGAGACTTAGGCCACAAAAAAAGGATTTAAAAAAACTTAAGTTAAAGCTGAGTAATCTCCCGTAATCTTTGCACTAATAAGAGCTAATTTTTCGCTTCCCCAAAATATTTCTTCTTCAAAGACAAAGGTTGGCACCCCAAATATTCCCATAGATAGTGCGGTATCCATTAAAGAGGTCACACAGTTTTGATTGTTGCTCTTCCAAGATATGAAATCAGTGCTATCAAGTTGAAATTTGTCGATTAAATTTAAAAGCACCTTTTCATTTTCTATGTCTAGCTCTCTCTTCCAAAACAATTGAAAAGACTCGCGCAAAAAAGGCAACAAAGTTTTTTTCGATTTTTCTTTGACCCATAAATGAGCCATAGAAAATAATGAGCTATCCCAAATTTTTTGAGTACCTAAAATTGTTTTCCCTTGTAGATTAGCCATCCTTCTGCAATCCATGTAGGAATATTTAACTCTGCGCCACTGATGTGCTGTTCTATTTGAAGAGATTATCTTCCCTTGGTTATTGACCGTTGCGCTTCCTAAATAGTCAGCAATATCCAGAGTGTATGGCAATAAATTCCACTGTAATCCCAGTTGAGCAAATATCTTTATCGCAGGGTCTAAAGCCAAGTAGGCATAGGGACTTTTTATGTCGATGTAAAAATCAATTGAATTATTAGACATCAGCAACTTAACTTAAATGATTTTTTAGCGACTCTACCTAGATTTATAAAAAGTTAAATATCGCTTAATCGGTCTTAGCGTATGTTTGCGCTGCGGTTGAATTAAATTCGAACGCAACTACTTCTTCGTCACCTACTACCCAACCATTGTGACCAGGTTCAATAACATAAACGTCACCAGGCCCAAAAACCTGTTCTGTACCGTCGTTATGCTTGGCAGCCATTTGACCAGAAATCACTGTTCCAACGTGTTTTGCTTGGCAACTTTCTCCTCCAACCATTGGTTTGACACATGTTTCCCAACTCCAGCCTGGCTGAAGAACAAGCTTTGCAGCTGCTATTCCTCCTAGATCACAGACAGATACCTTTGCCTTGTCGGGCGCTCTCACTTCATCTGGATTATCAAATGATTTTTTCATTACTGTGCTCATCTTTGCTCCTTTTTTAGTTCAAATGTAAAACTAATAGAAATTATCTTCAAATTAAAGTATAACTATGATCCTTGAAATTCACCAAATACTTTATATCTCTATGAAGGGGGATAGATGAACAGCACTGCTACAGAAAACTTCACGAGCGAAATAACGCCGGCCTTTCAGTTCGGTCTCCCGTATATATTTGCACCATTAATGATAATCTCGTGGATATTCGGGGGATGGACAATACTTCTTGTGCCTATATTTGGGTACGTAGTGATTACATTTTTTGATGCTTTGATAGGAAAAAAGCTAATTAAGCCCACCGAGAATAGTGCTGGATCGGAGGATCGATATAAATACATTCTTTATGGTTGGGTTCCCATGCAGTTCTTTTTGATCTTTGGCAGTTTAATGGCAATATTTATGTTTGACCATCTCAGCGGCACGGAAGCATTTTTTCTTATGATAGTTCAAGGCATAATATCAGGAGCAGTCGGGATTGTATTTGCACATGAGCTTATGCATCAAAAAACGAGGATTGAGAGATTTTTATCAGATCTTTTAATGGGGATGTCGTTGTATGGTCACTTTAGAACGGAACATGTTCTCGTTCATCACCGGCACGTTGGAACACGCAAAGATGCGGTCACTGCAAGATATGGGGAAAACTTTTATAAATTTTTTATCCGTGTTATTCCCGAATGTTTGTTGTCTTCTTGGAACACAGAAAAGGAGCTATTGCAGAAAAAAAACTTGCCTTTTTGGGATTTTCAAAATCCTTTTTTTATTTATTTTGGGCTCATGCTTTTCTTTCTATTGCTAGCTACCCTAATCGGTGGAATGTTAGGCGCTATATGTTTTTTCATACAAGCTTTAGTTGCGGTACTACATTTGGAAGTCGTAAATTACATTGAGCACTACGGTCTTGTTAGACAGAAGTTAGACAATGGAAAGTTTGAGCCTACTCGCCCGCATCATAGCTGGAATGCTAACGACCACGCGAGTAATCTTTTGCTAATTAATCTTCAAAAGCACTCTGACCACCACGCGAGACCAAACAAGAAATATCAACATCTCCAATCATATGATGCAGGCGATGCGCCTCAGTTACCTTTTGGCTATCCTTTGATGGTGCTTATGAGTTTAATCCCACAATTTTGGATGAAAGTTATGAATCCAAAAGTCTTGGAGTGGAGAAAACGGTTTTATCCAGAAATACAGGATTGGTCATAGAGCCTGTAATCAGGTTCCTGGAGGAGAGTAGGCACTAGCAACACTCTTCGCCGTCTTGAGAGCGCTATCTATGTCAATCTCGCTGAGCGTTACGAGTTCTTTGATTGCACCGCTAGCATTAACGGCAATGGCCGCGCCTAAAGCAACATCTTCGGATGGAACTTCAAAGGTGACTACGATATCGTATTGACCACGAGTGAACATCATATCTGTAAGTGTTGCGCCTGCGCTAGTCACAACAGCTTCCATTACTTTTCTTCTTTCAGCATAACTGCTTCCAATCATACCCTTCCATGCTGACTCATTATATTTTGCTAAGGCTATTACTTTCATTTTTATCTCCTACATTATTTTCACTTCTATTATACCACTTATACATTAATATCTTAATAACTATTCACAGTTCCCAATTAATAAAGGAAAGACCATTGTCATCTAAATATTCGTTTGTTTTTGAAAATGGTTTTGAATCAAAAAATCCATTTGCAGCTGAATATGGTGAAGGGTGAGCACTTTTTATAATTAGATTTGCATCCCCGTTTAAAAAGGTTCCTTTTTCCTGGGCCTTTTTTCCCCATAAAATATACACCAAATTTGTTTTTTCTTCATTTAATAAAGAAAGTACTTTGTCAGTAAAGATTTCCCAGCCCTTATTCTGATGGGATGCTGGTTTACTCTTTTCAACGGTCAATACAGTATTTAACAGCAAAACACCTTCTTTCGCCCACTTTTCAAGGCTTCCTGACTTAGGTCGGGCTAAGCCGATATCTGATTTTAACTCTTTGAAGATATTTTCTAGAGATGGGGGCGGTTGAACACCAACTTTTACGGAGAAACTTAGACCGTGTGCTTGTCCCCTCCCATGGTAGGGGTCTTGGCCTAAAATTACGACCTTTACCTTTTCAAATGGAGTAAAGTTAAACGCCGAAAAGATTTCTGATCCTATTGGAAAAATTTCCTTTCCCACCTTTTTTTCCGTCTTCAAGAAATCACTTAACTGTCGCATGTAAGGTTTTTTGAACTCATCAATCAGCCGCTTTCTCCAGCTTTCTTCAATATTGATAGTAGACAATTTATGTTCCTTACTAAAACTGAGATGCAATTATTAATGTTATAGTTTAGTATAAAAAAAGGTCACAGGGATACCTTATTTTAATGATTGAAAAAGAGCTTTCCGAAAGAATAAACAATGAAGTTGATAAACTTTTTGATGATCAAATAAGGTTCACTCAAAAATTAACTAGATTTCCTTCTTTACGTGGCCAAGAGCATACAGCTCAAGATTTTCTCTTTGATGAATTGACAAAGCGAGATTATGCACTTGATAGGTGGACGGTGAATGTGGAAGACATTAAAGATCACCCAGGATTTTCACCAGTAAAGGTAGATTATTCAAATGCAATAAATATAGTTGGCACCCATAGACCTCAAAAAGAGATCGGCAGATCTCTTATACTTAATGGGCATATTGATGTGGTTCCAGAGGGACCTTATGAAATGTGGTCACGCAACCCCTTTGATCCAGCGATTGAAGGCGATTGGATGTACGGTAGGGGAGGTGCAGATATGAAAGCGGGCATCGTTGCAAACATATTTGCTATGGATGCCATAAGAAACCTAGGTTACCAACCGGCTGCACGTGTTCATATTCAGTCGGTAGTAGAGGAAGAATGTACAGGAAATGGTGCGCTAGCATGTTTGGTAAGAGGATATAATGCTGAAGCTGCAATCATTCCAGAACCGGTAGATGATAAATTAGTTAGAGGAAATGTTGGTGTTTTATGGTTTAAGGTAAGTGTAAAAGGTTTGCCTGTGCATGTAAGAGAAGCAGGATCTGGTCAAAATGCAATTGAAGCATGCTTTCCAATAATAAAAGCATTAAGAAAACTTGAGGAGGCGTGGAATGCAGAAAAGACAAATTTTAAATATTATGAAGATACTGAACACCCTATAAATTTTAATGTCGGTAAAATTAAGGGAGGTGACTGGGCCTCCTCTGTCCCATCTTGGTGTGAGTTTGACTGTCGGATTGCAATTTTTCCTGATTGGGACCCAAAGGAGAAATCATTAGAAATAGAAAAATGCATTAGAGAAGCTTCATTGAATGATGCCTTTCTCTCAAATAATCCTCCTCAAATTGAGTGGAATGGATTTTTTGCAAAAGGCTATGTTTTAGAAGAGGGTACGGATGCTGAGAAAGTATTAGGTGAGGCACATTTTCTTGCTTACGAAGGAGATATGAAGAGCTTTATTAGTCCTGCATACCTGGATGCAAGGGTGTTTATGGTATATGGGGATTGCCCCTGCCTAGTATATGGGCCATATTCAGAAAACATTCATGGTTTCGATGAAAGAGTAAGCTTGAGTTCCGTTAGGAAAATTACAAAGACAATAGCTTTATTCATAGCCGATTGGTGTAAACTGGAAAAGATATAGTTTTAAAAAATCTTTAAACTCCAAACTACTAATCTGGCATCATCCCCGTCGGCACAGCTTTACCTTTAAGAATGAGCTTTGGCTCTTCTTTAATTCCAACTAGTTCGGGCCGGCTATTTAGATATTCGGATACGCCACTAAGATTTTCTGTTGCATTAAAAAAGCTCACTATTTTGGGCCAATCATCGAAGATAGTGGGCTCAAGAACTCGAATCATTGATAATTGATGGTATACCCCGAAATCACAGTATGAAGGATTCTCTCCCAGAAAAAATGGACCTCTTTTGTCGCTTTCTAAATATTTATTGAAATAAAATATCTTTGGCTCAAAACCGGATAAAATTGTCTTCTTGAGAGCTTCATATTCCTCTCCCGTCTTAAAGTTTATTGTCGCGTTGAGGGGTTGGAATAGCTCTTGGCTTGACTCAAATATAGCGTCAGCTATTGCTCGGTCTTTCTCATTCGCAGGAAGGGTATTCGCTAGTTTAGCTGTATATCGCATTATTGAGCCACTTTGCCAAATTGTGGTTTGGTTATCTATAATAAGAACAGGTAGCTGACCAAACCCAATTTCTTTTTTCATTTCCGGCCAAGATTTCTCAAAATATTCCCACGCCATATGATAGGTATAGGGAACGTTTCCGTAGCATAATTGCATTTGTATAGATTCTGTAAACGCGCGCATTTTAAAATACACGAGATCCAGTTTCGGGAAAGATTTCTCCATGGTGTGTCTCCTAATTTTAAGTTCAGCCCAAACAACGAACGAAGCTGTTGCGTTACTAATAAAGTTAATTTATTCATTAAGACTATATCATAAATTATTTAAGGGTCGGCCCTATTTGTTAATAACAATTATACTTTCAGCCGTTGAGGCTATACTTCTTTTTTTTGGAATATTTTCTCCTTTTGCAAGGATACAGGAATTCTGGATTTTTAAGGAAGAGTTTTCAATTTATAACTTAATAATTGCTCTATTTGACCAACAAAATTTTCTGCTTGGTGGAACGATTTTAGCTTTTGGTATTTTGATCCCTTTTATGAGGCTTTGTACGAATTTCGTACCAATTACTAGACTGAAAAATTTAAATTTACATAAATTGGCTATGGTTGACGTATTCCTAATAAGCTTTCTTCTCTTTTCCTCTCAATTGTCCTATTTCTTTGAGGTCAGTCTACTGAAAGGGTTTTATTTTTTGTTTGCAGCACTGGTTGTAAGTTATGTAAATCACTGGACTATGAAGAGTATGAAATAATGTCAGAAAATGAATTACTTATTGAAAGAGAAAAGTTACTTGGTCGATTGGTAGAAATAAACTGGTATTTTATGGCAAAAAAATATTTAACAACCATTGCCAAAAGAAAAAATTTTTTAACCATTTTGGAGAAACAAATCACCCAAGAAGCAAGTGCTTCAAATGTCATTTTTGTAGAAGAGGATGGAGATGTGTATATTTGCATGATATTCAGGGCTAAAAGTATCGTTAAAAAAGTGGTAATCGATGTCTTGGATGAAAACCGAAAACCCGTTCAGCCAAATTTGCAAGCAGGAAATGTCTACATTTATGGAGCTTCTGGAACTATCTTTCAACCAAAAGTTAAAAATGGTCATCCAGATATTATTGATAGTGAAAAATATGGTGATTTTGATGCTTAGTATAATATAAATACTATCTTATTGACATATTCACATTAACGGGCGATTTTTAGTGCCTTTTTGCCTAAATGAATTGTTACAGGTAATTCCCCTAAGTATTCTCCATCTCCAGAGACAATCGAGCTCCACTTATCTGAGGTGAGACTTTCTATTTTTACGCTCCGAACGTGAGTATTTGTCACTGCATGATGGAATATATGCCTTCCAGAGAAGACCATAATTAATAATTTTACGGCTTGAAGTCGACTAAGTTTCTTTGCAAACAATAAGTTTAATTTGTCTCGGAACTTTTTTGCATCGGGAGCAATATACATCCCACCGCCGGTATATTCTGACGCAGCCCCTGCTAATATAAGGTTGTTCATCTCCATTTTTTGGGACTCAGTGGTAACAACATATTTATGTGTTTTTAAGTTAATGAAGCTTATTAATGCAGCGGATGCATATAATAGTGCCCCTTTAAGAACAGGAATCTGTGAAGCACGAAATGAAGCCTCACTTAATAATCCAGCCCCAGCATTCGTAAGCGAGATCCGGTTATTATCCGAAAAGACAACGTTTAAATATCTAACTGACTTAAAGTTGCGACCCCTTATTGCATCAATAGCCTTTTCCAGTGTATTGAGATCAAGAGATCTAGCAAAGTCGTTACCTCTTCCAAACGGAAGAAGGGCCATATTACAAGCGCAATCTATTGCTTTTTGGGCAATTGTATTAATAAAGCCATCACCTCCACAGGCCACGACTAAATATTTCTTCAACATAAACTCCTGAGCCTTTTTGCCAGCATCTTCTAAGGACTGTGAAAAAACTATTTCTGGTTTGGTGCTGGGATCTATATTTTCAATTAGGCGGATTTTTTTTGTCTTAGATAGCTTTCCTGATTTCGGATTCACTATGTAAACAATATTTTCTTTCATGAGCTCTCAGAAGTATCACTATAATTGTTTCAGTGTAGAGTTTAAACAGAGCGGACGTAAACAACAAACAATTATACAAACCGCATTTTGTACTTTACTAGTAGTTAAACTAACCACCAAAATTATAATGATTAAGTTACTAAATAAGCGATGGAATGGAATAGCAATTGTATTATTGTCGTCATTCTTTTTTGCCTTCGTTCCGACGTCGGCAAAAATTGCTTTGGATAGTGGCGTATCTCTAATGCTCTTGCTAATGTCCAGATGTCTTATAGGATTGATAATTCTAGCTCCTTTAACATATGGTCTGCGGGAACCTATTTTTGTAGATAGAAAAAAAGTTCCTATATTGATATTTGTCAGTATTATTTCAGTTTGTTTAATCGCATCAACATACTACGCTATTGGTTACATTAGCATCGCTCTTGTCTTAATGATTATTTATCTGTTTCCCATCGGGGTAGCCCTTATTACAACAATTAAAGGAGAAGAACATTTATCACGCACTCAATGGTTTAGTATTATAGGTGTTCTATTAGGTCTTGGCATCCTAATTTTAGATGAACCATCAGGGACAAGTCTCTACGGTATATTTATCAGTATTATAGGTCTCTTATTATTTATCGCATTTATATACTTCACAGGGAAGTTAGTGGATGAGATAGGCTCTGTTACGATAAACTTACAGTTGAGTTTTTTCAGTGTGGTTGCATTAATAATATATATATTATTGATACCTGTGGATCTTTCGCTTCCTACCAATAACTATGGTTGGCTAGGTATACTAGGTAATGGCATATTTTATGTCTTAAGTTATGTTCTCTTTTTTATTGGCTCGAAGGCTATCGGTATAACAACCGCCTCTGTTTTAGCTTTAACAGAACCTCTTTTTGCAACGATTATAGCACTTTTAATTCTTAGCCAGTATTTGTCGTTACAGGAATTCTCTGGTTTTATTGTAACACTTTGTTTTCTGTCTTTATTCTTGATATTTGCACACAAAAAAGATGGATAAAAAATTATTTTTAATTTAGCCAGAGAGAATTAAGTTATATTGTAATCAACCACTAGAATCCTAATTTACGCACACATTATGGAAATTAGTCTTAAAAAAAATTTAATGATGAAAATGCTCGACCAAGTTCCAAACCTCGGGTGGACATGGAATGCTTTATATGAAGCTGCAAAAACTGCCAAAAAAGCAAAAAATTCCAATAAAAAAGAATTACAGACTCTTTTTGACAATAAAATTTCTAATATCATCAGTACATTCAATGATAAATTAGATGAGGATATGTATGTAATATTTAATGCCGAAAACAATAAAGATTTGGGAACCACCGATACTGTAAAGACGCTTATTTTATCAAGGTTAAAAGCATCTGAAAATTACAAAAGTATCATCAAAACGTCTTTGTTTTTTATGGCGCAGCCAAGAAATGCCTATGATGCATTAACCCAAGTAATGAAAACATCTAATAAAATTTGGGAAATAGCAGGCGATACATCAAGTGGAGGAACATTTTACTCAAAAAGACTTATTTTGTCGGGAGTATATTCTTCCACTTTAGCGCACTGGCTTGCAAAGGAGAACCGAACGATTGGAGAGTCGGAGTATTTTTTGGACCGACGGCTCGATGACGTCAAAAATATTGGGAAAATTTCTAAACAGTCGGTTGAGGTATTTGAGAAAACTAAACGTGAGCTGGGATCAATTCTTACAAAAAAGTAGAGATGAGACCTAGTTCTCAACCAAAAAATTAAAGTCATGTAGAAAATAAATGAGCGAAAAAATCAGAATATTCTCTTACCTACCAAATCCAAGGGTATGGAAGTCCCTAATCACTGGAAGACTTGGTCGTGTTAAAGTAAAGGTCTTGGGTGATAAACCAAAAAATTTAGTTGATTGGTTATGGGACTTTCATGCCGAGAAGCTAAGTAATTTAGAACTTGATGACATAAAGCACTTTGAAAGACAGGGTAAAAGAGGATTTAAAGGTAGTCTTTACAAAACGGATAGCTTTCTTGAAAAGCATCCCTTTGGTACGGTGCCCGCCGGTTTCAATAACGATGGGTCAATAGGTATCTTTGAGTCGAATAGTATAATGCGCGCAGTGGCTCGTAGTTCAAATGTTACATCACTTTATGGAGATAATGATCCCTATCTACAATCCCGAATAGACAGTTTTCTTGATGCAAATCTCGTCTTTTCAAGAGAATTTCAGGTATATGTTTTAGAATTAAAGTCATTAAATGATCAGTTCTATAACAGGATGAAAGCAGCCTATTCATTCTATATTGGAGGTATAGAAAATGCCCTTTCAACAGGAAAGTTTATCTCTGGACCCTATTTGACGATAGCTGATATCTCTTTTGTCTGTGACGTGGCACAATTTTTGAGAGAACGAGACCGCCGGACCATTATTAACGAACAGGGATATGAGATTATATCAAAAAATTTTGAGAAAGATTTTCCAAAGTCACACAAACACTTGATGAATTTATATAATAAAGATGATTTTCAAAAATTCATGAAAGGCTATCTCGATGGGATCTTGACTTGACAATTTATATAAAGATTAAGTTACTTCCGAATAGACTAGCTTCTCTTTTATAGGCAGGTGAATAAGAGCAGCAAAAACTGCAAGAGCTGCATCAAGAAGCCAAACAGTAGTATAATCTCCTGTAACACTGAAAAAGTATCCTCCAAGATATGCCCCAAGAAAGCCACCAATCTGATGCGAAAAGAGAGCGAAGCCAAAAAGTGTTGCCATGAATTGTGGACCGAACATTTTTCCTACCAACCCAGCAGTTGCCGGAATAACAGAAAAATAGGTTAGCCCTAAGGCGGCAGAAAACAAAATAATGGATATTAGGTCTTTAGGTGATGCAAGAAATAAAAGTACAATTATGCATCGAGCAAAATACGTATAAGCAAGAAAAATTCGCATGCTCCTTTTTGATATATACCAACCAGCAAATATACTTCCTACAATATTGAAAAGACCAATAAGGCCTAACGACCAGCCAGAGACTGTCGGTGGTAACCCACAAACCTGAATGACACCTGGCATATGGGTAGCTATAAAGGCAACATGAAATCCACACACGAAGAAACCTACAACCAAATAAATATAGCTTGGAGTATTAAAGGCAATTCTCAGTGTCTCTGATAAGCTTTTTGTTTGAACACTACTAGGCTGTTTCGTATCTGTCCTTGATCTAAGAGTGAAAGAAAAAGGCAATACCAATAATAAAACTGTGCATAAAAATAAAATACACAAAATCCAACCAAAATTTACAATTATGAAGCCCGCGAGTGGAGCTAAAATTAGTTGCCCTAACGATTGACCAGCGTTTACCAAACCAAATGCCATTCCAACTTTATTTTGGGGAATAAGTCTATTTACGGAGGCAAGCACTACAGGAAGTCCAGCAACACCTAATCCGATAGAAGAAATAACACCTAGTGAAATTGATAAAGTAAATGCCGTAGTGGAATAAGGTATTAAGATAATACCTAAAAGACCCAGTAAAATACCCACAGTTAAAGTTTTACCAGACCCATATTTGTCTGCTATCATTCCAGCAAATGGCGATATAGCGCCTACCACTAGCTGGCCAAGCGCAAATGCGAAACTGATTTGTAGATAATTTAGCGTTTGAGATTGATCAATACCCTCAATTGTAAGTGAGAGTGAGTTTCGGCTCCCAAACATTGCTGCAACTAGACAGGATGCTGCTACAACGATCAGTAAAAAATTTTTATTTTTTTTTTGCTCTTTCGAGACAGCTGGTGACGACATCATAAATTCCTTCTTAAGTTCTCGATTAGAACTAAAAAAACGCGTTGTAAAGGAAAATTAATAATATCTCTAATTTAAGTGATTTTTCTTTAAGCTCATTGTGTTAAGGTAACAACGTTACTAAAAATGGAGGATATGTGTACCATCAGCTTGACGATGATCGGCCAAAAGACGAATGTGGTGTCTTTGGGATATATGGGCACGATGATGCAGCTGCAATAACGACGCTTGGATTACACGCCCTCCAGCACAGAGGGCAGGAGTCCGCGGGAATTGTTACGTTTGATAAAAACCATTTCCATGCAGAAAGAAGAATAGGCTTAGTAAGTGAACATTTTACGAAACAAAGCGTTATAGATAGGCTTTCTGGAAATACAGCGATTGGCCATGTTCGGTATTCAACTACTGGAGGTACGGTTCTTAGAAATGTGCAACCTCTCTTTGCTGATCTTACAGTTGGAGGCTTTGCAATAGCTCATAATGGAAACCTTACAAATGGCCTCACGTTACGACATGAGTTGAAAAAAGAAGGTGCCATTTTTCAATCGACATCGGACACAGAAACAATCCTTCAACTGGTAGCCCGATCAAAAAAAGGTAATACAATTTCAAGATTTATCGATGCACTTTCTCAGATTGAAGGTGCCTACGCTTTAGTTGCATTAACAAACAAAAAATTAATTGGAGTAAGAGATCCGTTGGGAATTAGGCCGCTGGTGCTTGGTCAATTAGACGGAAACTATATACTGACTTCAGAAACCTGCGCCTTAGACATTATTGGTGCAAAGTTTATTAGAGAGGTGGAAAATGGTGAGATTGTGGTAATTACTGACAATACTATCGAGAGTATTAAACCCTTTCCACAAGTCAAACCAAGGCCATGCATTTTCGAGTATATTTATTTCTCAAGACCCGACAGTATCGTAGGAGGATTAAGTGTATACGAATGTCGGAAAGGCTTTGGTAAAGAACTGGCCAAGGAGTCTTTTATACAGGCTGATATGGTTATTCCTGTCCCAGACAGTGGGGTGCCGGCTGCGATAGGCTATGCAGAACAGTCCGAGATTCCTTTTGAAACCGGTATTATTAGAAACCACTATGTTGGTCGAACATTTATTGAACCGCAGCAGTCTATAAGAGCATTCTCTGTCAAGCTCAAGCATAACGCTAATAAGATTTTAGTTGATAGGAAAAAGGTAATATTAGTTGATGATTCACTGGTTAGAGGCACTACATCTATAAAAATTGTTAGAATGATGCGGGATGCAGGAGCCCGTGAGGTACATATGCGTATAGCTGCACCGCCTATAAAGTATCCAGATTATTATGGGATTGACACGCCTGTAAAAGAAAATTTACTAGCGGCAAATAACAAACTAGATGAAATAAGGGATATGTTAGACGTTGATAGTATAGCCTACTTATCCATTGATGGCCTATACCGTGCAATGGGTCATAAAGATGGAAGAGATCCCCAAAGCCCACGTTACACGGATCACTGTTTTACGGGTGATTATCCAACTACCCTAATGGATCAAAGCGGAGAAGAAAATATCAGACAACTATCACTGCTTTTTGAAACTGAAAAAGAATAAGAAAGTTTTTATCTTACAACCGTAAAGGTTGCATCATTTTCTAGACTCTTATCTCTCACAAGTCGAGTTGGGCCTAAATTTGATACGCAAAAATCTATGACTTTAGATGCATTTGCGTAATAAATATTTTGTGACGAAATTTTGCTTGTTTTTGATGTTTGTAAGTTAAAAATCATAGCAGTTTTTGTGTAAGACCAGCAATCAGATAGGCAACTAAATAGATACTGTTCCCATAATGAAACGTTTTTTGTTGTAGCTAGGTTATAAGTACCAGACATAGTTACAAAGTCCTTTTTTGATGATGGTTTGCTATCGATTATGAATCTAAGATTTGCCTCAAAAAACTTACTACGACAATGTTTTATGAACTTTGGATTAATATCAAAGCCCTCATATTTAAACTTACTTTTACTATGGTTCCTATTTAGATAATCAGCGAAGGAACCGTATCCACAACCAATATCAGCAATTTCCAAGACAATATGGTTTCTTGAAATTTTTTGAATTTCCTCGAGGATTAGATCAAATCGTTTTTCTTGACGCGCAGTTGAAGCCCAAAAAACTCCTTTAGCTGTAGGCCCAAACTTTTCAAACCTTTTTGAGTATTGAGAATTAATGTCCGCTTCTAATAATGTCCTACTTTTCATTTTTCAAAACAATCAAATTACAATTCACTTAATCATGTAGTATATTTAAGTCGCCTGAGGAAAACCCTCTGCTACTAATTTAAACATAAAAAGAAGAATAGGAATATTAAAGATGGGCACGAGTATGATGAAAGCTATAACCTATAGTGAATTCGGTATATCGACTGATGTACTAAAATTAAAAGAACTACCGATTCCAAAAGCAGGTAAAGGTGAAGTACAAGTTTCTCTCCAATTCTCTGGTTCCAACCCATCAGATGCAAAATCAAGAGCAGGGAATCGGCCTGGAGTTACAAAACCACAGTTTGAGCAGATCATTCCAAACTCTGATGGCTCTGGGGTTATTACTGCTGTTGGAGAGGGCGTTCAGGAAAGTCGAATTGGACAGAGAGTGTGGATTTGGAACGGTCAATGGCAACGACCAAACGGAACTGCAGCAGAGTATATTACGGTTCCAAGTACTCAAGCTGTCGAAATGCCCAAGGATATGTCTTTTGAAACAGGAGCATGTTTAGGAATTCCTGGGCTTACTGCATCTTATTGCACCTTAGGAGATGGGGAACTGAATGGAAAAACAGTATTTGTATCGGGAGGAGCAGGAGCAGTAGGACATACGTGCATACAGTTGGCCAAATGGTCTGGTGCTAATGTAATCGCCTCCGGATCTGAAAATGGGTTCGAACACATTCGGGAAGCGGGTGCAGATCATATATTTGATTATAGAGATCCCGATTTATCCAAAAAGATTTTAGATATATGTCCGTCAGGAGTTGACCGAGCAATAGAAGTGGAATTTGGGGAGAATGTTAACCTTTTACATAAGATCGTTAGACAAAATGGCGAAATTTCTTTGTACGGAGGTGCTAAGAATATGAATCCAACATTTCCTTTTGGACCCTACCTTTTCAAGGCTTTAAAGATTAATATTGCATTGATTTATATTTTGCCTGAGCAAGACAGAGATCTTGCCATACAAGCGCTGCATGATGCTCATTCAGACGGTGCTCTTAAGATGGCGGTTGGTGGTGTTTTTAACCTTGAGGAATGCGCCTTATCTCATGATGCGACTCTTACTCCAGGTAGGAAAGGTAGTGTTCTTCTTAAGATTTAATGGATTTCTAGCTATTGAGCTTTGATCTATATCTTAATATTGTTTCTGGGGACAAAAAGTGTCCCCAGACGGTATAAAAGTTTACATTATATTTAAAACTCGTGACATTTTGAGAGTACCTAGCTCATTTGCTTTCGTAACAAGATTCTGAAAATCCTGATTTTCAACCATAGCATCCAGCGCGCTGCCCATATGATCTATTGAATTAAATCTATATGTTATACCTATCATTTCGTGATCTGCTGCAATCACAGGCATTACTACTCCAATTGAAACATCTACTTTCTTGAAAAGAGCCTCCAATTCTGGTGCCATGGCTAGCATATCTTTAACTTTACCTCTCTGCACATGATATCCTCTGTTAATTAATATCGTCGCTGGTTTAGCGGGTGGATCTCCATAGACAGACCTATATAAATCTGGTCCCATTATATCGCCAGCAGGATTTACTGCTCTTTCCATAAATAGTTTCGCTAATTCAGGATCTGCTGAGTACTTTTGAAATGAAGTGGTAGCTTCTGAAAAACTATTATACATGTTTATCATTAGATAATTTCCTGCTCCAGCTCCCCCTCCAATTTTAAAAATACGTGACGCGGCTCCATGTCTTGCCATTACACCAGAAGCTCTTCGCAAACGCTCTTCCATGAGTGTTTCTTTTCCGGCTGACGGTGACATTTCTCTCACTGATATTACTTTCATAAGTCCCTCCTTTGGTTAAGTTCAAATTGTGTACTATATTATCAATTGTTTGTGACAAATATATAAAAACTTTCTTACACTAAAAAATTAATGATAGGGTAGTTTGATCTGGTTAGAAAAGTTTTATGCATGAAAAAAACCCTCATTATATATTCCACTACAGATGGGCAAACAAAAAGAATATGTGACCGAATTATAGAGTTTTCTAAGAGAAAATCGGAAATAACTCTATGTGGAATAGAAAACGCTCCCGAGATTGATTTGGCTCAATACTCAAAAATAGTGATTGGAGCCAGCATTAGATATGGAAAACATAATCCGCTAGTTTATGAGTTTGTTAAAGAAAACAGAGATGAGCTACAAAAAAAATCCACTGCGTTTTTCACAGTAAATGTTGTTGCTAGAAAAAAGGAAAAAAACCAACCAAATACTAATCCCTATATGAAAAAATTCTTAGAATTATCGGGGTGGCAACCGGATAAATTAGCAGTTTTTGCAGGAAGGATTGACTATCCTAGTTACAGGTTTTTAGATCGCCTAATTATTCGATTTATTATGCTTATAACAAAAGGTCCAACAGATGCAAGCCAGACGTATGAGTTTACTGACTGGAACAAAGTTGCAAATTTTGCGAAGGAAGTTTTATAACTTTAAAAGTGGGAGAGGGCTGTTACCCCCTCCCTATTAATTTTATTTAATTTTTATAAGACGTGGCTTCTTTTCTTCTGGAACTACTCTCTCTAATTCTATTGAGAGCATTCCGTCTTTTAAAGCCCCGTCTTTAACGATTATGTCGTCGGCTAAAGTGAATTTACGAGTAAAATTTCTGGAAGCGATACCCCGATAGACTTTATTATCGCTTTCTTCAACTGTTTTCATTGATTTGATTGTCAAAACGCCGTCCGCTAGTTCAACGTCTATATCAGATTTACTGTAGCCGGCTAATGCCATTTCAATTGTGTACTTATAGTCATCGTGTTGTACGATGTTATAATGGGGAAATCCTACATTAGTGTCACTCTGGTGTGCTGCGTAGTCCCAAAGGCGATCAAACGTCTTATCAAAGCCAACGGCAAAGGGTGAAAATGTATTAGTGTCAAATGCCTGTAAGGCACTTCTTAGTGTGCTTAAACTATTCATTGTTATCTCCTTTATTAAGCAAGATTTATGTGAGTAGACCCTATTAGGCGTCCACATTATATAGATGGGTACTGAAAAAAAAATTACAAGATGTATGCTTGTAAAAATTGTTTTTTATTTTTCCGTTAGCCCATAAGGTTTGAGGGCAGATATTAACTCGTTAAGATATGTTTTATCGCGCGCAGTAATATATTCTTTATGAATAATTTCACCTGTTTTACCCTTTCCGTCGATGGCTTTATGTAGCTCGAACATTTTTTTTGCTTTCTTCTTACTTCCCTTCAACTCATACAGATAAGCGAGCTGCAAATATAATGTTTGGTCAACCCCACTCCAATTATGCTTTTCATTTAATTTCGCAAGAGCGAAGCTCTCAGATTTCTCATATTGTTTATTTTCAATTAAAGCGTGATTGTACATATAAAATATCCATGCCGCATGGTGGGGATTCGACAACATTATTTTTTCATAGTTTTCTATTGCTTCTCCTAGATTACCACAGGAGTGAATAACTATATTGGCTGTGGCTAAATCTGAAAGATCTTTTACTTCCTTTATCAATGTGGGTATTCTACTACATGCTTCGTCATACTTTTTTAAAAATAATTCGATCATGCCTGCTAAAGTTTTAGGCGTTGCCCAATCAGGAAACTCATCAATTGTATTTAATGCAATGGAATAGGCTTTTTCCATATCTCTTTTGGGATCATCAGATATTCTCATAGTGACTTTTCTCCAATGAACCCATGCCATCATAAAATTTAATCGTCGGTGGTTTGGATCTAGCTCTATGGCCTTTTTCCATAGCTTTTCGGCTTTTTCACTTCCCTCCACCGTTTTAAGGTCAAAAGCAGCCCATGCATTGAGAAAATGTCTATACGCTTCTGGGTTAGTGAAATAATTTTTCTGGGTTAACTGTGATCCGCTTGTCTTAACTCTCATCTGCTCCAAAATGGCTATACTTATCTTTTCTTGAACAGGAAAAAGTTCCTTTAACTCCTTAAAGTCAAAAAGTTTTGACCATACAACCTCACTCTTTTTGAGATCAGTCATTTGTAAGGAAACGCGATAGGCTCCTTCAGCACCCTGAACATCTCCTCTTAAAAGATATTGAATGCCATAGTTTTCTAATATCTCGCTATCAGAATAATTTTTCTCTTGAACATATTTACCAGTGCTAGAGGAAGATACCAATATTGAGTCATTAATTGATAAGGTAGAGATAATATTACTTGTTATTCCAAATCCTATGAAGTCATTATCAGATTTCCCAGTTTGATTTTCAAATGGAATGACCAAAACTGAGGGTTTATCCGTTGGCATCATTTGAATTTTGCTTACTGGTTTTGTATCTGATTGGATATAAAAAATAATTCCAATAACTACTACTGCGAATACAGTGGCTACAATACCTAAATTTCGTAGAATCGGATTTGAAGATGTTCTTAGAGTTCGTTTTTGCGATTTACTCAAAAGAATATCATAGGCGTGAAATTCATTTTCTTTGACTTTTTGTAAACCAAGATCATTGAAGGATAAATTTACTTTTCCTTTAACTAAATCAAATATTGACTTGGAAATCGTTACTCCTGAAGGTTGAGCCAAGGCCTCTAGTCTCGCTGCAATATTAACGCCATCTCCAAGAAGATTTCGCTTCTCTTTTATTACGTCACCCATATGTATTCCAACTCGAAATTGCAACTTAATTGGAAGATTATTCTGAGAGTAAAATTCTCTTAGACGTCCTTGGAATTCAGATGCGCATTCAACAGCTGATACTGCACTAGGGAATTCGGCAAAGAAAGAGTCGCCACCAGAATTAAAAAGACGCCCCTCATATTTTTTAAACAGATCTTTAAGAATATTTTCACACGCTCGAAGAGTTTTTACTGACTCATTCTCATTTTTTTCCATATGCTTGCTATAACCAACGACGTCGGTAGCAAAAATAACTGCTATTTTTCTATTTATGGTGTTAATGATTTTGCTCTCAAAGAAGTTTATATAAAGAACTATTAATCAAATATATCGCAAATGGCTAATTTGTGTATAGTAAATTTGTCTGGTAAGCGGTTCTAAGTAGCAAAATTATTAACAAAAATGGAGTAGGCGCATTGATTGCTGTAATAAGCTATTTTGATAGTAATCCAGAGCCTTTAAATTGTGAGAGCGTTGTAGCAGAAAACACTGCAACCTCTCGTGATGGTTTTTATTTTGTGCCTTTGAATAAAGATGACGTGCCCTTGGGAACTCAAATAATTTTAAAAGAAGAACCAATAGAGGGGCTGAAAAAATATTTGTCGAATAAAAACTTTCAGGGTATTGGACCAAAGAATGCTAATACCATAGCGCAGAATATTGGGATGACAGTTATCAAGTATTTACATGAGCGCAATGTAAACATACTTGAAGAAAAAACGTCAAAGAAACTTTCCGAAGCTTTATTAGGAGGATGGGATCTAGATTATGAAAATTCAGGGTTTGAAATATTATTTTCACAAATTGGCTTTTCATATACACAAAAGAAATTTGTTAAAGAAGAGTTTGGGAATAAGTTTTTTGCTGAAATACATAAAGATCCATATATGTTGCTTCAAAGAATTCCTAGACTCAGCTTTGATAAGATAGAGAGTATTATTTCCATTTTTGGAATTGAAGTTTCTTTAGATCAAAAAATAGTTGCCGCTACGAGACATGCACTGATGCAAAGTGAAGCCGAACGTGGCAATACCTGTGGGCCTTTAGAGAGGGTTTTACTGAGAACTCAAGAAATAACAAAAAATGACATTAAAACAATTCAAACGGCTATTAACAGCCATGAGCATTTATTTAATAATTTTAAAGTGCAAGATAAAAATTTTTTAGAAACCATAGAAGCATGTGAACGAGACAACGATATTGCTCAACAGATCTGTTTGATAAAAGATAATTTCAAACCAATAAAGGGCAAGCAGTTTTCGGCTAACAAAAATGCTACTAATCCTTTGTCAGAAGAACAAGTGCAAGCAATACAAAATTCATTAGAATCAGGAGTTTCGATTATTACTGGTGGCCCAGGAACAGGTAAAACAAGAATTATAGAAGGCCTCGCTCAAGTTTTAGTCAACGGCTTTAGAAAGACAATTCGTATCTGTGCGCCCACGGGACGAGCGGCAAAACGAATAGCAGAAAATCAAGCATTAAAAAAATTTCAACCTTCGACAATTCACATGCTAAAAGCGATGATAGATTCATCAGCTAAAGATATTGCGTTTGATACTTTGATTGTGGATGAATCCTCCATGATCGATATAAATTTATTCAATGATTTGGTCAAAATGCTACCTTTAGGGTCACAACTTATTTTAATTGGAGACGTTGACCAACTACCTCCTGTCGGTGCAGGGCAACCATTTTTAGATTTAATAAGATCAAAAAAAATTGTTGTTAGCAGATTATCAAAGCAATTTCGACAAGGCAGTGATAGCGTGATCCCAAAAGTAGCTAGAGCAATAAATAAAGGCGAGTTAATAGAATTCTCTTCAGATTTTTCTAGCTCAGGCTTTTCATTTGTAGAAGTTGACAAGGGTCAAGTTGTCGAAAAAATTATTGAAGTAGTTGATTTTTTTACCGGGAATAAAAACGGCAGTATAGATTTTGACAAAACACAAATTCTTTCCCCAATGCGCCGTTATTCAAGTGGTCTTATAAATTTAAATTCAATTATGCAAAAAAAATATAACCCTAATGGTGAAAAGGTTTTTTCAAAAATGGAGGGTGAAAAAGAAATACAATTTTGTGCAGGGGATAAGGTGATATGTACACAAAATGATTATGATGTTGATGTTAGAAATGGCGATATTGGTTACGTTGTAAATAAAGTTGGAAAAAATATCAGAGTGGAGTTTGATGGAGAAATGAAACTCTTTCATAACAATAAAATAGATTATTTAGATTTAGCGTATGCTATAACGGTTCATAAGAGTCAAGGCTCTGAATACCCAAACGTTGTGATGCCAATAGTGGATGATCATCGCATAATGCTTACAAGGAAATTGATATATACGGCAATCACAAGAGGGAAGCAAAATGTCTGCTTAATTGGGAGCAAAAGAGTATTACGAGAAGCACTTAAAAAAGTTTTTTTAAATTTACGGTATTCTAATCTCAATCAAAAAATTGAAAAAGCTAACATAAATTTATTTCACCAAAATTAGGTTAGTAAGATACATATTTTACACAAAGGAAAAATTTTATGATCATCAAAGCACCCATAAAATTAATTGGTAACAACGGATCACCCTACACACGAAAGATGGTTGCCTTATTAAGGTATAAGCATATCCCGTATAAAATTATCTGGGGAGAGCCAGACGAATATTTAGACCGGAACAATATCGAAAAACCTAAGCCAGTTTTACACCCAACATTCTTATTTGAAAATTCTGAAAAGAAAATTACGGCAGTTACTGACTCAACCCCTATTATTAGAAAGCTAGAGAGCAAATTCACGAGCCGCAGCACTATTCCCTCAAACCCAGTTTTGAGATTTTTAAACTATTTGCTTGAAGATTATGGTGATGAGTGGGGAACGAAATTTATGTTTCATTACCGATGGCATGATGACAAGGACATTGACAATGCAGGGACGTTGTTACCCCTTTATGCAAACTCCACTCTTACAAATGAGGAACTTAGTTATAAAAAAGAAAAAATAGCACAGCGCCAACTTGGAAGGGTTTGGGTTGTAGGATCGAACAAAAAAACAGCGCCTCTTATAGACCAATGTTTCAAAAAAATTATAAGCATTTTAGAGGATCATTTCATTAACTTCCCCTTTTTGCTTGGATCCCGTCCATCTTCTGCAGATTTTGCTTTCTTTGGACAATTAAGCCAATTGGTAGGATTTGATCCTACACCTCGTTCTATAATAGAGAAAAACTCAATGCGCACTATGGCTTGGGTAGGAAAAACAGAAGACCTTTCTGGATTAGAACCCGATAGCGAAGATTGGATCGGTGATTCAAAGCTTCCTGAAACCATTAAAAGAATTTTTTGTGAAGTTGGAAAGACATATGTCCCAACTATGCTAAAGAACGAAGAAGCTTTTAATAGTGGTGAAGAAAAATGGAGTGCAGAAATTTTAGGTCGTGAGTGGGAACAAAGAACATTTCCCTATCAAGTAAAATGTTTAAAATGGATTCGTGAAGAGTTCAGAAGTCTTGGTGACAAACATCAAACAAAAGTACTTAACTTACTCAAAGATACAGACTGTGAAAGGATCTTGAATTAAATAAATGCCCTTATTTTGTAAAGTCATTTATCTGGCCTTAGATTCAAGATTATTTTCTTTGTGGTAGGTATTATCTTCTCATATACGTGAGAAAAAATTTCAATCCTATCAAAAATAGTTGGGTTATTTAATAAGTATTCCCTCAGATTTTCTCCAAAAACCTGTCTTAATTGTGTTCCTATATTAATTTTGCAAATGGCAGTATTTTTTGCTAACCAATGAAGTTGGGTGGTCTTTATACCGGACCCGCCATGAATAACGAGTGGGCACTTTACAAATTTTTCAATTTGAGAGACTAGTTTGGTATCGACTTCTGTTGCCTTCTCCTGTTCGAGATGAGTGTTTCCAACAGAAATTGCTAAAGCATCTACCTGCGTAGCTGCATAAAATTTTTGTGCAAGTTTCGGTTCAGTAAACTTAGATTTTATCCCTTGATCGTAACCAACAACTCCCAGCTCTGCCTCTACAGATGCTCCATAATTTTTTGCAAGCTCCACGGCTTTGCATGTCATATCAATATTTTCGTTAAGTTCCATGTTTGACCCATCAAACATAATTGATGAAAAGCCATTATCTAGAGCTCTTTCGCACTCTTTTAAATTAGTAGAGTGGTCCAATAGAGTTACGATATTAATTGATGCATCTTCTGCAAGTTTTTTTAACATCGGCCCCATTATTTCTATAGGAGTGTTTTCGCGGCAATTTGGTCCAACTTGCAAGATAATTGGGCAGTTAATTTCTTCTGCTGCCTTTACATAATATTTTGCATCTTCCCATCCCAGTATAACTAAACCTGCAAGTGCGTACCTCTTTCTTCTAGCAACATGAAGCTCTTGGCTAAGTGTAGATAAGGTCATTTAAATTTGGCTATCATATCTTTAATGCCAGGTATAGTTTCGACTTGCCAGCTATATTCAGGTTGAAAATATTGAACTAAAGATCTCTGAGATTTACCGGCTAAAATTGTGAAATAGTACATCTGATAACCTGGAGCGACCACACAAGGATGATACCCCTTATCAATTACAAAAGTTGATCCATCCACTATATGATGCGCATCTCCAACCTTTTTATTTTCTCCTTGCAATAATTGAAGAGCAAATCCTTCCTTAGGATCGAATCTAAAGTTGTAGACTTCATCATGGTGTGTTTCACCATCTCTATCAGTATCGTGTTTGTGGGGTGGAAACCCTGACCATCCACCTTTACCGACAGTAAAAAGCTCAGAAACTAATAGGCGACCAACTTTTCCATTTTGTTTTTGTCCTAAGATATGTTTAATTTTTCTATGAGTTTTGGTGTCGTCAGACCCATATTGAACTACATCCACGTCTTCTCCCATAATATAGAATGGCCGTAATTGCTCTGAATACTTGGCTCCCGCAATAAAAATTTCCGCTTGGTCACAGGCACATTTTATTTTTGCGGTTAAACCCGTTGGCACATATACCCCCTCAGGCTCTCCGTCCCAAACGTTATTTATCCGATTACCTATTAAACGTTCGTCCAAAGAATAGACATTCACAATAATACTCCCTGTCACAGGGACAATGCAGCTCTCATACTCTTTTAATTCGTATACAAATTCTTCATCTCTATTTAAAGTAACCCTATTGAAAAAAGCGTATGGAACTTTTGCATCGTTTATATCAATTATGGGTCTATTATCATTGTCATGGGGCGGTATGTGCAATTTATACTCCTAATGTGTCTCGATAAATTCAATTAGCTGGTTAAGATTGGGCATTGCCGATGCGCATCCTTCTTTCGAAACGACAATAGCTGCAGACGCGTTACCTCTTTTTATAGCTGATTCTAAACTTAATCCATTTGAGAGTGAGTAAAGAATTGTACCTAAGAACGCATCACCAGCTCCGTATGGTTTCTTTGCTTTCACTTTAAACACGGTATATGACTCCGTTTCACCATCTAAAATAATGTCACAACCATCAGCTCCTTTTTTGAATAACACTATTTGGTTTGGATTAAAATTAGCACTGACCTTTCGTAAATCCGTTTGTTCAAACATTATTTCAAACTCTTCTCTATTGCCAACACACATATCAGCTATTTTTGCAACTCCTCGAAGTTCAGCGGATGCCAATGATATTGAAGTCCAAGCATTTGCTCTGTAATCAACGTCGAATATAACTGGGCATTTTGCATTTTTTGATTTTTCGATAAGTAGGTTTATTGTCGATCTCGATGGTTCATCCGAAAGCGCAGTTCCAGTGATCACAATGCCGGCATAATTCTCTAGATTTAAGTTATCAATATTTTGTTTATCTATCAAAAGATCAGCGGCATTATTACGATAGATAACGACCTTTGGCTCTTCTCTTATCTCTGCTATTGCAAGTGATGTACGAGCATTATTATTTTGAGACTTGGTTACTAGTGAAGTATCTACTTTATGCTCTTCTAATTTTGTCCAAACAAAATCACCAATTTCATCGTCTGAGACCACAGTTATAATTTGAGAACGACCTCCGAGTTTGGAAATAGAAACAGCAATGTTTGCAGCAGATCCCCCCAAATCAGAGATAAATGTACCGGCTTCACTCGTTTGTTTATTGGCTGGTTTAGGGTAAAGGTCCATTCCAGCTCTTCCTACAATTACAAATTTACCCTTTGCCATTCGTTGTTTTAATTTTATGGGTAATTCGATGGTCATTAAACTTAGGCAACTATCTTAAAATCATATTCTTCTAAGCAGGAAACTAAGGTATTGAAACCCTTTTTTGCGTACTCAAATGGATTGGCTTTCAGAGGATCTTGCTCTGCTTCAATCACTATCCAACCTTTGTATCTAATATCTTTAAGCCGTTTGATAAATTTTCGATAATCAATGCAACCATCTCCTGGCACTGTAAACACGCCATCCAATACACAGTCTAAAAAGCTATCTTTACTTTTATCCACATTCTTGAAAACGTCCTTTCTAATATCTTTTGTATGAATATGATTTATTCTATCCCCATAATTAGAAATAATTTTATCATAATCACCGTCGGCAAATAGAAGATGTCCTGTGTCTAGAAGAAGACCAACTGAGTCTCTAGTGCTATTCATTAATTGCTCGATCTCATTTTGTGTCTCTACGGCTGTACCCATATGGTGATGAAAGGTCAATGGTACGCCTTTGTCTAAGCAATAATCGGCTAGATCACCTAAATCTTGGCCGTATTGCTTAATATCAAATTCGGATAATCTCGGCCTCGAATTCAAGGGTTTATTCTTTTTGTTTTGAACTGTATTGAACGTTTCACCATAAACTAAAACGCTCGCACCAACTTCGGCAAATAAATTTAAAGTTTCATCTAGTTTAATTTTTTCGTCTTTTAGATTGTTATTTAGCATTGTGCCAGAATACCAACCGGAAATAAGCTTTAATTCATGCTCTTCTAAAACTTCTTTAAGGCTAGAAGGGGTCTTTGGAAATTTTCCACCCAGCTCAGTACCTGAAAATCCAGCCAATCGTGTTTCCTTTAAGCATGTTTCTAAACTCGTATCACCTCCAAGTTCAGGTAAATCATCATTAGTCCATGAGATTGGTGACATACCAAGCTTTACCTCCATATACAACTCACTTTCTTTAAAACAATCTATTTATTCACTATCCAATCATGATTTGGATCGTTTTTAAACTTCCAAACTCTCTTGGGACCTGCCATTACATTTAAATAATAACTTTTATACCCATGTGGGACACCAACTGGATGATAGCCAGCCGGAACTAGTACAACACTTTTATCAGAGGGCGACATGGATTCATTAATACTCAAATCGTCCGTGTATACGCGTTGGGTTACGTATCCTTGCGAAGGATCTATTCTATGATAGTACGTTTCTTCAAGATAGGACTCTGTTGGTAAATTGTCCTGATCATGTTTGTGAGGCGGATAGGAGGACCAGTTTCCTGATGGAGTAATAACCTCAACTACTAATAAGCTATCAGCTGGCTCAGTTTCTGGAAGTATGTTGCAAACATATCTAGTGTTGGAACCTTCCCCCCTTTTTTCTTTTTCCATTTTCTCTGGTATAATTACGCGAAATTCCTGATCCTGAGTTAAGCCGGGTGCGGTGCAATAAGCAAACTCACAATCTGTAAGTGTATTTATTTCAAAGCTTTGATTGGCTGGACAGTAAAACGCAAAAGGTGCCTCGTTATCAAAAACTGAACTTCTGCCTTTAAAGTTCCCAACTTCTTCTCCATTTAAAAAAAAGTTTATTTCTCCACTTAATAACACAACGCAGACCTCTCGTGAGTCACCATTTCTAGAGAACTTATTACCTTTAAAAGCTTTATAAACCTCTAATCCAACATATTTCCAGCCAGCACTCGAAGGAGTGATGTTATGTAATCTCATAGATTTCAAATCTGGATTAATTAGGAGCTTGCTCACTATTTGGATCCTTTGTCTTGTATTGCTCTAGCCACTAAATACTTCTTTGAAAGATCTGACTTGCTATTATCGATGAAGGTTTCTGGAATCGCCACATCCCACCAAGCACCTCCTTCCTCAGTACTTATATTTGGATCTGTATCTATCACTATAACATTAACGCCCTTTTTTGAAATTGCGCTTTTAACCTCTCTCTCCAATTCAGTTATGTCGGAAACATGGGTGGCTTCAGCTCCCATAGATTTTGCATGAGAAACGTAATCAATTTCTATCTGATTCTCGAATTTAGAGTCTGAAAACAGGTTGTTAAACTCAGTCCCCCCAGAAGCTTTTTGTAAGCGATTAATACAACCATAACCTCTATTATTTGTAAGGATGAGAGTCATTGAAACGCCCATCATTGCGGCGGTAGCGAGTTCCGAATTCATCATTAGGTAAGAGCCATCGCCTGCAAAAATTACATTTGGTCTATTAGGTGCAGCGAGATTTACTCCAATACCAGCTGAAACCTCATATCCCATACAAGAATACCCATATTCCATATGATACGTATCTTGATCTAAAACTCTCCAGAGTTTATGTAGTTCTCCCGGCATTGACCCTGCTGCGCCTATTACGACTGTGTTTTCTGGCACACTTCGGTTTACTGCTCCGATTACTTGACTGTCGGCAGGTAGACTATTCATTAAACTAGTAGAAGTTACTTTGTCTACGTCTTTTGCCCAATTTGACTTTGCTTGGGAATAATGCGCGATATAGTCTGCACTAACCTTATAATTTATGCTTAGCTCTCTCAGCAATTGGAGTGTCTCCTTAGCATCCCCCAGAACAGGTATGGACTTGTGTTTAGTTAGATCATGTGCCTGAACATTTATGGAATATACCGGAGCTTTTATTAGTCCGTTGGAGCCTGTAGTAAAATCTTGCAAGCGACTTCCTACGGAAATAACGAGATCTGCACCTGATATAATTGCATTGGCTGAACTAGAACCTGTCACTCCGATAGATCCAAGGTTCTGCTCATCTTTTTCTACTAAGACTGATTTTCCAGCTTGTGTTGCCACTAGTGGTATTTTAGTTAAATCTAAAAATTTCTTTAGTTCGTTTTGCGCATCGCTATATTTTACTCCTCCACCAGCGATTACTACAGGTTTTTTTGACTTTTTTAGTGAGTTAGCCAACCTCTCTATCTCTCTTCGGTCTGGTTGAATTCTTCTGACATTCCAGTGAACAATTTCAAAAAAAGATTCTGGATAATTATAGGCTTCGGCTTGGACATCTTGACAAAACGCAAGAGTAACAGGGCCAGCCATAGCTGGGTCAGTAAGAATAGACATGGCTTTGGGTAACGCATTGAGTAATTGTTCGGGCCTAGTTATTCGATCAAAATATCTGCTGACCGGTCTGAAGCAATCATTGGCAGATACAGTTCCGTCTTCAAAATCTTCAACCTGTTGAAGTACTGGGTCAGGGCGTCTGTCAGCAAAGATATCACCTGGTAGTAAAAGAATTGGTAGCCTATTAACGTGAGCTAATGCCGCTGCTGTTACTAGGTTGGTTGCTCCAGGACCAATAGATGATGTGACGGCCATAAACCTTCTCCTTCGCATCTCTTTTGTATATGCTAATGCCGCATGGGCCATGCCTTGCTCGTTATGCCCTCTATAAGTCGGAAGTTCGGATTTATGCTTTTCTAAAGCCTCACCTATGCCAGCAACGTTACCGTGACCAAATATTCCCCACACACCTTTGAAAGCCATTTCAAACGATCCATCAAATTGTTCAATCTTCTGGGCAATCATCCACTTTACCAGAGCCTGCGCTGCAGTTAATTTAACTGTTTTCATTTTTAATTTTTCCTCTTCCATAACTTGATGAGCGTAGTAAATTTATTAAACATCTCATCCTTTGCTTGTTGATTAGTTATTTTATTTCCAAACCACTTTCTGGCTGTTTCAAAAAATATCGACCGTCCCACTGCAAACCCCTTTACGTGTTTATAATTTTTACATAGATCAAAAACTGAAGCCAATTTATCTGAGGGCGCATCCATGCCCAAAACGATTATTCCTTGGGCATATGGATCAAACTGCTGTACGATATCATTGGCTTTTGACCAAAACTCGACATTTTCAATAGGCTCTAGTTTCCACCAATCGGGATAAATATTATCTTCATACAATTTCTGCATAAGAGATAGGATCTGCTCAGGAGAGCAAGCTTTGTCATTTCTTTTTGTAATAATCTCCAATAATAGTTCATGGTTAGTAAGCCTACACGCTTGCGCTAATTGACTTAAAAGTTTTACTTGATGTTCATAGATGTCTTTTGGATCATCATTTCTTAAGGGTGCCAAGACTTTCACACAATGATTAACTGGCCAGTTTGCCAGTCGTGATCCTATATCAGGCTCCTCAGTTAATTCTAAAGGAAATACACCTGCCTTTTCAATTGGTCTACCAATCCATATGTCATGATCAGACGCGGCATGCAAAGAGCTTTCTGCATATTCTTCATCTAAAAGGATACCTACATTTTCTTGCTCAGTTTTTTGCGCCTCCAAGCAGGCCTCTAATGCCATTGATTTGAAAACAGCGATATCCTCTTTTTGTTTTTCATTTTCCTCTGCTAGCTTTTTAAATTGCACTCTGTGATCTATTGCCAAAGTAAAAAGGTTATCAAAACTCTTTCTTCGATTTGAACTCCAATGCAGTTGTTCAAGAAATGTATCTTGTCTTAAAGAAAAGTGCTGGCTACCATTTTTGAGGTAGTGTTCTAACTCTATTTTAGATGGATAAGCTGGTGCACATCCATGTCGAGAGACTGTTAAAGCACCACATGCATTGGCATACTTCGCGCATAATTCCAACGACTGATCATTTAACCAACCATATAAAAAACCTGCCATAAAGCCATCACCAGCACCCAGGACATTAAATATCTCAATTTTATTAACTTTTACAGAAATACCTGAATCCCAGTTAATTATAGCATCGGGGAAAACGGTGCACCCCATGGCGCCCCTTTTACAGACTATTATAGCTTGCGTTAGTTCACGACAGATTCGAAGCGCCTTTAATGTGTCTTGAGTTCCTCCAGCTATATGCCATTCTTCTTCTGTTCCTACAATAAGATCACAGTGGCTTATGATTTTTTGAACATGACTTGTTACGACTTTACTTTCTTCGAACCTGCTCTCACCATCACCATGACCGCCTAGGGACCAGAGGTTCGGACGATAATCAATATCAAACCCAACAAGCACATTATTATTTTTTGCATAGTTAATTGCTTGGAACGAAGCTTCTGATACTTGCTTCGAGCTAAAGTGGGTACCGGTTACAACAACACATTTTGAGCGTTTAATAAAATCTGGATCAATTTCATTCTTTGTGAGGCCCATATCAGCACAATTCTCACGGTAAAATAATAGAGGGAATTGTTCCTTATCGCGAATTCCTAAAATAGCGAGAGCGGACAAACGTTCCTTATCAATAATAATTCCCTCTGTGTTTACACCCTCTCTAGTTAATTGCTCAGTAATAAATCGCCCGAAATGCTCATCACCTACTCTTGTAATGACTGCAGATCTCAAACCTAATCTTGACGCTCCGATGCTAATGTTAGTAGGACTACCCCCAATGTATTTTTGGAACGACGTCATGTCTTCTAGTCGTCCTCCAACTTGTCCTCCATATAAATCTACTGAAGATCGTCCAATTGTTATTACATCAAGATCATTTTTTTGATTAACCATTTTACTTTTAAGCCTTTCAAAAAGCTGATGTTTTATCCTTTTAAATCACTGCTATCTTCCGGAGAATTCTGTTTCAAGTTTCTCTAACTCTGCACCACCTGCCATCAAGGGTCTAAGGTTATTCATATCAATTTCGTCTCTTGATCCCTCGGCCAAAACTTTTCCTCTGTTCAGAAAAGCAAAACGATCTCCCAAAAGCTTAGCATGCATATCATTATGGGTTATGAATATTATGGCTATGTCACCTAACTCTTTTACTTTTTTTATAGTTCTTAAAACTTCTAACTGCTGTTTTTGTCCGAGGGCCGAAGTTGGCTCATCCAGAATAAGAACATTGGCTCCAAAATAAATAGCTCTAGCGATCGCTAGTGTCTGTCTTTGACCGCCTGACATAGTTCCTATCGGTTGTGTTGGGTCCGCTACATCAATACCCAGTTTCGCCATTTCCTTTTTTGTGATGGTATTCATCAGAGGCATATTTAAAAATAAGCCTTTGGTAATCTCTCTACCTAGAAAGAAATTTCTAGTCACACTCATCAAAGGTTGTAACGCCAAGTCTTGATACACTGTACCGATACCAGCAGACACAGCCTGTCTTGGTGACTTAAAATTCACTGGCTCACCGCTCAGCAGTATTTCGCCCTCACTAGGAATGTGGACCCCAGATAACAGTTTTATTAGTGTTGATTTACCTGCACCATTATCACCCAATAAAGCCGTTATCTCACCCTTAAAAACCTTAAATGATATATCCTTCAGCGCTATTATGTTACCAAAAAACTTCGATACACCCCTAAATTCAATTGATGGGATCATAGTCTCTTTAGCCTTTCACTATCCTGTCTCTCAAAAATTGGTTTAAAAGAGCAGATCCTAAAATTAGCATTCCTAGCATCACCCTAAAAAGGTTATTGTCGATAAAAGGTACAAAGTTTATGCCTCGGCTTGCGATTGCAAAAATTAATGCCCCAAGAACTGCTCCAACGACAGAGCCGTAACCGCCTGTTAATGCACAACCGCCAATAACCGCCGCTGCAATTGCATGTAGTTCGCGAAAATCTCCTGCCTTGGGATCTGATGCACCAGATGTCATTACGGTTAAAATTCCTAAAAGACAGGCAAGAGAGGTCGAGATCATAAATAAACTAATTTTCACCCTTGCTACTGGAACACCAACAGCTCTTGCAGCCACCGGGTCACCTCCAGACGCATATATCCAATTTCCATATGGTGTTCGATTGGTAATGAAAGCAACTATGAACACAAGAATGATAAAGTAATAAACTTCGGCATCGAAGGGAACCCCAAAAGCCTTATCGAATGCGAAAATATTATCAATCAGCGTAGGATCCTCTCCACCTCCCGGGGGTGGTTTTAGATTTGCCTTCACAGATAATCTAGATTGATTGAAAAACGTTTGGCTAAGAAATACTGCAAACCCTCTACTAGCAAACCAAAATGCCAGAGTTACAATAAAGCTGGGAAGTCCCGTTCTGACAACAATTACTCCAATGATAAATCCTAAAAAAGCGAGCTCTATAAAGGTTAAAATGATCGCCAACTCAATGGGCACTCCAAATAAAAGAAAAATGGCAAAGCTATGTCCAGCTAAAGCAATATTTGCTCCCATGCTGAGATCAAACTCTCCTGCTATCATCAAAAGAGAGGCACCGATAGCTAAGATGCCCACAAACGCTGCTAGCTCAACCCATGCCTGGATTCCAATTGGATTTAGCCACATTGCTCCAAAGGTGCCACTGATTGAGGTAAGCGTCATAAAAGTAATGACAATTATTATTAAACCAAAAACAGACCCTAACTCTGGTCTAGATATAGATCTTCTGATTAATCCGATATCTCGTATGCGTTCATCAGATGCCATTTGTCCCCCCAAAATAAATCTGGCAAATCGCTATGATTTGCCAGACCGTTATAAATAAGAAAGAGGTATACTTCTTATCTTTCTTTTCCTGCTAGTTTCTTCACTAATTCAACATTTCCCTTTGTCACAAAACCTGGACCTGAGTTAATTGAATTACCTGGAAGAGTACCATTTCTATGATTTAGATGTAGTACTACCACTGGTACATAGCCTTGCAAAAATTGCTGCTGGTCGATGGCGTAGTTAACTGTACCGTCAATTATTCCATCAACAATTGCTGGTCCGAGGTCAAAACAACCTAAAACGACTTTTCCAGCTTTACCCATTTCCTTAAGAGCAGCTATAGTTGGATCACAACCAGTAGGACCAACGGCCATTATAGCTCCTGTATCTGGATTGGAAGACATATGTGCGATAACGGTGTTTTTGATATCATCGAAATCTGATGAAACCTCAACCATATTTAGCTTCTCACCCATACCGTCAGCAAAACCTTGGCATCTATCTTTAAGAGCTGTATTCATTGGCTCGTGGTTAAAGCAAACTGAGTTCTTTCCACCCAACCCTTTGCTTTTTTCGCCGCCACCTAGACCAGCTTCATATTCAGGTTGTCCAACGTGCATTACAGCACCTAAGCTTTTTGAAACGCCGGCTCCAGAATTCATCGATATAACTGGAATTCCTGCTGCAACAGCTGCCTTAATTGGTCCACCTAAAATATCTGGTGCAGGTATTGACACGACAATACCATCTGGCTTCTGAGCAATAGCAGCTTCAATCAAAGATGCCATTTCGTTTAAGTCTCCAGTTGGTGGGTTTCTGTATTGAACATCTGCACCGGTGTCTGCCTTTGCAGCCTCAACTCCATTTCTAACAACTCCCCAAAAGGCGTCTGTATCAGATCCGTGAGTTACCACTATAATGTTTGCTTTATGATCTGCACCAAAAGAAACACCAGTTGATAGAACTAGCGCTATCAATGTAACTAATATTTTTTTCATGAATAATTTTCCTCCATTTATATTTAAAAAGACAAGAATCTTGGAGAATCCACTCCCTTGAACAGTTAAATATTAAATTAACGCAAAATCAATATCAAAAGTGGTGCTTATAAAAGAAATGTAATAAAATTTTGACACAAGATTGGAACCAAATGTTTTTGGAGCGCATTAAAAAATATAATAAATCATTTGCTTAGGAGAGTCATATGAAAGGTATTGGTGTAGGAGTTATCGGTACAGGGTTTATGGGGAAAGCCCATTCAGTTGCCTACAGTGGATCTGCTTCAGTTTTTGGAACAGGATTGAGGCCAAGACTAGAGATAGTTTGTGACTTGAGCCCCAAGAGAGCCAGCCAAAGAGCAACAGACCTTGGCTTTTCACGGTATACAAGTAGCTGGCAAGACGTCGTTAACGATCCAGAAGTAAAACTAGTTTCTGTTTGCACACCGAACGACACGCATGCCGAGATTGCAATTGCAGCTTTAAAGTTGGGAAAAAGTGTGTGGTGTGAAAAACCTATGTCTAGTAATCTCCCCGATAGCAAGAAAATGCTTGCAGCATCTAAGAAGAGCAAAGGCAAAACAATTATTGGTTACAACTATACAAAAAATCCAGCAGTATTACATGCACGAGAGTTAATTGAAACTGGTGTCATTGGCGACGTTGCCGGTTTTTTCTGTCGTTATGATGTTGATAATGAGGCTGATAAAAAAAGACCATGGTCGTGGCGTATGTCGAGAAAAGCGTCTGGTACTGGTGCAAATGGAGATATATTGAGTCACGTTATAAGCGTGGCGCACTTTTTAGTTGGATCGACAATATCTAAAGTAGTAGGGGATATAAATATTGTACACCCAAAAAGAAAGGATCCAACTAATAGAAAACAAACTAAGACCGTTGATAATGATGACATGATCTCTGCTCTTATTCATTTCCAAAATGGGGTACATGGGCATATCGGTGCTAGTCGAGTTACTTGGGGTAAAAAATGTGGACTTACATGGGAGTTACATGGAACCGAGGGCACCATAATATTTGATCAGGAAAGACTAAACGAGATCAAACTATTTACACAACAAAAAAAGAAAAGCACCGATGGCTTTAGAACAATTTTAACGGGTCCTGATCATCCTTTTTATAAATCCTTTCTGCCTAATGGAGGTCACAGTTTAGGATTTATGGATGTCAAGATGTGTGAATTACAGATGCTCCTGTTCGCAATAGAGCACGATACTGAGACTTGGCCAAATTTTGAATCAGGATATGAAATAGAAAAAGTAATGGACGCTGTAGATAGATCAGCACTTAGTGGAAAGTGGATTAAGATTTAGTTAACATCAGCTCAGATAAACTGTTCTACCTGTTTTAGCAGATTTAAGAGCATTTTCGGCTAAGTACAGTGCGTAATAACCGTCAGAGCCATCAGGTTTAGGCATTGACCGTTTTTTTATACAGTCAACAAAGTAGTCGATTTGATTTTTGTAAGCGTCTATGTACCTTGTCATAAAAAAGTGGTGCAACCTATCTTTAGTTGTTCCAGCTTCCTTTGCTAGTTCTATCTCCGAGAGAGTGGGATTGTTAACTTTTAAACTTCCTTTAGACCCATGAACCTCGACTCTTTGATCATAACCATATGTCGCCCTTCGTGAGTTAATTATTGAAATCTGCTTTCCAGAAATGGTTCTCATTAAAATAGTGGCAGTATCGTAATCACCGGCTTGCTCAATTTTTTTACTTACAAAATTGGATCCTAAAGCGGTGATAGAATGTATTTTCTCATCTGCTAAGAAGACAGCCATATCGAGATCATGGATAGCCATATCTTTAAATATACCACCAGATTGTTTAATATATTCAATTGTTGGCGGATTTGGGTCTCTTGATGTTATGGTGATTTGCTCAATAACCCCAACCTCTTTTTTGGTTAAATGTGCTTTTAATTTTGCGAAATGAGGGTCAAATCTTCTATTAAACCCGAGCATTACTTGAGATTTGGATTCGCTAACTAATTGAACGAGTGTCTTAACTTTTCTTAAATTTAGATCAAGAGGTTTTTCGCAGAATACAGCTTTTTTAGTATGAAGAAATCTCTTTATGAGATCGACATGTGTATCAGTGGGAGTGCAGATAAGAACACCCTTAATTTGATCATTATTAGCAATGTCCTCAAGTGACATTTGTTGACATGAATACCTTTTTTGGAGGCTATTAATTTCATTATTTATTGGGTCGTATATAGCAGCAAGTTCAGCGTCGGAGTTTGCTAGAATTGTATCAGCGTGGACTTTGCCAATTCTGCCCATTCCCAAAATTGCAAATTTTATTCGCTTCATATTATCAAAATTTCTTTACGAAGATTGTCGAATATCAAGTAAATTCAATTCTTCAAAGACCAAAGCTGGTTCTTTTTCAGCTTTTAATGACTCAATGATAATCATAGCTTGGGTTTTTGGCGCCATTCCGTCTATGGGAGGATCTAAATCTAAATTCGTTGGAAATGAATAGCCTTCCGAACTTGCTCCCACAACATTCTCGATAAGCCTGAAAGGCATCTTGTTTTTCATAACTAATTCTAATAAATAAGGGTATAGTGTCTTAGCCATAATTTTCCTATCAATGGTTTCCATCGCTCTCCCAAATGCTGATGATATTTGAAGTAGATTAGCCATTCTTTTTACAGATCCAGTCCTATTATTTCCCGCTCCATGCATAACCGCAGGATTAAAGAAAACAGCATCTCCCTTGGTCATTTCAATCTGAACAGAATTTTTATCGAAGTATTGTTGATACTTTTCTTTAGTAAAGTCGATATAGCCCTTTTTATATTTTTGGGAGTACGGTAGTAAGAGCGTAGGACCACTTTCAATACTCATGTCGCAGTGCGCAATTGCTCCTTGAAGTGTAAGGTAAGGAGACATAGCATGTACATGTAGAGGAAAATTGGCAGATTGTTCAGCGGACATAAAACCCAAGTGATAGTCTCTATGAGCCTTTTGAGCTTCTCCACCAGGGTTCACTCTATTTACTTGTGAAGTTACTTGGTAATTGGGACCAAGCCAAGCTTCTGAGGCTAATGCTATGGTTTCTGAGCAATAGTAATCTATGAAGTTTTGTGGATCCTTCATACAGTGCTTTTGGAGTGAGTTCCATACTCTATCATTCGCTCCTGGTTTGGCAAAGTGATCGCTTACGTTTCCATTCAACTTTTCAGAATTTATTATTCCTTCAAAATTGGTTGTTGCTATATCGATCACAGAAGTACTTTCGATAGCGTTTGAAATCGCAATTATTCCTGCACCGCTTTCAAATATACTAGTCCACTCTGTTAGTAATTCCTGTTTTCCTTCAAATGAGTTTGCACGGTCCCTAACTAACTGCCCTGAATAAATCGGAATGTTTTTTTTAATTTCCATAGCAAGCGGGGCATCAGCTTGTGTTGTTTCTATGTTAACAAGTTTTTCGAAATTTTGAAAATCTTCATTTTCCACATTGGAAGGAATTTTTTTTTCTAAATCTGTAAGCCCATCTTTCATGCATATATCTCCAGGTGCCAATAGATTTAATATTAATCTTTTTTTCGAGAACGAAAACTAAATTTTTAACTAGCTTGGTAGATTTATAATTCTCAAAAGATTAAATAGCAAAGCCGTCTTCAAATCGCTCCGGAATCCTTAAGTGAACCTATTTGTTCATCATTTAATCCAAGCATTTCTTTTAATATGGCTATATTATCTTCTCCAAGTTTTGGTGCTCTTCTAATTTCGGTTTCGGCCATATTCGAAAGCTTTATTGGATTACCAAAAACTTTAATAACCTCGTTTAGTACAGGCATATCAAGAATCATTTTACGGTCTATTAATTGAGGATCGGAAACAACTTCACCAATTCCTTTGATCGGGCTTAACGGAACTTTATCGGCAAGCATAGTTTCAAGCTCGGCCTTAGTGTATCTGGAAAACCATCCATTTATAAGAGGCTTTATTCGTCTGTCATAAACTTCCTTATTGAAACGCTTATGCATGGTATCAATTTCGGGATCTGACGCTAAATCATCACAATTAAAAACTTTAAGCGTTTCTCGCCACTGCTTATCATTATATCCCCCAAAAAAAACAAAACCATCCTTGCAAGAAAATTGTTCATATGGTCGGACAAAGGCGTGATCATTTCCTGTAGGGGTGGCCTCTACACCGTCGACAGAATAACGAAGAAGCGCGCTTTCGGTTAAACATAGAGTGGAGTCAACCTGAGCTACATCAACTAATTGCCCTACTCCAGTTTTTTCTGCCTCTCTAAGTGCCACAATAGTCCCTATTGTGCCAAAAAAACAGGCTGCCAAATCTCCAATGATGGTGCCCACTCTTACCGGCGGCCTGTCAGGATAACCATTCATAGACCAAAGCCCACTTTCAGCCTGTCCAGTGTTATCAAAACTTGGTCTTGACGACTTTGGCCCCGTCTGACCAAAACCACTTATTGAAGTATATACAAGTGCGGGGTTTTCTTTTTTAAGATCTTCATACCCCAACCCTAGACCATTCATTGCTCCCGGGCGAAAATTCTCAATTAAAATATCTGCCTTTTTTACCAATTGCTTTAAGGTTTTTTTGCCCTCTACAGTTTTTAGATTCAAGGTCATGCCCAACTTATTTCTATTATACTGAGCAAAGAATGCACTTTCTTTATCTGTTTTTGTGAAAGGCGGAAAGTTTCGCGTGTAATCAGGGTCTCCTGGGTTTTCAATTTTAATAACCGTAGCTCCCAAATCTGCTAGGATCATGGCGCTGTAGGGACCAGCGACTACTCGAGTTATATCGAGTACAACTACACCTTCTAGAGGTAGTCGAGTATTATCAGATTTTTTGTCCCTACTTGCTGCCATAAATAAAATTTTTCAATTGAATTAAATTTTATGTATAGATCTTATCACTTAATCCATATATCAGAATAGCATTCAGTATGGTGAAGCCAGCAGGTGCGATATATCCTTCAGCCGTATATTTAACACCATCCATTTTAGCAGCTTCAGAAAACTTTACCGTAACATAACCGAAGTATGTAAAAATCAAACTTTGTAAAAAACCAAAGACAAAGATGGGCCATGTTCCCTGAGGACCATTTTCCCGAAATAATATATATATTGAAACAAGAACTAGGGCAGCTATTAAAGAGCCTGCCAGTCTAAGTGGTAATATTGCGGAATGGTGTATACCATATTGGTCGCAAAACTTTTCAGATGTAAACAGCGCCTGGTATGCGTAATATGCTCCCCCTAATAAGTTGATAATAAAAAGAATTAAGAATATTGGTCCATTGAATGCATCTATCATTTTTTCCTCCAAATTTACTGATATGAGCGTAAC
>CACBNQ010000006.1 GCA_902540655.1 uncultured Alphaproteobacteria bacterium | reverse complement strand
GGATAAGTTATGGCTAAGTTATTTTTCAATTATTCAACTATGAATGCAGGAAAATCAACAATTTTGTTACAAGCCGCGCATAACTATGAGGAAAGGGGTATGGTACCCTACCTTTTAACAGCAGAAATTGATAATAGATCTGGTGAAGGGAAAATAGCTAGTAGGATAGGAATAGAGAAGCAAGCTGATACATTTAATGACAGACTTAACTTGTATAACCTATTGAAATCAAGACAAAAAAGCTCTCCAATTGCGTGTGTTTTAATTGATGAAGCTCAATTCTTAACTAAAGAACAAGTGTGGCAACTGGCAAGAGCTGTTGATGACCTCTTTCTACCAGTTTTGTGTTACGGACTTAGGGTTGACTTTCAAGGTAATTTATTTCCAGGATCATCTGCACTACTTGGTTTAGCAGATGAATTAAAGGAAATAAAAACAATATGCCATTGTGGGAAAAAAGCTACTATGGTGGTAAGAAAATCCACTAACAACAAACCTATTAGAGATGGATCTCAAATACAGATTGGAGGAAATGATTTATATGAGTCCCTATGTAGGATACACTGGCGCCAGCTAATGGAGAGTTAGACAATTTTGACGTTATTACGACTCATTGGCACTCAGCTGGCAAAGTATCTGACTAAGGAGCATATATATAAAGATCATTACTTTAGAATTAGTATCGATGATATAAAATCTGCTTTAGAACCGGGTGATGTAGTTTTAGTAGAAGGACAAAGTCGGGTAAGCAATGCAATTCAATTCATTACCAGTTCTAATTGGTCTCATGCTGCTATTTTCATAGGCGAAGCAGGGTCTATAAGTCACTGTTTAATTGAAGTTAAAGCAGTTGATGGATGTATATTTACAGATATTGATGTTTATATGCATCATAATCTTAGGATATGTAGGCCGACATTCTTAAACAATAAGAAAAGAAAAATTCTAATTGACTATTTATTAAAAAAAATAGGTTCAAAATATGATTTAAAAAACATTATAGACTTAATTAGATATATTTTTCCGAATCCGCCAGTTCCAAAAAAGCTAAGAAGGAATTTAATTGGAATTGGCGCTGGAGATCCAACAAAAGCTATTTGTTCTACTTTAATTGCGGAAGGTTTTAAGGAAATAGGCCATCCGATACTTCCATTTAAAGATAAGAAAGAGTCAATAGTACTTCGCCACCATACTTATTGCTTACCAAAAGATTTTGATATTTCACCTTTCTTTCAAATTATAAAACCGTCCCTACAAAAATTTCATTAAATTTTTGTCTCTCTTCACCATCCCATATCAATTCAAGTTTTATATCTCTTTCTTTCAACTCAGACGATTTAACAAACTGATTTTGATAAAGCCACTGAATTTTTTCAGTTTCACTTGCATCTAAAATAATATTCTCTTTTATTATTTTTTTATACAATTTAGTCTCAATACCTTGAAAAAGATTCTCTAGACCCTGTTTTTTTTTAGCAGAAATAGGAAAAATTTTGTTCTTTTCCAGTCCTTTTAAAAAGGGTGCAAACCTTTGACTAACACTAATGTCAATTTTGTTATGAACTTCAATAATTCTATTTTTATCTCCAGTATCTACACCTAATGCCTCTAAAGTATTATAGACCACTTCCGCATTCTTATCTGAGAGTTCGTCTGACACATCTACCACATGAACAATAAGGTCTGAAAAACTTATTTCTTCGAGTGTTGCTCTAAAAGCTATTACTAACGAAGTAGGTAGATCTCTTATAAAGCCAACAGTGTCAGAAATTATATACTCTTTTTTGTGTGATCCACATTTTTTCAAATAAGGATCAAGGGTTGAAAATAGCCTGTTTTCTGCCTTTGTTTTTTTGTTTGGAAAAGCGTTGAATAGCGTCGATTTGCCAGCGTTTGTATAACCAACAAAGGACACCAAAGGTATACTATTTTTTAATCTTTGGTTTCTTTGCACATTTCTTGTCTTTCTAATTTTATTGATAGATTTTCTAATGTTAACTATTTTAGATGTCAGACTTCTTCTGTCAGATTCAATTTGCGTTTCTCCTGGACCGCCAAGAAATCCTTTCCCCCCTCTCTGCCTTTCTAAATGAGTCCAACTTCTTACCAAACGTGATTTTTGGTGCAAGAGATGCGCGAGTTCTACTTGAAGCATCCCCTCTTTCGATTGAGCTCTACTCCCAAAAATCTCTAAAACCAGACCAGTTCTGTCAAGAACTTTGGCAACGAGCTTTTTTTCAAGATTTCTTTGTTGAACAGGAGACAGTGGATTATCGATTAAAACAAGTCCAATATCATTTTCTGCAACGTAATTTCTGATGTTATTTAAGTGTCCCTTCGAAAGAAAAAAAGCTGGGTGACTTTTGGTCAATCGAATAACACAATTTTTTTCTATATTCAAAGCACTTAATGATCGTGCTAATTGAAAAAATTCATCATCTTTATAATACTTATTCTGTTGGTCCTGAAAAATTACAGAAATAACATACGTACGCAAACTCTATTTTCTACTCTTCTTCACTGTCTTCACCTAATAAATCAATGGGAAGCGAAGGCATAATAGTTGAAATAGCATGTTTATAGACAAGTTGTACTGTTCCCTCTCTCCTTAAAAGAACAGAAAAGTTATCAAACCAAGTTATAACTCCTTGAAGCTTAACCCCGTTGACCAAAAAAAGCGTTACAGGATTTCTACTTTTTCTTACAGAGTTAAGAAATGTGTCTTGCAAACTTGATTGTGATGAAGCCATTTTCGAGTGTCCTTGATGAATAATCATTAAATTAGCATTTTTTTAAAAAAAGTCTACGCCCACTTGAAACAAATTTTCTACCTTATTTATATCATCTCTTAAACAGAACACAGTTAATACATCTCCTGTTTCGAATCTAGTACTACCTCTAGGCACTAAGACTTCGGTATCTTTCTTTAATAAACCGACCAGGGAGTCTTTAGGCCAATCTAGGTCTTTTAAAGTTTTACCCGCAATGGGCGAAGATTCCAGTACGCGAAACTCCAAAACTTCGGCTTCACCATCACCTACAGAATATACAGACCTTACCATTCCGTGTCTTATATGACGTAAAATTGATGAGATGGTAATCGACTTTGGGCTAATAAAAGAATCTATCCCCATCGTTGCGATCATTTTATCTAATGAAGGGTCATTAATTAGTGCCATCGTAAACTTGCAACCAAATGTTTTTGCTTTTGAACAAGCAATTAAATTTGTTTTATCATCATCAGTTAAAGCTACAAAGAAATCTGATAGGCCAACATTTGCTTCGTCTAAGGTTTCGGTATCAAGACCGTCTCCGTTCAAAACAACCGTCTTCTCCAGCAACTCAGCTGCATCGACCGCCCTATCTTTTGACTTCTCTATAACCTTAACATTAATACCCTCGTTTTTCTTACTTTCTAACATTTTAGCTACATTTTGTCCTATAGCTCCCATTCCTAATATTACGACTGACTTACCAATAAAGCTTTTTTTGTCAAAAATCTCAATCGTACGACTTAGATCTTTTTTGTCGCTAAAAATATAAATATTGTCGTTTGGTTGCAATTCATCTTCAGGATCTGGAACAAAAAGGTTATTACCCCTTCTTATTCCAACCACAATAGCATTTAGAGTGGAAAAAAGCTCTGATAACTGCCTTAAAGGGGTTGATAACACTGCACACTCTTCTTTTAAAGTGAGTCCAATCAAGACAGCAGACCCATCTAAAAATTCTGTAGCTTCAAAAGCGACAGGAACCTCTAACCGTTTCAATAAACCTTCAGCAATCTCCCTCTCGGGTGATATTATCTCATCTATTGGAAGATGATCAGAACGATAATAACTGGAATAATTTTCTTCAAGATAAAAATTTGATCTGATTCTGGCAATCTTTCTAGGGATAGAAAATATAGAATGTGCAATTTGGCAAGTAACCATATTAACTTCATCAGACAGTGTAGCAGCGATAATCATATCTGCATCATGTGCTCCAGCGCGTTCCAAAACGTTTGGATACGAAGCATAGCCACAGACAGCAGAAACATCTAGCTCATCAACTACTTTTTTAATTAAGTCTGACGATTTATCGATAACTATTACGTCCATTCTTTCATCAGAAAGATGCTTTGCTATTTGCAATCCAACTTGACCGGCACCACAAACTATAATTTTCATTAATTTTTCCTTTAAGAGTTTGTTATTTTTCTTTTAATGTGCTCTCAATATTTAATAATTTCATTTTTCTGTGAAGTGCAGACCTTTCCATTCCAACGTAACTTGCGGTCTTTGACACATTTCCACCAAACTTACTGATTTGGTACTTTAAGTAAGCTCTTTCAAATTCTTCTCTAGCTGATCTAAGAGATTTATCTGCAAAAAACTCGCTATTAAAGTCCAATACATTACCATGAAAATCATTCTTTTCAGTCTCTATAAACTCAAAAATATCATCAGGATTAACAAAAGTTTTACTAGCACCTAAAATAAGTGCCCTTTCAATAGTATTTTTTAACTGCCTTATATTTCCAGGCCAGCTCATATTTTGTAATTTTCTAATAGCAGCTTCTGTCAATTGTTTATTTTGTAAACCTTCATTTTTAGCTAACCAATCAATAAAATGAGTAGACAATAATGGAATATCGAGAATTCTCTCTTCAAGAGAAGGAATTCTTATTGGTACCACATTAAACCTATGAAAAAGCTCTTCTTTAAAGTTGCCTTCCTCAATCTCTTTCGCCAGGTCCTTGGAAGTGGAAGAAATTATTCTGCAATTTACTCTGACAACATTTTTACCGCCAACCCTAAAAAAAACTTGATCAACAAGAATTCTTAATATTTTTGCTTGCGTACCAATAGGTAGGTCTGCAACTTCATCAAAAAACAATGTTCCTCCATGAGCTTGCTCAAAAAGACCTGGGCTAATTTTTCCTTCAATCTCTTGACCAAAGAGGAGCTCTTCCATTTTATCAGATTGGATAGATGCGCATGCAACAGTTAAAAACCTATTATTTGCACGTTGTGAGTTTTGATGGATATATCTTGCAGCAATTTCCTTTCCAGACCCAGACGGACCGGAAATAAGTATTCGTCCATTCGATTTAATCAATTTATCTAGCTTTTGTTTTAATATTTTGAAAGCACCCGTTCCACCAACCATCCTACTTTCATTTATTTCTCTATTTTGAAGGGAAAAAACTTCTTTTCTTAAACGTGATGCTTCTAAAGCTCTGTTGATAACAAGCAGAAGTTGGTCAATATTAAATGGCTTTTCGATAAAGTCGTATGCGCCTTGTTTAACAGCTGCAACCGCTATTTCTATATTTCCGTGTCCAGATATCACAACTACAGGACACAGAGGATTATTTTGTTTCACTGATTTTAGGATCTCAATACCATCCATTTCACTATCTTTGAGCCAAATATCTAATATAATTAAGTCTGGCTCTCCATTATTAATATAATCGATTGCAGACGTTGAGTTGTGTGCCAATTTCACTGTATGACCCTCTTCAAATAAGATCTGGCTAATTAAATCTCTTATATCTTTTTCGTCATCAACTACGAGTATATAACTCATTTTATCTGATTTCCTCTAAGCTTTATTTTGGCTCAACTTTTAGTTTTTGCGCGTTGATCGTAGGTAATATGATTTTTGCCTCTGCTCCAAAATGATCGCTACCCTTTATTTTACGGCCAGGCAAAAGAAATAAGCTGCCTAAATGATCTTCGATAATTCGCTTTACAATTGACAACCCCAATCCAGTACCCTCTTTTTTTATGGTCACGTATGGTTCGAATAATCGATTAACATTTTTTGGCAATCCTATCCCGTTATCTAAGATGGTTACACAAACTTCATCATTTTGAGTTTCAATATCTACTTCTACTTGACCATAAGTCTCAATTTCATCAATCAATTTGTTTTCTTTTGCAGAATTTATTGACTCAATAGAGTTTTTTATGAGATTTAAAAGTGCTTGATTAAGCATTTGACCATCTCCCAAAATCAGGATGGAGTCGTCACTCTTTTTAAACTTAAAAATAACATTTTTATGAGCAACTTTTTGTAATAAAATAGCACTCTCCGTAAGTTTACATAAGTCAAGCTCTACTTTTTTAGGCAATGGTAATCTAGAAAAGTTACTGAACTCAGTTACCAAACGACTTAAGCTCTCAGTTTGTCTAATAATCATGTTTGCATACTCAGAAGCTGAGATTTTATCCTTTTCACTCAAACTAAAAAAATACTTTTTTAATCTTTCTGCTGCCAATTTTATAGGTGTCAGTGGGTTTTTTACTTCATGAGCGACCCTTCTAGCGACATCTCCCCATGCAGCGGAACGCTGCGCTGCAACCAAATCCGTCAAGTCATCGAAAGTAAAAACATAACCCTCTAGCTGGCCTTCATCAGATTTTATTATCGAAATTTTTAAAAATATCTTTTCTTTTATATTCTCTCTAAAAATTTCAACTTCTTCCTCCAACGACCCGCCATCCAGAAACGTGACCTTATTGAATAAAGGTATGAATTCTGGCACAACATCATTTATAATCTCATTCAAGCCTTCATTCTCAGATAATCCCAGTATTTTTTCAGCAGCCACGTTAATAACTTTGATTGTTCTATCTGCATCTATTCCAATTATTCCGCCTGAAGCACCATCAAGAACAGCTTCAAATTGTCGCTTTTGTTCCTCTGTTTTACTATTGATTGATAAAAGTGAGTCTCTTTGCTTTTTAATTTGCCTCGTCATTTTATTAAATACTTTACCGAGAATAGCGACTTCATCTTTGCCTTTTTCTTCAGAAACCTCTACAGTGAGATCCCCATCCGCTACTTTTGCGACTGCAGTAACCAAATTGCTTACTGGTTTTGTTAACCTTTCAGCAATCCATAGAGCAAACCACACGGCTGATAGAATTAGAACAATCGAAAAACCTAGATAAAGCTGACCAAACTCAAAAAGTAGCTGGCCCCTCTCCTTTTCAATCTTATCATAAAGTATCACAGTCTCTTTTGTTTGATCTAACAAAGATAAAACCTCTCCATCTACGTTTCTAGTCACGTATAGCAATCTGTCAGGGAACGCTTCCATAAACACAATTGCTCTAAATTCATTGTTTTCAAGATCTTCAATGACTGCAATTCCTTCATTTTTTGCAACGAGCACATCATAATCTGTCACTGGCTTAAAATCGAATAAGTAGCTCCTTTCACCTCTAACCTTTAGTTTTCCTGAATAATTAATTAAAAATGATTTTGATATACCTTCTTGTTGGTTCACATTAAGGATTTTTCGAAGATCACCATCACTTAAAAAAGGTCTGAATTGTTTCTCAGTATTTAATACTTTTGACAACCAGAATGCATCATTTTTCAAACTTTGGATATGTTCCATCTTGTATGTCCTAGCAGACTCCAATGAGTTTCCTACGACCCTCTGAACTTTTTCTGAAAACCAGTCCTCCAGCCCAAAATTTAGGGATATCGTTGCAAAGACAGCTACAATTATTGCAGGTGATAATGCAAGAATAGAAAAAACTGAGGTAATTCTTAAATGAAGTGTAGACCCTCCTCTAGCAGCCCTTTGGTTCATGAATACTTTTGAGACTTTGAGCAAGATTAATATTCCTACAATAAATATATATAAAAAATCTAATACAATTATTGCCGACAAAAGTTCTGGTCTTGCCGATTCCTCAATTATACTGAAGGCTAAAAAAGTTATGATTGAAAGTAGTGGTCCTAGGAAAACAACGATAAATGTTGCCAAATTAGAAAATAAAAATTTGTCTAAAATATTACTTATAAATTCTTTATTTTTAGAAGTATTTACAATCTGTTCGCTCATTTGTTGTAAATTTACATCATTTTTTTACCACGTGTAACAACTAAATCATAGTCTTTAATTTTTTTTCTCAACGTATTTCTATTAATTCCTAGTAAGTTAGCCGCTTTTATTTGATTGCCGTCACATAATGCAAGAGTCAAGTTTATCAAAGGTACTTCTACTTCCTTTAAAACCGTTTGATATAAGCCTGGAGCTGGCAAGCTATCTCCAAGTGATCGAAAATAATGTGATAAATGCATTTCAAGAGACTTTGATATTCTTGATCCCTCTAGTGGGTTTAGATCAGATTCTTCGGGTGTAATCATTGCAAGTTCGTGCTTCGTTATTTTCTCATCTATAGTGTCAGTATTTGAGACTAATGAAAGTCGACCAATAAAATTTTTTAATTCCCTAACATTTCCTGACCACTTTTTCTTTTTAATAAGTTCTACAGCACCTTTAGTAAGTGATTTAGCCTCAATATCATTATTTGAAAACTCTTTTAAAAAATGTCTAGCAAGCTCTGGAATATCTCCTAGTCTTTCCTCAAGTAGTGGGATCACGAGTGAAACTTCATTTAGTCTATAATATAAGTCTTCACGAAATTTGCCATTTTCAATAGCTTCTTTAAGATCGTGTCTTGAAGAACTTACGATTTTTAAGTCTCTATACCCTTTTTTCGATGACTCCCTTTTATTTAGTATAGAAAGAATAAAGTTTTGCACCTCAGTATTTGCATTACTTATTTCATCCAAAAATAACGTTCCGACGATTATATTACTTTGGCGTTCAAAATTTTCTGAGAAAATATCTTGCAATTCCTTTAACGACATAAGCGAAAGATTGACGCTTAAAAAACTCTTGTCTTTTCTAGTTCCAAAATCATGCAGAACCTTTGCTATTAAATTTTTTCCGGTCCCTGATTTACCTTCTATCAGAATATTAAAATCCGTATCGATTACTTTTGACAAAATACGATAAATATTTTGCATCACAGGCGAACTACCAACTATTGGCAAATTATCTTCCAAATGATTATCATCTTTTATTAAGTTGTTTTTTAAATTTAGTAAGGAGTTAGACCTCAACTTAATTGCTGTATTCACAGATGAAATTAGATCTTTTAAGTCAAATGGTTTTGGAAGGTATTGATAAGCACCAAATTGATTTGCCCGCATGGCAGTATTTAGATTATTTTTTGCAGACATTACAATTATTGGCATATCAGGTCGTTTACTTTTAATTCTCGGAATAAGCTCTAAAGTATCTCCATCGGGCATCATAACATCTGTTACTAGAACTTCACCCTCACCATCTTCAAGCCAACGCCACAAAGTACTTAGAGTACCTGTTGCTCTCACCTTGCAGCCAGCACGTGATAATGCTTGAGCTAATATCATTCTCAGCGATCTATCATCATCTGCAATTATTACATTTCCCTCCACTAGTGCATCCTTTCAGATAAGGACGTGTCGCCAGCCGGAAGATAAATTTTAAAACATGCTCCTTCGGAAATATCGTCTAGTTCAACAAAGCCACCATGTTCAGATATTATCTTAGCGACTAGAGGTAGCCCAAGACCAGATCCTCCCATTTTTGTTGTGCTAAATGGATCAAATATATCAGATATAATATTCTTTGACACACCTGGTCCATTATCAGAAAAGGTAATCATTAACTGTAGCTTTTTATTTTTTTCTCCAATAGAACCCAGAGCTAACCCGGAATAGAAGGAAGTCTTTATGGTTATCCGCCCGCCCTTTTTGCCAACAGCCTCACAAGAATTTTTTATTATGTTATGAAAAGCTTGGGTGAGCAATTCAAAGTCCCCATTTACATCAGGTATGGAGGGGTCATAATTTTCTTCAAATGATACGTGCGAACCGTATCCCTGCGAGGCACTCCTTTTAACTTTGTCAATCACATCATGAATATTTAATAGACCAAAGTCCAGTCTATTAATCTCTCCCAACAGTTGAACTCTATCAACAATGCTCTCAATTCTCTTAGCTTCCTCAAGAATAATTTGTGTTAAAGCTTTCTTGTTTTTTACATTTGAACTTTCAAGCAATTGTGCTGCACCAATAATACTCGCAAGTGGATTTTTGATCTCATGAGATAGCACTGATCCCATAGCACTTACTGATTTTATAGAACTTTGATTTAATAAAGCCTGCTCCATCTTACCCTTAAGGCGTTTTGGATGAAAGAAAATTAAATTACTCAAACCAGTTTCAACACTTACTGCGTACATATCAAAAACTTGATTTCCCTTATTTTTCCAATTTATTGGCACATCGAACTTCACAATTGCGGATGAATTACTGCTTATTTTATCAAGCACTTCGAATACGGCACTATTTGGCCCAATGTAGCTACTTAGCTTTTTACCTACTAAACGATAAAGAGAGGTCTCACAATATTGCTGAGATAACGGATTAGCTAACTTAATTTCATTTTTAACATTTAATACGAATGCTGGATATGGTACAGAATCCCATAAGTCTCTAAAATCCATTCTACTGCTCAGACCCAAATATCATAACAAAAATAAAAGCGTAATTATTATTGCAATTCTCAAGGTTATCAATTTAAACTTGAACTACACTAATTACAATAAATTCTTTATGGAAAAAAAGTTTACAGGTGCATTAATTGTTGCCGCAGGAAAAGGGAAAAGGTCAAAATCAACAGTTCCGAAACAATATCTACATTTTGGGCATAAATACGTTTTAGAAAAAAATATTGAGAATTTTATATACGAACCTCTGATAGACTTTGTAGTTGTTGTTATTAATGAGGATCACTTAGAGTTTTATGAAAAAGCTATCGCTAAAATTAATAACCCAAAACTATTACCAAAAGTTTTTGGGGGTAAAACAAGGTCTCAATCCGTTAAGAATGGTCTTAAAGCGATATCAAAGATAGGTTGTAAAAAAATACTTATTCATGATGGGGCGAGACCTTTTACAAGCAATGAAATTATAAAAAATTGCATAAAGGGTCTAGATAAGTTCGATGTAGTTTTCCCTGCAATAAAAATTCCAGATACTCTTTATGTAGAAGTAAAAGAAGATAATCAAAATACAATTGATGCTTTTGGTCTTAATCGTGACTCTCTTATTAGAGCGCAAACACCTCAAGCCTTTCACTTTAACTATATCTATCGAGCCCATATGAAATGCGATAAAAATCATACGGATGATGTTCACTTAGCTCTTCTTGACAAAAAAAAAATCGATATTGTTTCCGGCAGCGAGTATAATTTTAAAATTACAACTCCTGAGGATATAAAAATTGCAGAGAAACTTTTTTAAATGTTTAGAGTAGGCACTGGATTTGATGTTCATGCATTCGAACCAGGAAATAAAATATATTTGTGTGGAGTCGAAATACCATTCGATAAAAGTCTAGCCGGACACTCAGACGCTGATGTAGCTCTCCACGCCCTCACGGATGCAATATTAGGCGCTTTAGCTCTTGGCGATATAGGACTGCATTTCCCAGATACAGACGAAAAATGGAAAAAAGCGGACTCTGTAATTTTTTTAAACTGGTCTATTAAAAGAGCAAAACAAAGAAATTTTAGATTGTCTAATATTGACTTAACTATCATATGTGAAAAACCTAAAATAAATAGTTTTAGAGAGCAGCTAATAGGCAATCTCTCGAAAATCTGTTCACTAGAAAGTGATAAAATAAACGTAAAAGCTACAACCACAGAACGATTAGGGTTCACAGGACGAGAGGAGGGGATTGCATCAATATGTTCGGTTCTATTATATGAAACTAGCTAAGCTAATAGTGACTTTTTTTTATATTGGACATGCTAAGGTAGCACCTGGATCAATTGCAAGCTTAGCTACTATATTGATCTTTTATTTACTTGCTAAGCATTTAACTTTTTACTGGTTAGTCATTATAATTTTTCTAATTACTATTTTGGCTTTTTTTGCTATTTCTGTCTATACCTATAAGTCGTTAGAAAAGGATCGAAGTGAGATTGTAATAGATGAGGTTATTGGACAATCAATCGCTTTATTACCTTTATTACTTTTTGAGCAAACTAATCCTCAGCAACTATTCATGTGTATAATCTCATTGCTTTTTTTTAGGTTTTTTGACATCCTCAAACCTTATCCAATAAATGAGTTTGATAAAATGAATAATACTTTTGGTGTCATATTTGATGATATTTTAGCCGGCATATTTTCTGCACTTTTCTTAATAATCGCATTGAGTTTTTAATGCAAAAATCTCAAAAACTATCCAGAAAACTCTTAGAATCTTGCATAAACAAAAATGTAAAATTAATTACTGCTGAAAGCTGTACGGGTGGTTTATTAAGTGCAAATATCACGGGAATAGCCGGATCTTCAGCTGTTTTTTCATATGGTGTCATTTGCTATTCAAATGAATCAAAAAGAAAATTTTTAAATGTAAATGATAAAACCTTAAAGTCCCATGGTGCAGTGAGTTTTGAAACTGTAAGAGAAATGCTAGCTGGTTTATGCAATAAGGTAGAATCAAAAACTTTAACTATAGCTATATCAGGTGTTGCTGGACCAAGTGGATCAGAGTCTAAACCAGTTGGTTTAGTTTTTATTGGAGTTAAAATATCGTCTAATGACACTGAGGTTATTACTGAACATAACTTTGGAAATATCGAACGAATTAAAATTCAACAAAAAAGTGTGAATGAAGCACTTAAATTAAGCTTAAATATTATGGGAGAAATTTAAAAATTTTATTCTCTGGCCCTCCTTTCAAAAGCATCAATAACATTTAATGCTATTTTTTCAAAACTGATAGATACTATTTTCTCCTTTATAAATGAACTAAATGACACAGCGATAGAAAAAGTAACTTCACAAAAATTTTCTTTTTCGATGAATGACCAATCTGCAATCATAGATTTAAATGGTTTAGTGTCACCAGAAATTGAGATAGTGTTTGATTTCCGGTCTACTGCTACCTTTGTTTCAAAATTTTCAGAACTAAATTTAAAGTTAATTGATAGAAGAGCAGAGAAATACTCTATTTCATCTGAAATAGACCTATCATATATTTCTACATCAGAACAAAAAGGAATAAAATTTGTATAGGATTTTACATCAGCCACTACATTGAGCAGATCATTTGCTCTGCAATCATATACGTTTTTTGTTAACGTCTTTTTGAGCATCCAAGATTTTTCTTCTTGCTTCTTTTAAAAGTTCAAAATCATCATCAGCATGGAAAGATGATCTTGTTAGTGGCGTTGATGAGACCAGCGAGAATCCTTTTCCCAGCGCCAACTTTTTATAATGTTCGAATGTTTCAGGTGGAACAAACTCTTTAACTGGGAAATGCTTAGGCGTTGGTTGTAAGTATTGACCAATAGTTAAGAAATCTACCTCTGCTGCTCTCAAGTCATCCATTAATTGACTTACCTCAATCCTTGTTTCACCCATCCCTACCATGATACCTGATTTGGTGAAAATAGATCGTTTTTCTTCCTTAACTCTACTTAAGAGTCTTAACGAAGTAAAATATCTAGCACCAGGCCTTACCACTGGATAAAGACTTGGTACGGTCTCTAAGTTATGATTAAATACATCAGGTTCAGCGTTAAGTATTTGTAATATAACGTCATCATCACATTTCAAAAAATCTGGCGTCAAAATTTCGATTGTAGTTGAAGGAGAATACTTTTTAATAGCGTCAATAGTCTTTACATAGTGTTGAGCTCCACCGTCTGGTAGATCGTCTCTATCAACACTTGTAACGACTACATGACTAAGGTTCATTTTTAAAACTGCTTGCCCTATTCGGTCTGGCTCTAAAACGTCTAGCTTAAACGGCACGCCTGTCTTAACATTGCAAAAGGCACAACCTCTGGTACAGATATCTCCCATGATTAAAAACGTTGCATGCCCTTTAGACCAACATTCACCTATATTAGGGCAGCTAGCCTCTTCACAGATTGTTTTAAGATTATTTTTTTTTACAATCCTCTTGGTCTCCTTATAGCCTTCTGATAATGGTGCCTTTACCTTTATCCATGGAGGTTTTTTTGCCATAGGTATAGAATGGTTTTTGAGCTTTTCGGGATGCCTTACTTCAAATCTTTTATTCATCTTTTCCTGTTATTATATGTGTATCTCTCTATCGGAAGCTTTTAAAACACTTTCGTGAATTGCCTCCGATAACGTTGGGTGAGGAAAAATAGTATTTTCAATATTTTCCTTTATAATTTCTGCTTCCTTAGCCAAAGCGTAATTATGAATTAACTCGGTGACACCCATTCCAACCATATGCACACCCAAAAATTCTCCGGTTGCTTTATGGATTATTGTCTTAATAAAGCCATGTTCATATCCCATAGCCAACGCTTTACCATTTGCACTAAAAGGAAACATTCCAATATTAAATTCGAGACCCTTTTCTACTGCTTCCTTTTCAGTAAGGCCAATACTAGCAACTTCTGGATCGCAATAAGTACAAGCTGGAATTCGATCTTTTTTTATTGGATGAACGTTCATACCGGCAACTTGTTCAGCAACAGATATGCCTTCATGACTTGCCTTATGAGCAAGCCAAGGGGGGCTTGCTACATCACCGATAGCATAGATATTTTCTACATTCGTTTTACAATACTCATCAACTACGATACTTCCATTAGAGCAATTAATATTTATACTTTCAAGATTAAGATTTTCTATATTTCCAACAATACCTATAGCTAAAATAGCCTTTTCAAAATCCAGTGAGAGCGTTTTGTTTTCGCTTTTCAATTCAGCCTCAAATAAGCTTCCGTTTTGTTTTAGAGATAAAAGAGAGTGGTTTTTATAAATCTTAATTCCCCTATTTAAAAACTGTTTTTCTACAAACTTTGATACTTCCAAGTCCTCATTTGGAAGAATATTCGGTTTTGATTCTAAGAGAGAAACTTCTGACCCCATTTGGGCAAAAAAACTTGCAAATTCAACACCTATTGCTCCCGAACCAACAATAAGGAGCTTATTAGGTATCTTATCAACTTGCAGAGCCTCTTTATAAAACCACACATTACTAGAATTTGGAACTCCACTGATTTCACGCGGTCTTCCACCACTGGCAATACAAATGTTTTTACTAAAGATTTCTTTAACCGCACTATTTTTTGATGTAATTACAATCGATTTAGAGGTTTTGAGTGAGGCCTCACCATCAAAAATTACGACCTTATTTTTCTTTAAAAGATATTGTACGCCAGAAGATAATTTTTTAGCAATGGAACGAGACCTTTTAACCACCTCACGGATATCTATGTCTCCTAATTTGCTTTTTATCCCATACTTTTCTGAACCCTTTATGATTTTAAGAACTTCGGCGGATCTTAAAAATGACTTAGTTGGAATGCATCCCCAATTAAGGCATACTCCCCCCAAAGCTTCCTTTTCAATTATAGCAACCTTGAGCCCCAATTGAGCACCCCTAATTGCAGCCACATAGCCCCCTGGCCCCGAACCAATTATTACCAAATCAAAATCCATGAATACCCCTATCTCTATATATAACACCTAAAGCATAAATTTAAATTAAAACTTTACGGAAACAAGAGACAACAATCACCATATGAAAAAAGTCTGTATCTTTTTTCTATTGCCAATTTATACAGCTCATTAGCCTTTTTGATACCTAAAAAGGCATTTACAAGTATGAAAAGGGTTGATTTAGGCAGATGAAAATTAGTGAATAATCCAGAGCATACTTTAAAATCGTGACCTGGCTTAAGAAAAGTGTCAATAGACCCATTAAATGCCTTAAAACCGTTATCAACAAAAATAGAGCTCTCTAACACTCTCATTACCGTAGTACCGACGGCAATTAATTTTCCTCCCCTTTTCAGCGTTTCACGTATTTGTAATGCAGCATTTTCATCCACACTGGCAAATTCAGAATGCATTTTGTGTTTATCTAGGTTTTTCTCGCGGATTGGTAAAAAAGTTCCTCCACTAACATGCAATGTTATAAAGCAATAGGAGATATTTTTTCTCTTCAAGCGCAGTAGATAATCGTCTGGAAAATGCAAAGATGCTGTTGGCGCGGCAACTGATCCATCAATTTCAGCGAAGGGGGTTTGATAACTTTTATAATCTGCTATTTTGGGTCCACGTTTTTTAATTATATATGGTGGTAAAGGCATATTTCCTATTTCTTCTAAGCAGGTTATTAACTCTTTCCTACCAGTCTCAAAATTCATTACGCATTGTTCAAATTTAATTGAGACAACCTCAGCAGACAAATTATTTGAAAACACTATCCTATCGCCTTTTTTAAGTTTTTTCAATGGTTTGCAAAAGGTAGTCCAAACATTCCCATCAATTACTTTATTAAGAGTAACGCTGACATTTGGTTTAATATTCGCTGAGGACGTCCTCACTCTTTGGCCTGTAAGCCTTGCTGGCATGACCCTCGTATTGTTAAAAACCAACAAATCGTTTGAAGACACGTATTTTAGTAGATCACTTACTTTTTGATGAGAAAAACTATTTTTTTTAAATACAAGCATGTTAGCCTGATCTTTAGCTGCTAAAGGATCCAAGGCAACTAACTCACTAGGATAAGAAAAGTTATATGATTCTAAATCACTGCTCATCACTTATTACCGTTTTCTTCGATATTAAATATTTTTCTAAATACACCTGGTGTGAGTATTGACAGTGGGTTAACTATAACTCTTGGTTTGCTTGAATTGCCCTGAACTTTATATGAAACTCCAAACACTCCCTCACCTTTTTCGCCACCTAAAACTTTCCCTATCAATGGAATAGCTTTTACTACTCCGTTAATTATATATACAGGCGAAATAAGGCCATTTACGTTAACGGTATTTTGCTTTTTTCCATATCGTTCGTATCCGGCCATTGTAAGTCCGAGTGATGGGCCAACTGCTATACCATCATTTAGGGTTAGCTCCCTATCCTTATAATCAAAGGACCCCTCTATTTTGGTAAACAGCAGTCCATTCCCATTTAGGTTGTCAAGCAATCCTATAATGCTGGCAGAGGAAATAATCTGAGCTAGGACGGGAGCATTTCTTATCCGAAAATCCTCAATTTGCAAAGATCCCGAGATTTTCATTCTATTCTCATAGAAAATCGATACCTTAAACAAGCCTCCATAGCCGTTTTTATAGTATTTTCCTCTTCGCAGCAACTCACCGGCGTCGCTTCCTGAAACAACCAGATTTATGCCACTACTCTTGTTTGGACTGATAATGATTTCAAGACTTGATTTTTTCGAAAGTTTTGCCACAGCATATCCTCGAAGCCCTTGAAGAGATCGAATTTCACCCTTTAGAGAGTCCAAAAATTTATTCTTCTTAAAAGTTACAACAATATCGCTAAAAATAAAATCAATGGGTATATCCTTCTTCTTAAAGCTCAAGCGCATTAAGAATTCTAAGCTAATAGTTCCTCCATCAGTTTTAAATTGTTTATACTCACCAAAATTTTGAAAAGTTGCTCGTTCTATCACAATATCAGGCGTTTTTATTGTTGAATAATTAACTTTATTAATTTCAAAAATCGATTTATGTGTTGCAGTCCCTGACACAAAAACGTCGACTTGGAAATATTTAAATGTAGATTTATTATCTTTTGTAAAATCTATTTTTAATTGACCATTCTTGCCTCTGACTTTTTTTAGAGCAAGGGCTGGGATATAAACATCTGCCTTTGTAAGGTCAATACTGCTTCGAACTAAAATGTTATCATCTTTTCCCACAGGAGAAAAACTTATTTTCAGTGGACCTTTGATCTTGAAGGTTGAGAGCTCAGGAAAAAGTATCTCAGAGTCGAGGTTATCAAATAAGATAATAAGATCACCAGTTTTATCTTCACTGGAAATATTTGAAAGCCAATTAATAGCAGAACCACTGACTTTCTTCTTATTGTTTGCCATGGCTCCTTCGAAAAAGATCGTATTTCCTATTCCCTTGAGATCCAGTGAACCAAAATTGAGAAAATTCTTAGCAGTGATGGGTATTAATAGGTTTTTCAATTTTAGTTCAAACATATTTTCTTCAAGAGTGAAAAACTTTTCAATCTTGTTTAAAGCAATTGCTTTTGAGTATGTGAATGAAACTTCCTTTTCTCCCTGAGAACGAGCAAGAGAATTAAGCCATGTTAAATTAGGTTTTATCTTTGGTAGCAAAGGAAAAAGATCATTAATCTTTGACCTAAATGACACAGTGATTTCTTTCTCACTCTCAACATTCCCAGTTGAACTTAATTCTACTTTAACATCTCTATATGAATTTATTAGAGGCTCTATCTTTGTAACCGATTTTATAGCGACATAACCTTGCGATAGGTTTCCCTCAAGATCGATACTTTCTAATTCTAACAATGGCTTGTTATTTTCGAAATAAACAAGTTCATTGATCTTTCCATTAAACGAATTTAACTCAACATTCTTTACACCAAAACTAAGACCAATTTTTGCATCTGCCTTGGACAAACTTATATCTTTCTTTTTTTCTGTAGAAAAAAAATCTAATAGCCCTCCGAAATTATTAATTCTTATTTTTTGTAGTGCATCCAACTTTACATAAATATCAAAAGATGTTTGATCATTATATGATGCATCTGAAGATTGCGTTATCTCCAAGCTAGCTTTTAAATTAGAAGAATTCTCTCCTAAAATATTTATTTTAGATATAACACCGTCCTTAAAAGGGAATATACCGTAAATTTTGAACTTTTTAGAGAAAACAGAGGTGCTCTCATACGGCATTAAAAATTTTGTTACGTTAACCTCAAATTTACTTTCAACAAAATTAAAACTCAAATTAGACGCGAATAAGGCGTAATCTCCAAATACTAGCTCAGTATTTTTAAATAACAGGTCGTTGTTTTCAAATGACTCTAAAATATTGATACTTGAATTAAACTTAAATTGATTAGAAATGTCAGTAACTTCTACATTGAGAGTAGCAGAGTCCAAACTAAAGCTACCCACAAACTTAATTGCATTCTTTTTTTTATCAAATAAATCCGAGATTTCCGGGAGCCTACCTAAAAATAAACGAAGAGCATTCGGAATATCTTTCAAAGTAAAAAATTCTTTGTAATTATATCCTTGCAGATCAATATTAAACGCAAGAATGTTTTCAGGATTTAATGAAAAATTGACTTTTGCTGCATAAGTCATTTCATAACCATTTGGTTTAACTTTCAATATAGCTTTTGCATTTAGGAATTTTTTGTCTTTGAAAAGAATGACTTCTTCGAAATTAAAGATTTGATTTTGTAATTTTAGCGTTCCTTTATCGATTGAAATTGAGTCTGAATTAATTTTGTTGAGGGAATTGTACATAGACTGAATGAGGGATTTGAGACCAACGCTATTTATGGTATTGAGGTTTTTATTTAAACTATTCGGTGGGTGATAAACTACTTTATTCACAAACACCTCATCTACAAAACGTAATCCAAGCCAATATTTTATAAAATCGACTTTTAAATTGATTTCATGCCCAACTAAGTCATGGGAACTGGAAAGTTTAACTTGCTCTAAAGTTATATCAACATTGCTTAAATTATTGAATGTAATTGATATAGGTCCATTTAAGGATATATCGTTCTCTTCTAAAACTTGCGTAATTTTATTTTGAAAATAATTGGATTGCACCAACTTGTTGAGTGTTGAGTCCGATAGGAAAAACGATGATACTAGAGCTCCGGAAAGCACCAGCATTAAAATTGACGAAACAAACAAAGAAATGCGTCTTATTATATTCGAAAAAATAATTTTCAAAATATTGATCCCTTGTTTATTTGATTTAATCACTTATATCCTTGATCAATTGTGAAACATAGTTTCAATATAAACTACATAAATATGCTAACCTATTAAAAAGTAAGGATATAGACAGGTATGGTAAAAGAGATAAGCTTGAATGATAAGCTCCCGAGTTTTAGCTTAGAGGCGACAAGGGTAAGAACATGCAAAGATAGTGATTTACTCGGGCAGTGGGCTGTTATATTCATATACCCTAAAGATAATACTTCTGGATGCACTAGAGAAGTTAGAGAATTTAATGAACGATACTCTGAGTTCGAATCTGCAGGATTGACAATTTTTGGGCTATCCAAAGATACTATGGCAAGCCATACATCATTTTCCACAAAACTTGATCTACAATTTCCACTGATATCCGACCCTCAGACACTACTTATTCAGAGCCTAAATGCTTGGAAAGAAAAATCAATGTATGGCAAAAAATATATGGGCACAGAAAGATCGACTTTTCTAATTAATAAGGACTTAACCGTAAAATACATATGGAGAAAGGTTAAGGTTGCAGGTCACGTTGATGAGGTATTTGATAAGTATCAAGAGTTGATCGGCGATCTTTAATTACATGTACACAATTGCTTTTGAATAAAAGTATGTTTTATTAAATCAAAAAAATGTAATTAAAGCGCCTCTTATTTCTTTTTTGTCCAAAAATCAATTGTATCAAAGAAAAAGATAGTTTAAATTTCTCTAGTCAGACATAAAAGATAAATTTCTAATTAAGCACAAATTTAAACTAAATAAAAATAAACATCAGCAATTTTTTGAGTTTTTAATATACAACCTAATTTATAATATCACATCATAAGAGACACAAAGATTATGATTTCTAAGGAAATAACTAAGACATTTAATTAAGCAATCAAATTTAGAGGCACGAATATGTTTAACAAATCAAAAAAACCTGAAAATAAAAATATGGTAGTGGCTCCAGTCCCAGTGCCGCCAAAAGACCCAGACCCAGACTTACCTAGAAAAGAGTCCACTGGTATGACGACAGATGATAAGGTTTTTACAAAGGTTCCCCCATCAGTTTTGTCAAGTGATCTAAAAGTAAAAGGAAACCTCCTCACCTCTGGAGATATTCAGATAGAAGGTATCATCGAAGGTGATATTCAAGCTCACTTGCTTACCGTTGGCGAAACATCTAGGATAAAAGGAGAAATAGTAGCAGATGATGTTATTATTAATGGAAATGTGATTGGCTGCGTACGCGGTCTAAAGGTGCGTCTCACAAATAAAGCGCGAGTTCAAGGTGACATTATACACAAAGCAATAGCAATTGAAAGTGGTGCACATTTTGAAGGCACAGTTCAGCGTTCTGATAATCCCTTTGAAAATTTACCAGACAAAAAGAAATAACTATCCAGAAGAATTTAAAGATAACACTGAAGACATAAAGCTGTCTAAATCGCCATCCAGAACCTTTTGAGTATCGCTGCTTTCTTCACCGCTTCTCAAATCCTTTACCATTTGATATGGATGAAGAACATAAGACCTTATTTGATTTCCCCAACCTGCTTCACCTTTCTGGTTATGACTTTCTTGAATACTTTCATTCCTTTTACGCATCTCCAATTCATATAATCTAGACTTTAGAGCCGACATGCAATTTGCTCTATTTTGATGTTGAGATTTCTCAGAACTTGTTACGACGATTCCGGTCGGCAAATGAGTTATCCTAACAGCAGAATCTGTTTTATTGGCATGCTGCCCACCGGGGCCTGAAGATCTAAAAGTATCTATTCTCACATCCGAGGGATTAATTTCTATATCAAAGTTATCATCTACAACTGGATATACCCATACAGAAGAAAATGAGGTATGCCTCCTTGATGAGCTATCAAAAGGGGAAATACGAACGAGACGATGAACCCCGCTTTCTGCTCTTAACCAACCGTATGCATTATTTCCAATGATTTTATAACAACATGATTTAATACCAGCTTCTTCACCTTGGCTCTCAGAGATTAGCTCAATTTTGTATTTTTTCTTTTCAGCCCACCTATAATACATTCTAGCGAGCATTTGCGCCCAGTCGCAGCTTTCGGTGCCTCCAGCCCCAGAGTTTATTTCTAAGAAAGCATCGTTTGCGTCTGCTTCTCCATCAAGCAAAGAAAGTACCTCTACCTCTGTAACCTCCTTTTTTAATCTGAAAAACGAATTTTCTAATTCAATTATAAGAGATTCATCTTTTTCTTCGGTTCCTATCTCAAAAAGCGTCTTCATATCATTAAAATCATTTTGCAGTTTACTAAAGGTTTCAAACTGCCCCAATAATGCCTGTCTCTCCCTCATTAAAGATTTGGCTAAAGCTTGATCTTTCCATATTTCTGGGTTCTCACACTCTGAAGTCTTACTAGATATTCTGGCTTGAAGTGTCTCAAACTCAATCCTTGTTGAGATTAAATTTAAGGAGTTAGAGATTTCCAAAATATATTTTTGTATTTCTGCACTCATAAAAAATCTCGATAGCAAAATAATTATAAAAATTATTAATCAATAAACTTAAGTATTACAATGGGAACAAATAAAAATCTATCATTTGTCTATTCCCTATCCTAATACGAAAATAAAAATAAAACTAAAACTAAATTACTTGTATATTTTGTTTCAATTGTTTACTTTAGCTTTAGTTGCCAGAGTAATGATCATAGCAAAATGTGGCAAAACTAAGAATTTAATAATGTCTATTTTTTAGGTCTGTATTTTTCAGATAAATAAAAAGAAGGCATGAGGATAAACATTTGTTTAAACAGGAAAAAATAATAAAAATTTATTTTCTTTCCTTTAAGGGCGAGATTTCACAATGGAAAAGAAACTACTTATCGATGCAGCGCATCCTGAAGAAACTAGAGTTGTGGTTGCAGAGTCTTCTCAAACTCACGATTTTGATTTTGAGAGCAATGAAAAAGCACAAATTACGGGAAACATATACCTCGCTAAGGTAACAAGAGTTGAACCATCTTTACAGGCAGCTTTTCTTGATTATGGTGGTAATAGGCATGGATTTCTAGCATTTTCAGAAATACATCCTGATTACTACCAGATACCTTTAGCTGATAAAGAGGCCTTATTGGCAGAACAGTTAGCAGCAGAAGAAAGTATTCGTGAAAATGAGATAGATACAATTGAAGAAGATGAACCTTACATCGGTATGGATGAGGCTCCTAGCCTAGAGGGTTCTTTAAATCTCAGTACGGAAAACGATTTGCACTCACATGAAACTCCTGCAGTTAATGATAGAAATAAAGACAATTCTGCCGAAATTTTAGAAGAAGACCCTTTCCCAGCAAAAAGACCTTTTCAAAGAAAATATAAAATCCAAGAGGTAATCAAGGTTCGTCAAATATTACTGGTACAGGTAACAAAGGAAGAACGAGGAAACAAAGGGGCCGCTTTAACAACCTATCTTTCTATAGCTGGAAGGTACTGTGTTTTGATGCCTAATACGTCGAGGGGTGGAGGAATTTCAAAAAAAATAACTGTACTTAAAGACCGTATAAAGCTTAAAAAAATTATTGAAGATTTAAAATTAAAACCCAACAGCGGTTTAATTATCCGAACAGCTGGTGGGAACCGGACAAAAACCGAAATTAGAAGAGACTATGAATTTTTATTAAAAGGCTGGGAATCAATCAGGGAGCAAACATTGAGCTCAATAGCTCCAACTCTTATACATGCCGAAGGGAACCTAATAAAAAGAGCTATTAGAGACCTATACGATAGAGATGTTAAAGAGATCGTTGTTGAAGGAGAAGAGGCTTACAAGGAAGCCAAGTCGTATCTTAAGTTATTGATGCCATCACATGCAAAATTTGTCAAAAAATATGATGGCAAGGTGCCTATATTTTCATTTTATGAAGTTGAAAATTATCTTCAAGAAATGTTCAATCCCATTGTGCAGCTAAAATCAGGAGGTTACATTGTTATTGGAATAACGGAAGCCTTAGTAGCAATTGATGTGAACTCCGGAAGAGCAACAAAGGAACGAAGTATAGAGGAAACTGCGCTCAAAACAAATATGGAAGCCGCTTCAGAAATAGCGAGGCAACTTAAATTAAGGGATTTAGCAGGCCTTATAGTTATTGATTTTATCGATATGGAGGAAAGAAAAAATAATATTGCTGTAGAAAAAAAGATAAAGGATTGCATTAGCCTTGACAGAGCAAGAATACAAATTGGAAGAATTTCGTCTTTTGGTCTACTAGAAATGTCGCGACAAAGATTGAGGCCAGGAATGCTAGAGTCGACTACAATGCCTTGTTCTTTTTGTCATGGCACCGGCTCCACTCGCTCTGATGAGTCGTTGGCTCTCCAAATATTGAGAGACCTAGATAAAGAGGGGTCAGTAGCAAAGATCAAGGATATTCTAACAGTAAAGGCCCCTGTTCAGACAACAAATTTTTTGATAAATTATAAAAGAGATCACATAATTTTAATCGAAAACCGATATCAAATTAGAATAGAATTATATGGAGAATCTAGTTTAATTTCACCGCATTATTTAATAGAAACACCGCTTGATAACAAGCAAGTAAAGAAAAATACAGAGAACAATAAACAAAGAGCTAAGAGAAAAGAAAAAGAAAATCCAGCAAGTACACAAGATCAAAAGACATTTAATAACAAAATTAATGGAAGTAATAGAGAAGACTCTGAAGAATACAAAAAGCGAAAAAGGAAAAGAAAAAGAAGACACCAAAAAGATATGGAGACACCAGTGCAAGCTAATGATACAAGCTTTCTGCAAACTTCAGCACACGAAAAAAAGGCAGAATTATCACCCCCAACCGGGAACAAAAATTTGAATAGGTCTACTGTCAAAAGCAATGAAGGACAAATAGAAACTACTGATACCACAGTTACCTTGAAAAAGGAAAAAGTGGCAAAACCGCGTACCAGAGCTAGTGCAAAAAAAACAATAGAGGAACTAAAAACTAACAATAAAAAATCAGTAGAAAACGAGGAAAATATTAAAAATACAAAAATGGGCAAGAAAGGTTGGTGGGACCGTTAATCTTAATAAATTGATAAATCCATAGTTGTAAAGATTATATTGATAATATAGACAACCATGTTATTTTCATCGAACATTCTATAATACTGTGGGTTCAAGCTATGAAAAAAAATGATTTGGAAATTGAAAAATCTTTCATTGATTACCTTGTTAAAACAATCAAAGATAAAAACTTATCTTCTTTAGAAGTAACACGCACTTTAGCGGATAAACACAGACTCAAAATTAAGATCAATAACTCCGTTTCTAGTACTCACACACAGGAAAGTAAGATACATAAGTTCGAGAATAGTTCTATTCAAAGGGATGAGCCTGTTCTCAAGGAAAAACCTCAAAGTTCAAGAGAAAATCTCAACATTATTAGATCTCCTATGGTTGGGACAGTTTATTTGTCACCTTCACCAGAAGAACCCGCGTTTATTCAAGTTGGGAAAAAGTTAAAGAAAGGCGACACTATTTTAATTATTGAAGCGATGAAAACAATGAACCAAATTCCATCAACAATCGAAGGGACTGTTAAAGAAATATTAGTAAACAATGAGAGTCCTGTTGAATTTGACACACCACTAGTAATTATAGAACCATAAATGTTTAAGAAAATTTTGATTGCTAATAGAGGAGAAATTGCGCTTCGAGTAATTAGGACTTGTAAGGAAATGGGAATAAAAACTGTAGCTGTTTATTCCCAAGCCGACGTAAATGCAATGCATGTAAGAATGGCTGACGAAAGTGTGTGTATTGGACCATCAGAGAGCGCAAAAAGTTATCTCTCTATTCCTTCAATTATATCTGCATGTGAAATAACTGGAAGTGAAGCTGTACATCCTGGCTATGGATTCTTATCCGAAAATGCAAATTTTGCAGAAATTTTGGCAGATCATGGAATAAAATTTATTGGTCCTTCGGTCTCTCATATAAATACCATGGGCGACAAAATAAATGCAAAAGCCCAAATGGAAACATTCAATGTTCCTTGTGTTCCAGGCTCCTATGGTGAAGTCAAAGATGTTGATGATGCTTATATTACCGCAAAAAAAATAGGCTTTCCTGTTCTATTGAAAGCTGCAGCCGGTGGCGGTGGAATAGGAATGAAGATAATATCCAGTAATGATCAGCTGGAGACATTGTATTTGCAAGCAAAATCAGAGGCAAGAAAGAGTTTTAATGATGATACAATATACATGGAAAAGTACTTAGAAAAACCAAGACATATTGAAATTCAAATCTTTGGAGATGGAAAAGGAAAAGCTGTACACTTAGGAGAGAGAGACTGTTCCCTCCAGAGACGACACCAAAAAGTACTAGAGGAGACACCAAGCCCAGGAGTTACTCCAGAGGAGATAAAAAAAATTGGAAAAATTTGTTCCGATGCAGTGAGTAAAATGAAGTACGAAGGAGCAGGAACAATTGAGTTTTTATACGAAAATAAAGAGTTTTTCTTCATTGAAATGAATACTAGACTCCAAGTTGAGCACCCAATAACCGAGGCTGTTTTTGGTATCGACTTAGTAAAAGAGCAAATACGTGTTGCTTCCGGAATGGATATGTCCTTTTCTCAAGAAACTCTTAAACCGCAAGGTCATGCAATAGAATGCCGAATTAATGCTGAACGCCTTCCATATTTTTCACCATCACCAGGAAATATAAAAGAATTTCACTCTCCAGGAGGCATTGGAATTAGAATGGACAGCGCCATTTATAATGGTTTTAAGGTTCCTCCCTTCTACGACAGTCTCATAGGAAAATTGATTGTGCATGCTGATAGCAGGTCTTTGGCCCTTAGAAGACTATCAAGAGCTCTCGACGAACTTATTATAGACGGAGTCGACACAACAATGGATCTTTTCAAACAAATTATAGATGAAGAAGACTTTAAGAGTGGAAAGTATAATATACATTGGCTGGAGCACTGGCTTTCCGATAAGGTTCAATAATTGCTTAATTGCTCTCATAACGAAATAAACCCAAGTACCTTAATTAATCTGTATAGAAATGGTATTTTTCCAATGGGAGACCATAATGATGATAATCAGATTTTTTGGTGTAATCCAATAGTAAGAGCAGTAATACCGATTTCAAAATTACATATATCTAGAAGCCTTAAAAAATTGTGCCGTAAAAAGAAATTTGAATTTTCAATTAATCATGATTTTTTATCGACTATCTCAAACTGCGCAAATCGAGAAGAAACTTGGATAAATAAATCGATTAAATCTACTTATAATACCTTGCACGATCTAGGATACGCTCATTCAATAGAAGTATGGGAAAATAAAAAATTAATAGGAGGTCTCTATGGGGTAGCAATTGGCAAAGTTTTTTTTGCAGAAAGTATGTTTTCGATAAACTCAAACGGATCAAAGTTGGCATTAATTGCATTAATGGGGACGTTAGCTTTGAACAAATTTTTATTATTAGATGTCCAATTTTTGACTGATCATCTTAGAACTATGGGAGCAAAAGAGATATCAAGAGCTTTGTTTTTAAATTTAATTAAAAAGTCAACTTCTGAAAAAGTGCGATTCAACAAACCTAGTAGCGTAATAATCGATGAAATGCTGATTAACAAAGCAGAAATGAAGTCACTGATCGGTATTAGCAAACTTAAGCATCAAATTTAAAAGGCTTGTCGAGCCCTGAGTATAAATGATCTCTTGATTGTTCAATAACAAGACATCTGATCCTCCCGGTAGGATCGATATATAGCTCCCTCCTAATAGACCTTCCAGTTGCACAGAAGCTTCCGTATCATCCGGAAAACTATATTCCTTGTCAAAATCCATCGTTATAAAGGCATAAAAATTGTCTGGTTCCAAAGAAACACTTTTAACGGTTCCAATATTTACTCCAGACATCTTGACCTTGCTACCAGTCGCGATACCCTCTACGTTATCGAAGCGAGCATGTAACCGAAAGCTATCGCTCTTGAAAAGTTTACTATCAACTGTTGCATATACGTAAAAGAGAAATAAACCGGTAACTACCAGAACCAAAAATCCAAGAAAAGCATCAAGAAAATTAACTTTCATTTTTGATTTACTCTGGTTTCCATGCTTTATAGTCAGATTTATAGCTATCCAAATCTTCCGCTGAACCACTAGTTCTTAAGACGCGTGGCTTATAGGCACTGTCTAGGCCAGTTAAGTTACCATCAAAAAGCTGCTGCCACTCATGAGTTGTATCGTTATCTTTCGGACTTGCATCTGAAATAAATCTAAGCCAACTGTTCCATTCAGGGCTTATTTTTGAAGCCTCAGATTCATTAGAATATATGCACCAACGATTTTTTTTATCTTTACTCTCATAATAAAAATTACCGAAATAATCTTCTCCAACTTTTTTACCTTTAAAATATGTGTATACCTTAGTTCCAACGGTAATCCCATTCCACCAAGTAAATAAAAACCTTAAAAATCTTTTTAAAACCATTTGTTTCGATCCTAAGAAGCAGAAGCGGATTCCTCAGAACTTTCGCTATATATCATTAATGGCTCAGTGTCTTTATCAACAGTATCTTCGTTTACCACTACTTCTTCTACTGACTGTAGTGATGGCAGATCAAACATCGAGTCTAAAAGAATCTTTTCTAATATCGAACGTAAAGCTCTAGCACCGGTTTTCCGCTTTATTGCCTTATTTGCTATGCTTTTAAGGGCCTCTTCGGTAAACGAAAGCTTTACACCTTCTAATTCAAATAATTTTTTAAATTGTTTAACAAGCGCATTCTTTGGTTCGTTTAGTATTTTAATCATAGCTTCAATGTTCAAATCATTCAACGTTGCCACAACAGGTAACCTTCCTACGAACTCGGGAATAAGCCCAAATTTTAATAGATCTTGTGGCTCAACATCACAGATAATATCTCCGATTTTTCTGCTGTCTGGGCCACTGACGTCAGCTCCAAAACCAATACTCTTGGTTTCTCCTCTTGAAGAAATAACTTTTTCAAGACCAGCAAAAGCACCTCCACAAATGAACAAAATATTTGTTGTATCAACTTGTAAAAACTCTTGTTGGGGATGTTTTCGTCCACCCTGAGGTGGCACGGAGGCAACAGTACCCTCCATAATTTTCAATAGAGCTTGTTGGACGCCTTCACCTGAAACATCTCTTGTAATTGATGGATTGTCTGTCTTACGGCTTATTTTGTCGATCTCATCTATATAAACGATACCTCTTTGCGCCTTCTCTACATTATAATCGGCTTGTTGTAACAACTTAAGAATAATATTCTCTACGTCCTCTCCCACATATCCTGCCTCTGTAAGAGTGGTAGCATCTGCCATCGTGAAAGGAACATCTAAAATTCGAGCTAATGTTTGAGCTAGAAGGGTTTTGCCACACCCTGTTGGACCTATTAGCATAATGTTAGATTTTTGAAGCTCAACATCTCCCTTTTTAGGTGAATACCCTATTCGTTTATAATGATTATGAACAGCAACCGATAAAATTTTCTTTGCTGAAGTCTGCCCAATTACGTAATCATTCAACACTTCAAAGATTTCTTTTGGAGCTGGAATTGATGATCTTGCACCCTTACCTTCATTTGTCTTAACTTCTTCTTTGATGATATCCATGCATAATTCTACACATTCATCACATATAAAGACTGTTGGCCCCGCTATAAGCTTTTTGACTTCATGCTGGCTTTTACCACAGAAAGAACAGAAGAGCGTATTTTTATTCGATGTTGATCCAGACTTACTCATATTTCATATATTAATACGTTTATAAATTCTGCCAAGTTTTTTTATCAAAAGCAATTTTCATTCTGCTTTATCTGAAGGATCGATTTCTCTCCGGTCAATAATCTTATCAATAATACCCCAATCAAGAGACTGCTCTGGTGTCATGAAATTATCTCGGTCTAACGCCTTTTCTACTGAACTTATCTTTTGACTGGTATGTTTTACATAAATCATATTTAGTCTCTTTTTAAGATCTAATATTTCTTGAGCATGAAGAGCAATATCTGATGCTTGACCTTGAAAACCTCCTGAAGGCTGATGAACCATAACCCTGCTGTTCGGCAAACAAAACCTCATACCCTGTTCTCCTGCAGCCAGTAAAAGAGATCCCATTGAAGCTGCCTGACCTACGCACATCGTAGCTATTTTTGGTCTGACATACTGCATAGTATCATATATTGACAGGCCAGATGATACTACTCCTCCAGGCGAATTGATGTACATAGAAATCTCTTTTTTTGGGTTTTCTGCTTCTAAGAACAGCAACTGAGCTACAACCAAAGTAGACATTCCGTCATGTATAGGACCTGAGATAAATATGATTCTTTCTTTCAAAAGTCTTGAAAAGATATCATAAGCGCGTTCACCTCTTGCACTTTGTTCAACAACCATTGGGACTAATGTATTCATATATATATCGTTAATGTCTTTCATTACTACTCCTTGTATTTATCCCCTAAAATTTAATTAAGCTTTTCCATCTGTTCTTTGAACTTAACTACAGACAGCTTTTTTTCCTTTAGAGTAACGGCTTCAAGTATACTGTTTACTACTTTTTCTTCAAACAAAGGCCCTCTTAAGGCTTGCTGAGCTTGGGGATTGGATTTAATAAACTTAAGATACTCTTGTTCCTGACCAGGATATCTTCGAGACTCATTTTCAAATGCAGCATTCAATTCGGTCTCGGTTAAATCTAACTTATTTTGCACTCCAAACTCAGCAAAGAATAAACCTACCCTAACCCGACGTTCAGCTATTTTTTTATCTTCTTTTGAAACCTCAGGTATTTTATCTGTGTTATCGCTCTTTTTGTTATTATCTTGATGCATAGCTATTGAATTAGCTTCGGTTGTCACTAATGACTCTGGCAATTCAAATTTTAGCTCTTTCTCGAGCTTATCCATTAATTGTTTTTTCAATAACACTCTTGAACCATTTTCAAATTCGTCTTTGACTTGCTTCTCAATGTTCTCTTGAAGCTGTTTAAGACTTTCAAGTCCAAACTTTTTTGCTAATTCGTCATCAACCTTTGGCAAAACAGGGCTTGAAATTTCTTTAATTTTACACTTAAACTCTGCATCTTTGCCTGAAAGCTCTTGGCTCCCATAATTTTTTGGGAAAGTGACTTTCACTATTTTTTCGTCGTTTTTCTGCACACCGACCAATTGATCTTCGAAACCTGGAATAAAACTATTTGATCCCAGGACCAAGGGAAAGTCTTGACCTGAGCCGTTCTCAAAAGGCTCACCATTTATGAATCCCTCAAAATCTAAAGTAACTTGATCCTTCTTCTTAGATTTTACACCCTTCTTTACTATCTCATATTCAGGGCTACTTTCTTGCAAATTCTTCATTGCATCATCTAAAGACTTTCTATCTGGTTCTACAACAAGATTGTCTAGAACCAATTTTGAAAGGTCAAACTTTGGGATCTTTGGCATACATTCATACTCAATAGAAAGCTCTACATCATCTCCTGATTTCCACTCTTTATTAATTAGTTCTATTTTTGGCTCATAGGCTGGCTTATCTTCCTTTTTCTCAAAATGATCTTTTACCGCTTTGTCAGTAGCGTTTTTCATAGCTTCTGACAAAAGGGCCTCACCATGCATTTTCTTTAATAAGCTTATGGGAACCTTTCCTTTTCTAAAACCTTTCATCTGAATAGAGGGTTGCTCTTTTTCTAACTGCTGATCAACTTCTCTATTCAGCTCTGACGCTTTTAGCGTGAACTCGTACTTTCTTTTAAGTTTTTCATTCATTACTTCTTTGAATTTCATTTTTGCCTCAAGCTCTTGTACAGACAGGTTGTTATAAAAAACCTATGATATAATGATTGCCAATCCAATAACGCTTTATGCAAGATTAAAAGCTTTTTTGCAATAGATTTTCAAAAAAATTTGTTTCTCTTTTTGCCACAAATGCACCATCCTCATTTTCTAAGTATATTGAAAAAATATAAATGAAGTGATAATTTTATTGGAATACTTAATCTTAAATAAGGATCAGGCTAAAAACATTGGAAAAACTAAAACGTTTTGGAGTTAAAGAAGCACAAAATTTGTTGTCAAGCGTAACTGCTCCCTGGATCCAAGATTTAGATCTTCAAATTAATAGTATCTCGGAATTAAAGTGTAAGTTTACTCTGAATTACAGTGAAAAACTAGTAAGAGCAGGTAATATTATTTGTGGCCAAGCTATAGTCAGCGCGGCAGATACAGCAATGATTGTAGCTGTTGTCAGTGCAATCGGAAAGTACCAAGAAATTACCACAGTAGATATTTCTTGTAAATATTTACGCCCCTTGTTACAGAAGGGAGGATCTATAGAAACAGAAATATTAAAACTTGGCCAGCGCCTTGTTGTAGGTAGAATTACCATTAAAGATATTGAATCTAAAAAATCCGCAGCAGAAATAAGTTGTACGTATGCTAGACTGTAACCGACGAGTTTTTAGAAATATAAAATCCAAAAATTAAGGTTGCATAAATGCGGCGTGGCAAGAAAAATTATAAAACTCAATATTCCACCAGAAAAATTGACTTTGGCGTTTCTTCAATGGTTAGTAGGCTGAAAACCGTGGGGATGTTAAAACCCATGAAAGCTTTAAAAAGAGCTGATCCTAATAAATGGCATTATGGCGAAGCATTTGATCCCGCAAAGATAGAAAGTAACTATTCTTCTTTTATAAAAATTTTAACTAGCTTGAATGTAGAGATCTTATGGATGACGCCCAAATTTAATGAAAACGCAGACTCAATATTTACTTATGACCCATCATTTATGACACAAAAAGGTGCAATTTTGTTATCACCTGGGAAATTACTTAGAAAAGGGGAAGAAAAAATTCATGAAGAATTCTACAAAAATAATAATATTCCGATAATAGGAAAATTATCCGAATTGGCGATTGCTGAAGGTGGAGATATGTTTTGGTTAGACAAAGAGACCCTAGTGATAGGAAAAGGCTTTAGAACTAATCAAATTGCAATTGAAGAAATCAAAAGCATGGTTAGCAAAATTAATGTGGAGGTTGTATCCTTTGATCTTCCTTTTTTTTTTGGACGAGAGGCTTGTCTACACATGATGTCTCTCATCAGTATAGTTGATGAAAAAAAAGCTCTTGCGTACTTTTCTCTTCTGCCTGTAGGTTTAGTACAATTACTTGAAAAAAAAGGTTACGAGCTAATTGAAGCACCAGAAGATGAATTCATTTCTAGTGGCGGCCTAAATATTAATGTGCTTGCTATCAAACCTGGAGTTTGTGTAATGATCTCTGGCTGCCCTGGAACAAAGAAGGCTTTAGAAAAAAAAGGAGTTACTGTTTATACGTTTGATGGAGACGCTTTGTGCGTTGGTTGTGAAGGAGGTCCCACCTGTTTAACCAGACCAATATTAAGATTGTGATAGTAAGACATAGAGCTATATTTCAATAATGTTAAACTTTAGTGGTTTGGTTTTTGGCATATGTGACAAAGAACTCAAAACTTGAAGGATTAGCCATGGACTCTCTGTTTACGACAGTTTTGGGGTCTGAACCAAGTAGAAGTTTTTTAATAGGAACCTCCAACTTTTTGCCAGATAAAGTTCTTGGTACTTCATTAATTTTTATGATTCTATCTGGTACAAACCTAGCTGATATGGAATTCTTTATCGCACCATTTATTTTTTCCTTTAAACTAACAGATAAAACGATACCGGGACACAAAACCACAAAAAGTGTCATGTTACTTTCTCTATTTAGGTATTCCAGGTCAACAACAACGCTATCTATTACTTCTGAGAGTGACTCCACTGCTCGATAAATCTCAGATGACCCTAGTCTAAGACCTCTCCTATTGATTGTTGCGTCTGATCTTCCGTATATTACGGATCCTCCGTAATCAGTGAATTCTATCCAATCTCCGTGTTTCCAGACACCTGGAAATGCTTTAAAGTAACTTTCTGTTAATCTTTTATTTTTTTTATCACCCCAAAAATATAGAGGCATGGAAGGCAAAGGCTTTGTACATACCAACTCTCCTACCTCCCCTACCACGGAATTTCCATTATCATCAAACGCATATACTGAGCAACCCAATGACTTAGATTGCATTTCTCCTTCTCTAACATCTGAAAGAGGGTTACCGATTACAAATGCACCTGCGAAGTCTGTTCCCCCGGATAAAGGTGCCAACCAAATATCTGTTTTGACTTTCTGGTATATCCAGTTATACCCCTCTTGACTTAATGGCGAGCCAGTTGCTCCCAATGATCTAAGTTTATCAAAATTAAACCTATTCTTCGGTATGATGTTCGATTTCATGCAAGCGGTAAAGAACGCAGCTCCAGCCCCAAAATAAGTGAGTTTTTCTTCATCAACTTTTCTCCATACCTCTAAAAAATCTGGATAATTTGGAGCGAAGTCAAACATCGCAATGGAACATTTTCTAAGTAAAGCCAATAATTGGACATTCCACATTATCCAACCAGAGGATGTAAGCCAACAAAAATGGTCATTTTTAGTAATATCCATGTGGAGAGATTGCTTTGTCATCTCAACCAATATCCCTCCATGACCATGAACTATAGGTTTTGGGTTACCGGTAGTACCTGAGGAATATACTATCCAAAGAGGATGATCAAATGGTAGCATCTCTATCTCGGTTTCTCCCTTGAGACGCATTATATTGTTCCATTCTAATTGCTTTTTAGTTAATGGATTATCCTTAATTTTAACTAGAATTGTATCAGAAAGTGATGGTAATTTTTTAATTATATTCCGTAAACTATTGACTTTATTAATAATTTTACCCGCGTATACATAGCTGTCCTGACAGATTAGCACTTTGGGCTTTATTTGCTTGAAACGATCTAAAATTGCGTTCTCGCCCATATCTGGAGCACAAAGAGACCAAATTGCACCTATACTTGCAGTTGCACAAAAAGAAATCAGGGAATGAGGCGTGTTTGGAAGTATTGCTACAACGCGATCCCCTTTTTGGACTCCAAGTTTTTTAAACTTTGTAACAAGCGAGTTTGTCTTTGATATTAACTCCTCCCAAGTCAAAATTCCGTTACCTAAAGTCTCAGAGCGAAAGGAAATGGCAGTATTATCTCTAATCTCTTCATATTCTTTAAAAATTTCGTAAACTATATTTACAGTAGCCCCTTTAAACCATGAGGCTCCAGGCATCTTTTCTTCATCAAGGACTTTAGCAAATTTGGTGCTTGACCTTAATCCAAAGTAATCCCAAATACTTTTCCAAAACCTCTCTAAATCGTTTACGCTCCATTCCCACAGTTCGTTAAAATCTGCGAAACTAAGATCACGTTCATCTCGTAACCAATCCATAAAACATTTCATACTTGATGAGTTTTTTCTTTTAGCAGAGGGTTTCCATATAATTTTTCTAGAACTCATGTAGATCCAAGGTTTTAAAAATTTTTAAACTATTGATATTTTACCAATTTTTTAAAAAATCAGTAAGGAATTAGGAAGTAATGCTAAAATGTTAGCAAATTAGAATAATCTGACAAAGAACTTTTTGCTTGTTCTCATAAATGTAAAAAGATTGAAATTATTATAGTTACCTGATTGGAACGTCTTATCAAAAGGTGTTAGAAAGATATAAAAACATAATAATTAAGTGTAAATATTACCAATTCGTTTCAAGGAGGTTTTAAATATGGAATATGTTGGATTTGATAGAGATACATATAAATCTTTTAAGAATATTAAAGATAGTAGACGTTTGCACATGCTGAACCTTATTAAGCTTAAAGAAGAAGCAATTTACCCAGATGGCATCATTACCACTGGTTTTGAAGCATATAAGCGTTATGGCGAAGAAAGTGAACCAGTTTTCAAAAGATTGGGAGGATCAATTGTATGGAGAGGAGACATGTTAATTGGATTGATAGGTCCAGCTGATGAGAAATGGGATATATGCTTCATTGCTGAATATCCGACTGTTGAGGCGTTTTTATTAATGCAAAGAGACAAGACTTATCAAAAGGCTGTGGTGCATAGACAAATTGCAGTAAAAACCTCAAGACTTATTAGAATGGCTCCTAAAAAAGCCGGAGAGAACTTCGCTCGCTAGATCCATTGCAGTGCACAGGAATATCGAGAGTATGATACAAAGTTGAATACCCTGCAAATGTACCACTAGCAACTGAAATATAGTAATAACAGCAACAGAGTATTTAAGCGTTCACGTCAATAGGCACGATTTGTTTCACAATTTTTTTACAGTTTAAGTGATCCCACCTACGCTTGGGACAGTGGGGTGTTCAGGTAGTATGTTCTTGGAGTGTGTATCAGGAATTTAAAAAAAATGTTATTTCAAGTCTTTTTTCAATTATTATGTATAAATAATTCAAGTGATTTGTTACTTTTTATCTGATTTGGTGCTTTTGATTTGTGTTATCGGTGAGAAAATGGGAACAAAATATGATGAGATTATTTCAGAAATTAAGGGTGACTTAAGTGAAGAAGAAATCTATGCACGAGCATACGAAAGTTTGCACGAAGACTTTTTATTTCTACAAGAATCTGGGTTACTGAACAAAGATGATCTCTTACAATTTATAAAAAAAAATGGTCGTAACGTTGATAATGTTTTGGACATCAAGTGTTGTTATGAAGATGACCAACATCTTGTTTGGAAAGGATTAGCAGATCACCCAGACGGTAAGAGATACATAACAACTAGAATGGTTGTTTTTAGAGACGGTAAAAGATGGAGATCCATCGGAACACGTGAGGAAGTATCTAAAAACTTAGATAAAATAACCTAACATTTTTTTTCCTTACTAAGCTATTCACTAAATTTATTCTTTTGCTACGCAATTCGGTCTTGGAGTGAGCATGAAGAGTGTTGACAACAACTCTTTAAAGTTCAAAAATGAGACTAGAGATTTTGGAACTATAATTGTTATGGAAACTTCATGGCCAAAGAACTTGTTTGTTCAGAAGATACACTCAAGACAGATCTTTCTGGAAAAATTTATGTTATAACAGGAACAACCTCAGGAATAGGCTTAGCGACTGTAAAACAACTCGCAAAGCAATCGGCTACAATAATATGTGCATCAAGAAATGTTGAGCTAGCAAGAAAAATTGGCACCGAGATAATGGAAGAAACTTCCAATAAAAATCTCCATAATTTGCCACTTGAATTGGACTCACTGGACTCCGTAAGAGATTTCGTCAAAGTTTTTAACAAGAAATTCTCGCGCCTTGACGGACTTGTAAATAATGCTGCGGTAATGAATACTCCTCAAAGAAGAACTAAAGATGGATTTGAGTTACAGTTTGGTGTTAATTTTTTAGGCCATTTCTTATTGACTGAATTACTACTACCAAAATTAAAAAAAGCTAAGGGACCAAGGATTGTGCATACATCGAGTGTTTTTCATGAAAAGGGCTCAATAGATTTGGGCGATCTAAATTTTGAAAAGAAAAAATATTCTGGTTGGGATGCCTATAATCAATCAAAATTAGCACAGGTTCTTTACTCAAGATATCAAGCAAAGTTATTGAAAAGTTCAAATATAATCTCTGTAAGCATTCATCCAGGATGGGTTCAAACTCCTTTAATAAAACACACATTACCAGTATTTTTTCAAAATGTTCTACTTAAACCCTTTTTGTCAATGGCTGGCATGACTAATCCAACAATTGGGTCTCAAACCACCTTACATTGCCTACTTGACGATAGTGTGTACGATAAAAGTGGCTGTTTCTACAGTCAGGTTGGAGTTTATAAAGATAAAGAAAGCAGAAAGGGTGGATGGCCTATGAAAAGTCCAAATAGCCAAGTCTATGATGATTTATTGTGTGAAAAACTCTTCAAAGCAGCAAATTTGATGGTCGGAATAAAGTAACGCTCTATAAAAGGCCAGTTTTGCTTTTCGGCTTTCGTAGATCAACTAAAACATCAGAAAATAAAATTATATATCCCTGAATGTGACGCAGATTTACAGTTTTGGATACGAATGTTTTTTTTGAAAATGAATCATTCGGAGCAATCTATTAATGTTAAAATACGATACTGTCTAGTATCAGCCTCACAAATTTTGCTACCTTATCCTCTTCAATCCACCTGTTAACGATTACTAAATCATTTTTGGGGTCTATATATAAAATTTGTGTGCCCACTCCCATTGCTGCAAATGCACTAGTTGGGGCACCAGGAAACATCCCAGTTTTTTTATCATTAAGCCACCACAGATAACCGTAATTTAACGCTAACTCGCATGGTTTAGTACTCATTTTGACCCATTTTGGAGGAATAACCACCTTACCATCCCAAAGTCCTTGGTTAATCATTAATTGACCGATACGCGCAAGATCAAGAGTGCTTATCCATAAGCCACCACCCCAATGAGCCCCCCCCGAAACAGATTGTAATCGCTTGCCATTAACCTCATCCCAAGAATTCTCATATCCATGCCATTTCCAGGTATTACTTGCTCCTATCGGAACCATTATATGCTCTCGTAAGACATCCGGAAGTGAGCATTCAAACGCCAACATAAGAGCATATGAAAGAACATTAACTCGTACATCATTATATTCCCAAAACGTTCCTGGTAAGTTTAAATTTCTTTTTTTTCCTTTTTCTAATCTGTTTTTCTGCGGATCATTTAAATTACGATTATGATCGATCCAATCTGGCTTCCCCCAGAGTTCCCCCTCCCACTCACTAGTGAGTTGTAACATTTGAGACCATGTGATTTTTCTATTTTGTGATGTTTCAAAAATTCCAGTTTGAATTGTATCTAATATTGGCGCATGGAAATTTCTTATAACATTTTCTTTAAAAGCAATTCCAGCGCACAGGGAAAGAAAACTCTTGCTCATACTAAATGCCATATCAACATATTCAACATCTCCCCAAACTTGAACAATTTTATTTGCTCTTATTATCGCTCCAGAATTACCTTTTCTTTTTTTTACCGGCCCTATAGTTTTACTTATTGGCCATGGTTCATGGAAATGACCCTCCCTAAGAGCTTTTTCGATATCACGATCCATTTTTGACTCGTTTTTTTTTGAAAATTCTATTGCTTTAAAAAGCTTCGCTTCATCAAAGCCTAAGCGACTTGCACTACTTTTCTGTTTCATTTTTCTCAACTTGACTGAGCATTTCATTCTCAAATGAGTAAAATTATTTAACTTTTTCCAACAAACCTAATAACTTTTTTAAAATTATAAGCCTTGGGGTCTAAATAAACATGTGTATTAATTGAAAAGTCAAAGGTTTTTAAATAAAAAATACCGTTCTTATAAATCTCATTGACAGGTCAATAGGGTAGTAGATGTATTATATTCTTTGATTGTGCAGCAGATAGGATCTCGATCAAAGACATAGCCAACAACTTTAACAGCCCTAAAATATATAGCGCTTGCTTAAACAAAGAATAAATCGGCCTAGCTCTGTTTTTAAAGGAATAACTTTGGTCTGAACTCTTTTAAGTTTCTTTATTGAATCATAGTTTTTTAGTTACTATAATATTCCCAGTTTAATTTTATCATTTCAGGATAGTTTATGAGCATAACTTGGCCCCATATAATCGAAGATAATTTCTTGGATAGGGAACATTATAAAGAGCTCTTCAAGTATAAAGACCTAAAACTTAAATCAGATACTGATATTGCAATAATTAAAAATAGAATTTGGATAGATGGAAAAACTGAAGGCCAATTACCTGCCGATTACCTCATTGAGTTTGATAAATACTACTCAAAAAAAATGCACTCATATCTTGAAAAACTTGCACCCGAAAAAGTTCCATCGATAAAATGGTTGGAACTCAACTTGGTCTTTACCGGCAAAAATTGTAAATTTCCTATTCATGAAGACAGTCCAAACAAGTTGCTTAGTGTAGTTGTTTACTTATATCCTAAAGTAAACACAGGAACGATTTTGTATTCTGATGAGAATGGTAACGATAAAACTGTTGTAGATTGGGTACCAAATAGAGCTTTAATTTTTTCTCGAGAAGCTGGAGTCACTTGGCACTCCTATGAAGGTGATGGAGTATCCACACGATATGCTCTTGTAGCAAATTTAAGATCTGATGTGTCAGAATGAAGTTAGATGAATTCAATAAAAAAATTCATCAAAAACAGCAAAGGCTAACAATAAAATTTAAGGACAAAGGTAGTGATGAAGAACTTGTATACAATATAAAAAATAAAACCACACTAATGCGTGCCCAAACTTTATTCAGTAAAGAGCCAATAACAATAAGCTGGATAAAAAAATTTGCCAAAGAAAGGGTGTTTTTTGATGTAGGTGCTAATGTAGGAATGTATTCAATTTACGCTGCCAAGACTTCGAAAGTCAAAGTATACTCGTTTGAACCAGAATCAAATAACTTTAATACTTTAATTGAGAATGTAATCTCAAATAATCTTATGAGCATGATCAATGCTTATCCAATTGCAATCAGTGATACTTCCGGATTTACATCACTTTATCTAAGCCAATTCGAGACTGGGTCTTCACATCACATGGTGGATAAAAAACAAGATCATAATTTGAAGTTGGTTGAATACAAAAATAAGCAAGGAATATTTAAATCGTCCTTGGATGAACTTATTGAAAAATGGCAATTTCCGGAACCAAATTATATAAAGATTGATGTAGATGGAATTGAAAATATTATTATTAAAAATTCCAAATCTTTGCTCAAAAGTGCAAAATTAGAGTCTATTCTAATTGAAATAAATAGAAATAGAAAAGAAGACACAGAAATTATATCAATGTTAGAAAGTATTGGTTTTAAATACGATAAAGATCAGGTTGAAGATGCAACTAGAAAATCTGGAAGCCATATAGGATACGCTGAATATTTATTTTATAAATAATTTCAGTTGTTCACACCTTCACGCTTGATAATGTGATTCATACCATAATTGTTTCTTATTTTGTTTCACACCTAATTGCATAAAAATCATAAAATGCTTATAAATCAGTGCCTTGGGTCAAAAAAGATCATGGTCATGGTGCGGGTGATAGGACTTGAACCTACACGCCCTAAGGCGCCAGAACCTAAATCTGGTGCGTCTACCAATTTCGCCACACCCGCACATAAAATAAGTAATAGCAACAATAATAAAAATTAAAATAAAAAAAACTACTTTCGTTAATTTTTAAAGTATTAGATCAAAACTCTAGGATATGATTTCATTTAGCCTAATTTTTAGGCATATGAAGAAAATTTCATCAGTTTTTTACAAAAATTAAGTTTTTTTTTGTTCGACAGATTTTGTTAATTGAATTTTTTAATTCAACACCGAATAAGAAATCCAAGGAGATTCAAGTTCATGAAAAAAATCGAAGCGATAATAAAGCCCTTTAAACTCGATGAAGTTAAAGAAGCGCTTCAAGAATTTGGAGTGCAGGGTTTGACGGTAACGGAAGCAAAGGGATTTGGCAGACAAAAGGGTCACACTGAATTATACCGAGGGGCTGAATATATCGTAGATTTTTTACCAAAAATAAAAATAGAAATCGTCGTAGCAGACGAAATTTACGAGGACGTGGTACTAACAATCACGGAGAAAGCGAAAACAGGAAAAATTGGAGATGGGAAAGTATTCGTTACAGATGTGCTAAATGCTGTGAGAATACGTACTGGTGAAGACGGCGAAGACGCGCTTTAAATAGAACTTTAATCAAAATTTAAAAGGGGTTATTTTATGACTATTAAAAAAGTACTAAGCGAAATTAAGAAAGGTGATTATGAATACGTTGATATGAGGTTTACTGACCCTAGGGGTAAGCTTCAACACGTAACTGTAATGGCTTCTGAAGTGGACGAGGGTTTTCTAAAAAGCGGGTGGATGTTTGATGGATCTTCGATAGCTGGCTGGAAGTCGATTAACGAGTCCGATATGAAATTGATGCCCGACCTTGATTCTGGATATCTTGATCCATTTTATTCTGAGAAGACATACTGCCTGCATTGTAATGTCGTTGAGCCAGAAAGTGGAAAGCTCTATGGGAGGGACCCAAGAAGCACAGCTGTTAAGGCAGAAGAATACCTAAAAAAAACTAAAGTTGGAACAAAGGCATTTTTTGGGCCTGAAGCAGAATTTTTTCTATTTGATGATGTTAAGTTTTCAAACTCAATGAACAAGGTTAGCTTCGAAGTTGATGCTATGGATGCATCATGGAATACAGATACAACCTATGAAATGGGAAACATGGGTCACAGACCAGGGGTAAAAGGCGGCTATTTCCCAGTGAACCCGACCGATGCCGGTCAAGATATTAGATCTGAGATGTTGTCTACGATGAAGAGAATGGGAATGAAAGTTGACAAACATCATCACGAAGTAGCTTCATGTCAGCATGAGCTTGGTCTTGTTTTCGATTCACTAAAAGCTCAGGGAGACAACCTTCAAAAATATAAGTACGTAATCCAGAATGTTGCTCATTCTTATGGTAAATCCGCTACTTTTATGCCAAAACCAATTGCTAATGACAATGGGACAGGAATGCATACAAATATGTCAATCTGGGATGGGAATAGTCCTGTTTTCGCAGGTAAGGAATATGCAGGATTATCAAAAAATGCTTTGTATTACATAGGAGGAATACTGAAGCATGCAAAGGCATTGAACGCTTTCACGAACCCTTCTACGAACTCGTACAAGAGATTAATACCTGGGTTTGAGGCTCCTGTATTGCTTGCCTTTTCCGCGAAGAACAGATCTGCTAGCATCAGAATACCGTATGTAGAGTCATCTAAAGCAACAAGAGTGGAGGCTAGATTCCCAGATCCGACAGCTAACCCATATCTTTCTTTTGCAGCACTGTTAATGGCTGGTTTGGACGGAATAAAGAACAAAATTGATCCTGGGGAAGCTGCAACTAAAGATTTATATGACCTACCTCCAGACGAATTAGCTTCTATTCCCACAGTTTGTGGTAGCCTTAGGGAGGCTTTGAATAGCTTGGAAAATGACCATGAATTTCTCCTTCAGGGGGATGTTTTCAACGTGGATCAACTTGAAGGATACATGGACCTTAAGTGGGAAGAAGTATATGCTGTCGAGCACACACCTCATCCAGTAGAATACGGACTATATTATTCGCTTTAAAGCTTTTGAATACTTAGAAAGGCGTAAGCAAGCTCTTGCGCCTTAAACGTTCTTATATGTTTTACTATTAATTCTGAAGTGATTGATGTAACGTTAGCTCGTTACATCTTTGAGGCCTTATATCATAACAAAGTCAAAGCAAGCATATGACGCTTCTTCAATAGAGGTTCTTGAGGGACTGGAACCAGTCAGGAAGCGCCCAGGTATGTATATCGGGGGCACGGATAGCAAAGGTCTTCATCATCTTGTATCTGAAGTGTTAGACAACTCCATGGACGAAGCCGTTGCAGGCTTTGCGACAAAAATTGATATCGAGTTTACCTCTGAGGAGGAAATATCAATTTCCGATAATGGAAGGGGAATACCAATAGATTTCCATCCAAAGTTTCCGGACAAAACAGCCCTTGAGGTCATTCTTTGCACTTTACATGCAGGTGGGAAGTTTTCTGACAAAAGTTATTTGACTTCCGGTGGATTGCATGGCGTTGGAATTTCTGTTGTTAATGCTCTATCAGAAAAGCTAACGGTAGAGGTGGTAAAAAACAGGATTTGTTATTCTCAGAGTTTTTCAAAAGGCATGCCACTCGGTAAGCTCATAAAAATAGGAGAAAAGAGGATTAAATCTGGTACAAAGATAACGTTTTCTCCTGATAAGACAATATTTAGTGGTAACATATTATTTAATCCAGAGAAAATATATGAGCTAGCTAAATCCAAGGCTTATCTATTTTCCGGGGTAAAGATTGACTGGAAAGCGCCAAATATTGGAGAAAGTAATCTAAATAAATTACCAAATTCAGAGAGGTTTCACTTTGAAAATGGACTGATGGATCTGGTTAGATCTAACACTGCGGTAGAATACAATATTACCAATGATTATTTTGTTGGGAAGGTAGATTTCAAAGAAAAATTTGATCTAAATGAAAAAGGGTCCATTCACTGGTGTGCTTGCTTCAATACCTATAACCCTGTCATCAAGTCATTTTGTAATACAATCCCAACTATCGAGGGAGGGACACACCAGACTGGCTTTCTAAATGCAATTGCTAAGGGATTTAAGTCGTATGTTGAGATAATAGGAGATAAAAAATTTTCTGCAATAAATAAGGACGACGTCCTAGAAATTTTATCCAGCTCAATATCGGTCTTTGTTGAGCAACCTCAATTTGTTGGACAGACAAAAGACAAACTATCAAATTTGGAAGTACAAAAAAAAGTTGAAAGCATAATAAAGGACCGGTTCGAAAATTGGTTGGCAAATGACAAATCAAGAACACTCTTGCTAATTGAAAACCTTAGAATGAGGGCAGATGAGAGAATAAAGACTAAACAAAAGAAAGAAACTCTTAGGAAAACACCATTAAAAAGACTTATGCTCCCCGGCAAACTCGCAGACTGTTCTATCTCAGACAAAGATGGAACCGAACTGTTTCTGGTTGAGGGAGACAGCGCTGGTGGCAGTGCCAAGCAGGCAAGGAATAGGATTACCCAGGCCATTCTCCCTTTAAAAGGAAAAATTTTAAATGTTGTAGGCTCCAGTAATAAAAAAGTCTTCGAGAATCAAGAGATTGACGATCTTTGCAAAGCATTGGGTGTAAAATTAAGTTCCCCACATGACATAAGCAATTTACGGTATGAAAAAATTATTATAATGACTGATGCTGATGTTGACGGTGCACATATTGCTTCACTTCTCATTGCGCTTTTCCATACGAGACTTCCAAAAATTATTGAAGATGGCCATCTATTTGTTGCTGTACCTCCTCTCTACAAAATTTCATACAAAGATGAAATATATTATGCAAATAGTGACGAAGAAAAAGAAATAATATTAGAGAAGTTGAGTTCATCAATGGATAAAATACAAATAAGCAGATTTAAAGGTTTAGGAGAAATGAACCCCTCGCAACTAAAAGAGACAACTATGGACATTAAAACAAGACGCTTGATACAAATAAGCTTGAACCTGAGCCTCCTAAAAGAGACGAATGAACTTGTTGACAATTTAATGGGCAAAAACCCCGAATATAGATTTAACTTTATATCAAAAAATGCTAAGTCATTGGACAATTCTTTAATATTGTAGTTTACACCTTGGATGAACAACTAAATAAGTTTGTGTTAGCAACTCAAAGTCCACCAGTTATGGAGGTGAGGGAATGGTTAAAACTTCATAGGAAATCAAAAAAACCGCTGTTAAACCTTAGCCAAGCTGCACCAATGGCTCCACCTCCTGACAACTTACTGAAATATCTATCCGAACAATCTCTTTTAACAGAAAATCATTTATATGGAGATGTTCTTGGTGATATTCCTTTAAGAGAGGAGATAGTTAATTTATGGAATAAAGAGTATAGCTCTTCAATTTGCATTAATAACGTGGCTATAACTTCTGGTTGCAATCAAGCTTTTTGCGCTGCGATATCTACAATAGCTACTGCGGGAGACTCTATTCTTGTACCTGTTCCTTGGTATTTTAATCATGAAATGTGGTTAGCAATACAAGGTATAAATATTATACCTATACCCTGTGATATAAATATGCTTCCTGATATTGAGACAATCAAAAAACTTATAGACAAAAAAACAAAAGCGATTGTTATGGTCACCCCTAATAACCCAACAGGTGTTGAGTACCCCTCGAAACTAGTTGGAGATATTAGCAATCTGGCTAGGGACAATAATTTAAAATTGATAATTGATGAAACCTATAAGAACTTTGGGAATAAACAAAGTGATATTCTTTATAAAGGAGAATGGAACGACCATATAATACAACTTTATTCTTTTTCAAAGGTATATAGATTAACAGGACACCGCGTAGGACTAATGGTTGCGTCCAATTCGTTTATAAAGCAAGTAGAAAAATTTCTTGATACTACTACCATTTGTCCAAATAGATTAGCTCAAAAAGCAGCATATTTTGGCTTGCTTAACTTGCAGGAATTTATGTTAAAAGAAAAGTTAAAGATAGAAAAACTCAAAGCTACTTTTGAAGAAGAGCTACGAAATATTAAAAACTGGTCACTATTAGGTATCGGCGGTTATTTTGCATATCTAGGGTATAATTCAAAAATGGACTCCATATCAATCGCCAAAAAACTTCTAGTGGAACAAAACATACTTACGATACCAGGCGACATGTTTTTTCCTAAGTCAAAAAACCTCTTTATAAATGAGAAACGCTCAATTAGAATTGCATTTGCAAATTCTACATATGAAGAAATAATTGATCTTTTCAAAAGACTGAGGAATTTTGTTTTATAAAATTAATGTTTGACAGGAGAAATTGTGGCAAGCTTCAAAGGGAATATTAGTAAGTTTTTTGCATGGATAATGGTATCTGTTGTAATAATAAGCTTAGCAGGATTTGGGATTCAAGATGTAATTTTGGGTTCTACCGGACGAAACATAGCTACCGTAGGACAAGAAAAAATATCTATCAATGAATTTTTAAGAAGTGTAGAAAATGAAATTGTTAATTTTTCAAAAGAAAACAATGTAAATTTAACAATAGAAGAGGCAAAAAAATATGGCTTAATAAATAGAGCTTTGAACGATCTTATAGCAAAAAAAATTTTTGATGATCTCTTAAAAACTAATGAAATCTCTAGAGAGGATACAAGTGTTGCAGGCTATTTAAAAACAGTTGATACCTTCAAAAATATAAGTGGAGATTTTGATGTCGAGAAATACAAGAGATATGTAACTGCAACCGGAGTAGATATTAAGGAGTTCGAAAAAACTTTAAAGGATGATCTTGTCAGAGAGCTCATACTAGACGTTTTCGAAGCACCCACAAAAATTGATACTGGGATGATCGAGAAATCTATAGCTCATTATTTCCAAAGCAGATATGTCTCTTATATAGAACTTCAAGAAAACACTTTTAGGAACGCATCAAAGAAACCTACCAGCAAGGATATTTCAAAATATTTTGAAGAAAGAAAAGATGAATTTAAGTCTCCAAATAAGAAAATATTTCAAATTGGATATTTAGATTTTGAAAAATTTGCCAAGCAACAGAACATAGAAAACAAGTCAATTAACGACTACTATAACGAAAATATAGCTAGTTTTCGAACAGAAGAGAAGCGTCTTATTGACATTCTATATTTTTCGAATACAGACAATAAAAATGACAAACGTATCCAAGAATTAAAATCCAACCCAAAACTATTCGACGAGGAGATTTCCTCCAGAGGCTTAAAAACAGATGACGTTACTTTAGGCTATATTAATAAATCAAGCTCTATAGACCAGCCCAACCTTATGGAACTATTTGATGAAGAGAATGTCGGGGTTTATGGTCCCTATGAGACAGATTTAGGTTTGGCAATTTACAGAATAAGAGAGATCGTAGCAGAAAATCAGACTACTTTTTCCGATGCTAAAAATGATATTAGAAATCTTCTTGAGTCTGAGAAAGCTAAAAATGAAACTTTTAAAATCCTAGAAGATCTCAATAATGAAGTTGCTGCTGGGCAGACTTTGGAAGATTTGGCATCAAGATTTTCAATTTCAATAGAGTTAATAGAAATCGAAAACAATGAATTACCAGACAGGTTTAAAAGGAATCCGAACGCAAAGGCATTATTCGACAATGCAAGTGATCAAATTACTGAATTCACAGTATTACCTGATAATTCATTACTTAGTGTAAAACTAGACAAAGAGATAAAATCGAGGAGTTTAGATTTGACGGAAGTATCAGAAGATATCGAAAAGATTTTGCAAAAAGAAAATATACTTATTGCGGCAAAATCTTACTTCGATAAAAAAGTAAATGCAAAAAGCGAGGGCTTCCTAAATCAATTATTTGAAATGAATAGTCGTGAAGACATCTTTGTCGAGATAAAGAATAAAAAAGTTTTTAGGTTTAATATAGACACTAAAATGACCCAAGAACTTATGGAACGAATTTTTTCTCTTGAGGAAAAAGAATTTTTATTTTTCTATGATGACTCTAAACTTTTTCTAGCTTTTGTTGGAACTATAACTCCTAATGATATAGACAACGAGTTAAAGAGCACACTTACAGCGCAACGAAAAGAATTTTTCAAAAGAAGCTTACGACAAAATTTTATAAATAATTATCTAAACTTTATAAAGCAGAATGCTGAAATAAAAGTCAACGAAAGGTTAATAGAAAGTACCTTATTAAATCTGCGAAGAACTAGCTGAAATGATTAATGAGATATTTCCAAGCTTCCAAAAATTTAAAAAAATTGGTAACCACAATCAATTAATTTTTAAAAAAATAATTGCCGACAAAGAGACCCCTGTTTCAATTTTTGAAAAAGTTTGTGGGAGTCAAAATAATTGCTTTTTGTTTGAATCGGTGACCGGTGGAGAAAATAAAGCTCGTTATTCAATCATCGGAATGAGACCTGATCTAGTTTGGGAAAGTAAGATGGGTGGATGCAAAATTGCAGAAAACTTACAGGAATCTAATAAACTGAGGTTTAAGGAATTAAGCAAGAACCCCTTGGAGGAACTTAAAGACACCATTGATAGGTGCAAAATTGATATACCTTTGGAACTTCCTCCTATGATTGCAGGTTTATTTGGTTATGTAAGCTATGACGTGATAAGGCTATTAGAAAACTTACCTAATGTAAATTATGACGAGCTAGGTGTTCCTGACATAAGATTAATTAGACCGACTGTTCTTATTGTATTAGATGCAATAAAAAATGAATTAATTGTTGCATCACCAGCTTGGGCAAACGATAGGCAATCTTTACAAAAAACCTATAACAACTCAGTAAGACTGATTGAGGAAACGGTCATGCAAGTCGCAATTCCAAGAAAAAAAGCAAAGGCAAAGAAAAAACCTAAAAATTACCTTGGGAAACCAGTATCTAATTTCACCAAAACAGCCTATTTAAATATAGTTAATAGGGCCAAAAATTATATTAAAAGTGGGGATATCTTTCAAGTGGTACCAAGTCAAAGATGGAAAATGAAATATTTATTACCAGGTTTTTCATTGTATAGATCTCTAAGACGGACAAACCCATCTCCCTATATGTTTTATTTTAATTTTAATGATTTCAGCATAATAGGGTCTAGCCCAGAAATACTTGTTAAGGTCGAAAATGATGACGAGGTTACAATTCGACCAATAGCTGGCACAAGACCTAGAGGTCTTAACGAGAGTGAAGATAAATCATTGGAAAACGAGTTATTGAATGATAAAAAGGAACTTGCAGAGCACCTTATGCTTCTCGATCTCGGACGAAATGATATAGGCAGAGTGTCCAAAATAGGATCAGTGAAAATTACAGAAAGTTTTGTTATTGAACGATATAGTCACGTCATGCATATAGTTTCAAATGTTAAGGGAAAGCTTTCTAAAAATGTTAATAACATCCGCGCTCTTCTCTCAGGTTTACCGGCTGGAACAGTTTCTGGTGCTCCCAAGATTAGAGCTATGGAAATAATAGATGAATTAGAAAATCAAAAAAGAAGTATATTTGGTGGAGGAGTTGGTTATTTTGGAGCATCGGGGCAAATGGATTTCTGTATAGCTATAAGAACTGCTATACTCAAAAATCAGGATTTATATCTGCAGGCTGGTGGTGGAGTAGTTTTTGATAGTGATGCAGAAAAAGAATTTCAAGAAACAGTAAACAAATCAAAAGCTTTGATTAAAGCAGCAGAAGACTCAATACATTTTTTTGGGGATTAAGATGCTATTGATTATAGATAATTACGATAGTTTTACCTATAACCTATATCATTATTTTGGTGAATTAGGTTATGAAGCTCAAGTTCACAGAAATGATGAAATTGCAGTTGATCAGATTATTAACTTAAAACCAAAAGGAATCGTAATTTCCCCGGGCCCGCGTGGTCCTGAAAAAGCTGGAATATCAGTTGACTTAGTAAAGGCAATTGCAGACAACCGGAAAATTCCATTATTAGGCGTTTGTCTAGGCCATCAAGCTATAGGTGCAGCTTTCGGTGCAAAAATAATTAGTGCCTCTGAGATAATGCATGGAAAAGTAGACATGGTTTATCACTCTCAAAAGCATATGATCTTTAAGAACTTGTCATCGCCTTTTAAAGCTACAAGATATCATTCTCTTTGTGTAGATCCTAAAACCCTACCCTCTTCACTTGCAGCCATTGCAAAGTCTAGAGATGAGACTATTATGGCTATTATGCACCGTGAGTTACCTATATTTGGCCTACAATTCCACCCAGAATCAATTAAGACAACTTGTGGAAAACAAATTCTTCATAACTTTTTGCGTATTTTGGAATCATATAATGCATGAAAAAGTTAAAGAATTATTATCAAAAGCAACACAAGGCCCCATATCGTTTAATGACGCCGAGCTTGTTTTTGAAAACATAATGGATGGTAATTTGTCAGAAGTCGAAATGTCTTCATTTCTTACATCTTTAAAAGTGCGCGGCGAAAGCATAGATGAGCTTACGGCTGCTGCCTCTATTATGAGGAAAAAATCTCTAAAAGTTTTAAATGGTGAAAATGCTGTAGATATTGTAGGAACCGGTGGAGATGGAATGAATACGCTAAATATTTCGACGGCGAGCTCGCTGCTTGTTGCTTCTACTGGTATGAAAGTAGCCAAACATGGTAATAGAAAAATTTCCTCACTCGCTGGAGCCTCTGATACTCTTGAGATACTTGGCATAAATACTTTTATGGAACCAAAAATTGCACAAAAATCCTTGGAACAATTTGATTATTGTTTTATGTTGGCTCCTATTTATCATCCTGCTATGAAAAACGTAATGCCTGTTAGGCAAGAGCTCGGCTATAGAACAGTATTTAATATACTAGGCCCTCTAACTAACCCAGCTTCTGTTAACTTTCAACTTATTGGTGTCTATGAAAAATCATTAGCTAACAAAATGATAGAGGTTCTTAGAAATTTAAATACTCAGAGAGCTTGGGTCGTTCACGGATCGGATGGGACTGATGAGATTTCTATCACCGGTGAAACTTATGTGGTTGAACTTGATAGGGGTAAAATTCGAGAGTTCAAAATTAGCCCTGAAGATGCAAATTTAAAAACGTGTGATTTTTCAGAAATTTTGGGAGGATCTCCTAACTACAATGCTCAAAAAATTGAGAAATTAGTAAATGGGGAAATGAGTGGTTTTTTTTACTCAGTTATTTTTAACAGTGCTGTTGCATTAAATATAAGTGAAAAAGTAAAAAATATTCAAGATGGAGTTATATTAGCTTCCGATACATTACTTTCTGGAAAGACAAAAGAGCTTATTGAAAACTTAAAAGTAGCGAAAACTTCATTACGATGAGTATATTAGATAAAATAAAGCTTACAAAATTGGAAGAAGTAAGTAAATTAGACAAAAACAAGCTAAAACATGATAAACTGAATTTAATTAAGTCTTCCCAAAACAATGAGAGTTTTGAAAACTCCCTTAGGAAACTAGGGGACGAGAATTATACGTTAATAACTGAAATTAAAAGAGCATCTCCATCAAAAGGGATTATTAGGAAAGATTTTAACCCAACGGAATTAGCAATATCTTATGAAAAAGGTGGAGCTTCGTGTCTGTCTGTTTTAACAGATGCAACGTATTTTAAAGGTTCAAATGATTACATCGCTCAAATTAAGGACGTAGTGTCTATACCCATTCTTAGAAAAGAGTTTATGGTTGATCCTCTTCAGGTGATAGAGTCAAAAAACCTTGGCGCTGACTGCATCCTTATTATAATTGGTATGAACTCAATTGAAGACAATAAGACTATTGAATCTATGGCTTTGGATATTGGATTAGAATGTATCTTAGAGGTACATTCTCTTGAAGAGCTCGAAGCAACCAAGCATTTCTCGTCAAATATAATTGGTATAAATAATAGAGACCTTAACACATTCAACACTGATATCGAAACCACAGTCAAGCTATTGCCCGATGTTCCTAAAAATAAGACAGTAATATCTGAATCTGGCTTTTCAAAAAAGAGTGATTTGGAAAGGCTAGCTAAGCTTGGAGTATCATCATTTCTAGTTGGAGAAAGTTTAATGAGGCAAAAAGATATTGAAGAAGCAACAAAATTGCTGATGAATCAATAATGGATAAAGAATTTAGTCATCTTGATAACAAAGGCAATGCAAGAATTGTTGACATTTCAAAAAAGAAAAAATCATCAAGGTATGCAAAGGCAATTGCTACTGTTTGGCTTTCTAAAAAAATACTCACAATGATAAAAAATGATAAACTTAAAAAAGGAAACGTGATTAATGTTGCTAGAATTGCTGGTATTATGGGAGCAAAGCAAACGTCAAGTTTAATCCCTTTGTGTCATAACATTAATCTGGATAGTAGCGACATTATTTTTAGATTTCTAGAGGAAGAACTCGAGATAGTAAGCACTGTAAAATCTGAAGAGAAAACTGGAGTAGAGATGGAAGCACTAACTGCTGTTACTGTTTCTGCTCTAACAATTTATGATATGGTAAAAGGAGTAGATAAGTCTGTTTATATTAAAAATATATCTTTGTTAGAAAAAAAAGGTGGGAAAACTGGTAACTATAAGAGAAAAGAAAGTATTAAAAAATGAAAGTTTCCAGAGCACTAAAGAAAATATTAAAACAAGATTTTCCATGTTTAACTGAAAATATATACTTAAAAGACTCGTTTGGCAGAACTCTTTCAAAACCTATCACCATAAACAAAAGTGTCCCTGAATTTGATACATCCTCTATGGACGGATTTGCCGTTAAGAAGTCATCTTTAGGAAAGATTGATAAGTTTAAATTATTAGGCGAGACACCTGCTGGCGCCAGATCGTGCTACACGATTAAGTCCAATGAATGTGTAAAAGTTTATACTGGATCTAGAATGCCTAAAAATGCTGATTTTGTTGCAATTCAAGAGAACACTTGGAGCCAAGGAAATTTCATGTATGTCAATGATTATGATAAAAAAAGCCCATATGTCAGAAAAACAGGATTAGATTTTAAGAAGGGTCAAATAATTTCTAACCCCATGTTAATCGATTACAAGCTTATTTCTGCTTTAGCTTCCCTTAATTTAGAAAAAGTTTCTGTTATAAAAAAACCGAAGGTTTGTATAATTCCAACCGGAAATGAGATTTTAGCTTTAGGAAGCAAAGCAAAAAAAAACAGTATTTATTCATCCAGCCCATATGGCATCAAATCTATGTTAGAAAATGAGGGAGCAGAGGTAACTATCGCTCCAATATGTCGAGATAACCTTGATGAGATAATCTGTGCCCTCGAAAACACCAAACAATCTCAAATAATCATAACACTAGGAGGTGTATCAAAGGGTAATTATGACCTTATACGTAAGCATTACAGTAAACTGGGAATAAAAATTCTTGTGGATGGGATACCGATAAAACCTGGAAAACCATTAATTATAGGGAAATTGGATAGTAAAATTATTTTTTGTCTTCCAGGCAATCCGATATCGAGCATTGTATGTAGCAAGTTATTTATTGTAGCGTTAATTAAAAAAATGCTAGGGGGAAGGCTTGAAAGAATGATTACACGAAAAGCTTTGTTGTCTGAAGACATTAAAAATCCAACTTCGAAACGAGAACACTACATGAGAGCATTTACATACCAAGAGGAAGCAACACAATATGTAAAACCATTTCCAAAACAAGACAGCTCATTACATTCTGTTCTTATAAAATCAAACTGTCTTTTAATTATTCCTCCAGGATCATCATTAAATTTAAAAGATCAAATTGTAGATATAATTGATTTTTAAATTGACACCTTTAAAAAGAACATATATAGAACATAGTACGAGGTACTTATGTTAACAAAAAAGCAATGTGAACTTTTATTATTTCTCGAAAAAAGAATAGCTCTGTCTGGTGTTACCCCCTCTTTCGAAGAAATGAAAAATAAAGTGGGCCTTAAATCAAAGTCAGGAATTCATCGTCTTATTTCTGCTCTCGAAGATAGAGGATTTATTAGAAAATTACCTTTCAAAGCGAGAGCAATCGAGATTTTAAAATTACCAAATATAAGGTCAAAGTCTTCAGACAATAAAAATGATAAACTTGATAATCATATCGTTGAGTTGCCAGTAATTGGAAGAATTGCAGCTGGCCTCCCTATAGAGGCGATTGAGACAGGAGAGAGCTCTTTATTCGTATCAAAGTTTTTAACAAAAGGGTCGGATAGTTTTATTCTCGAAATAAAAGGGGAATCAATGATTGACGCTGGCATAAATGATGGAGATTATGCAATTATCAAAAAGCAGAGCTCAGCAAATAATGGTGAAATCGTGGTAGCTTTAACAGATGAAAATGAAGCCACATTGAAAAGGTTTAGAAAAAGAGGTGATACAATCGCTCTAGAGGCCGCAAACGAACTGTTTGAAACCAGAATATATTCAGCTGGTCAAATTAGTATTCAGGGGATTCTGATCGGCTTGATAAGGCAATACTAATAGCCTATAAGTCTTACTCATGGAAATAAGAACAAGATTTGCTCCTTCGCCAACAGGAAACTTACATATTGGAGGGGCTAGAACAGCACTCTTTAACTATCTTTTCGCAAAAAGCATGAAAGGAAAATTTCTCCTACGCATTGAAGATACTGATTTAAAAAGATCCAACAGTTCTTTAACGGAAAAAATTATAAATGATATTAAGTGGTTAAATATCCTTTGGGATGAAGAAATAGTTTTTCAACGACAAAACCAAAATAAACATAAACAAATAATTGATTATTTATTAGAAAAGGGATTAGCCTTTAGGTGCTTCTCCGAGAAAGAAAATCATACGGAAAGTAATATTGAAAAAATCGGTACACAAGAAACTGCTTTCAGATCACCATGGAGAGATCATAGTAAAAATACACAACCTAATAAACAATACGTGGTGCGATTCAAAGTTCCAAGTGATCCTTCTCGAATAGCTTTCACTGATAAAGTAAGAGGAGAACTATCATGGGATTTGAGCACAATAGAAGATTTTGTGATTGCGCGAAGCGATGGTAGCTCAACATATAATCTAGCAGTTGTAGTGGATGATCATAACATGAAGATCAGTCATGTTATAAGAGGAGAAGATCATCTTACAAACACCGTTAAGCAATTACTTGTATACCAAGCATTAAATTGGGCAATTCCAGAATTTGCACACATTCCCCTTATCCACAGTGAGAGAGGCGAAAAACTATCAAAAAGAGATGGGAAAAGTAGCTTGCTAGACTTTAAGCAAGAAGGATTTTTACCAGATGCAATGTTAAACTATCTTGCGAGGCTTGGTTGGAGCTATAAAAATGAGGAGTTTTTCAATTTAAACCAAGCAATTTCCTGGTTTACACTAGATGGAATAGGAAAAAGTCCTTCTAGGTTTGATATGAAAAAGCTTTTAAATATATCTAAAAAGCACCTGATATCAAAACCAGCAGATGAAATTCATAAATTACTTTTACAATATATAAAGATTTATAAAGACATAAGTTTATCAGAAACTATTTCAGAAAAATTGCGACAGTATTTGCCTCTAGTAATCGAGAGGTGTACTTCACTTGGGGAAATATTTGAGGCTTCCTCATTTTTAATTGAAGCAGATGAATTTATAGATAAAAAAGCTTTAGCACTGTTAGATGATAATTCTAGAAAGATAATTTCAAATTTCGTGTATGCTATTAAAGGAACAAATTTTGCTTGGAATTCGAAACTTTTAAACGAATTCATAAATAATTATTGCGAAGAAAGTAGCTTGAAGTTCCGTGATATTGGTATTCCCCTAAGGATATCTTTAACTGGATCAACGTCATCACCTAGCATCGTTCATATTATGGAAATATTAGGAAAACATCAAACACTTGATAGATTAAATATTTATGTTGATTGAATCAAAAATTGATTAATATTTATTATAAACTATAATGTTGGTTAACAAATTAGGGACTGGATAATATTGTTAGATAAAACACAAAAGTTTGCTGAACTTAAAATAGATGAGAAGAGCATAAAGGTACCTGTGAGTAAAGGGACATTAGGGCCTGATGTTTTAGATATAAGGAGTTTATATAAAGAAACAGGCTTATTTACATATGATCCTGGTTTCACTTCTACAGCATCCTGTGACAGCAATATAACGTTTATAGATGGAGATAAGGGTGAGCTTCTTTACCGAGGGTATCCTATAGAAGAGTTAGCCGAAAAATCTAATTTTTTGGAGGTGGCCTACCTACTGTTACGAGGTGAATTGCCCACAAGGCCACAATATGATGACTTTTGCAGCAGGGTAACACGGCATACGATGCTACACGAACAAATGTTAAATTTTTTTCGTGGTTTCAGAAGAGACGCCCATCCTATGGCGATTGTTTGTGGCGTTCAGGCGGCTATGTCAGCATTTTATCATGACAGTACGGATATTAATGATCCATGGCAGAGAGAGGTAGCAACAATCAGAATGATTGCAAAACTTCCAACAATAGTTGCTTGGGCATATAAATATTCCATAGGGCAACCATTCGCTTATCCCAAGAACAATCTTCAATATGCCCCCAATTTTTTACAAATGTGCTTTTCAGTTCCCGCTGAAGAATATGTGAGTGATCCTATTTTAAGTAAAGCTATGGATAGGATATTCATTCTTCATGCTGATCATGAACAAAATGCCTCAACTTCTACCGTTAGGCTTGCTGCTTCTTCTGGAGCAAATCCATTTGCCTGTATAGCTGCAGGTATAGCATGCCTGTGGGGCCCTGCTCATGGAGGCGCCAATGAGGCTGCGTTAAATATGTTGAAAGAAATTGCTACTCCTGACCGAATTCCTGAATATATTTTGAAGGCAAAGGATAGAAATGACCCATTTCGACTTATGGGCTTCGGACACAGAGTTTATAAAAACTTTGATCCTAGATCAAGGGTTATGAAGCAAAGCGCAGATGAAGTCCTTGAATTGCTAGGGGTCAAAAATAACCCAACACTTCAAGTGGCAAAAGAGCTAGAAAAAATTGCTTTGGAAGATGAATATTTTATTGAGAAAAAACTGTACCCAAACGTCGACTTTTATTCAGGAATAATACTTGAGGCTATGGACTTTCCAACTTCCATGTTCACTCCAATTTTTGCTTTGGCTAGAACTGTAGGGTGGCTTGCTCAATGGCAAGAAATGATTTCAGACCCTAATATAAAGATTGGTCGCCCAAGACAACTTTTTACCGGCAAAAGTCATAGAACCTATAAGGCTTTTGATAAGCGGTAGAATAGCTTACTGTAATTTAAAATAACTTTTAATCGATTTTGCTGCACGTATCGCAGGATCTTTTGACCCATATCCAAGTTCTCTGATTGCCTGTTTGGATGAAATTAGCTGAGACTGTGCATACTTCTTTTTACCAAGAAGCTTTTCTGCTTCACTGTACAAATTCTTGGAATTACATCGGTGAAAAAGAAACTCTGGAATATTATTACTTTTTGTTATCAGGTTTACCAAATTTGCTGAAGAAACACTCACAAAAAGTCTATAAATTATCTGAGTTAAAAAGCCAGTACGATATCCAACAACCATTGGCACACTTGATTTCGCTAATTCCAAAACCACAGTACCTGAGGTTACAAGTGCTAGATCTGAACACGCATAAAGAGACATTTTATCTCTCTCAAATTCTGCGCTGGACATTAATTCGGCATTAATCTGCTTTACTTTTATACTTCTTTCTAGAGCTATTTCTTTAAACATTTTTGAAACTATACTTGGAGTTGGACATATAAAAATTATATCAGAAAATTTTTCAGACAATAAATGAGCGGTATCCAAAAAAATTGGAAGCATTCTTTTTACCTCGCTGATCCTCGACCCAGGTAGCAGGGTTACTATTTTCGTTGAGTCCTTTATGTTTAAACTTCTTTTAAAAGAAACAACATCCCTTGTTTTTGGCAATACATGCGTAGATATCGGGTGTCCAACAAAATCACATTTTATGTGAAATTTTTGTAAGAACTCACTTTCAAAGGGCAAGATCGACAAAATGTGATCAAAATTCTTTTTTAAAATTTTAACTCTTCCTTGACGCCATGCCCAAACAGATGGCAAAACGTAATGGACAATTTTTGCATTTTTCCATTTTTTTTTTATCAAAGAGGCAAGACGTAAATTGAATTCGGGTGCATCTATAGTAATTATAAGGTCAGGTTCCCATGCGATATTATATCTATAAGCTCGTCTCAAAATTTTAAAGATAGGAAAAAAGTTAATTAAAATATCCTTTATTCCCATCACAGAAAGTAATGAAAAATCAAATAGACTTTTAAAGCCTTCGCGCTCCATCAGTGGACCACCTACACCTTGAAAATCAATATGATTTTGGGTGTCTAATTCATTTTTTAACGCTCGAATCAAGTATGAACCTAGCAGGTCGCCAGAGTGTTCTCCTGCACTTATAAAAATTTTTAACATTTAAAGTCTTTATCCAAAAAATTTGATCGAAGCAAGAAACATATTATTACTCTCTAGCGTATCAAAAATTAAGTCCCTGTTTACTAAAATAACCTTATTGCTTTCAATTACTAGACCGTTTAATTTTGCATTTTTGGCTAATTTTATCGTATTAGGGCCAATTACAGGAGTATCGATATCTAGAACCTGGTCCGGCTTTGATCCCTTTATTAATATTCCACCATTAAGAATTTCTTTTGGCCTTTTATTATTTCCTTCTCTAAAGTTGATTATTGATCTTATCATTTCATCGGTTCCGGTAATCGTCTCTAGACCTAAGCAATGTCCATTTTGGAAGATTAAGGATTGACCAATATCAAGCCCTGCATAATTAAGAAAAATTTTTACTCCTGCTTCTATTTCCTTAAGTACTTTTTTATCAATAGGAGTAGATCCATATGTTCCCGAGTCTAATGTTAATTCAGGTATGAGATCTTGAACTTTTACTAATGTAAAGTTTTGACTAGAAAACATCTGCGTTACAGCTGCAAAAATTTCTCCATCCCCTTTGTTAAGAATTGAAAATATTTTAGATAAAAGTATTTGTGAACCGTAATTTACTTTTGAGAAATCAATTTGAGGCCTTTCCACATACCCTATCAACGCTATGTAATCTATCTGTCTCTGTTTTAAAAGAGAAAATGTGTCGTTTATTTCTTCATACTTTAAATCAATACGATCTAGATTTTTTTTTATTTTTACTTTACTACAAGGCAAACGTACTATTGTTGTCTCATAACCTAAAAGAATTAATTGCTCCATACAGTATGTAGCTAATTCGCCACTTCCTATAATTAATCCAATTTTTTTTTTTTTTATTACCATATGGTTCTTAACTTTTTGGAGCAACAAATGATCTTGTGCTTTCCTTCTTTATAAATTCTAGAACTTTTTGAACTTCTGTGATTTCAGTCATTGAATCATTATCCAATGCTTTTATTCGGTCCTGAAAATTGTGACTCACTTTTCTATCAAAAATTTTTGAAAATAATTCAACCAGCTTTTTTATGTTTTCCTTCTTTGAACCTCGTCTTTTTAAGCCTACTAAGTTTACACCTGACAGAACAGGTCTCATGCCTATAATCATTGAATAGGGGATTACATCTTTAGAAACCATGGCATGCGCTCCTATCATAGAGCCCTCTCCTAGCCTACAAAATTGATGAACTCCAACCAAACCACCAATATTTACATTATCTTCAATAACCACATGGCCAGCTATTGCAGAATTATTTGCAATCACAATATTACTACCTAACTTACAGTCATGTCCAACATGACTCCCTAACATAAAAAGACAATTATCTCCAATAATAGTGTTACCCCCACCTCCAGTAGTACCAATACTAATACTTACACATTCCCTGATAAAATTATTCTGTCCAATTGTAAGTGTGGTTTTTTCACCAGAATACTTTAGGTCTTGTGGTTCACTTCCAATAGAGGCAAAAGGCCAAACTTTTGTTCCCATTCCAATGAATGTCTTTCCGGAAATTACTACGTGACTTTCTAAAATAACATTATCATCCAATGTAACTGCTGATCCAATACGACAATAGGGTCCGATTTTACAGGAATTTCCTATTTTTGCACCATCTTCAATAATCGCTGTTGGGTGAATGATTGAGGAGCGCTTAGCCATTATAGTCCACCATTATAATAGCTTACAAAAACTAAAAAAATTGAATCCATTTGACAATGTTTGAAAATCGCTTCAAGAGAACTCATTCTAAATTCTCATCATTGCAGAGAACTCGCACTCGGACATTTTTTGGGAATTTACAATCACTTCACCCTCGAATCTCCATATTTTATTTCTCATTTTTTGGACAGTGATAGAAAGTGACATGACATCACCAGGTGTGACTGGCCTTCTAAATTTAGCATTATCTATTGTAGTCAAAAGTACTAATGCACTGGAATCCGAAATGTCCAGACTTTTTGCAACCAAAACTGCTGCGGTTTGTGCCATAGATTCTATTTGCAAAACACCAGGAACTACTGGAGAGGATGGAAAATGTCCCGGGAAGTATGGTTCATTAACTGTAACATTCTTTATTCCAGTAGCTGACTCATTTTTAACTATATCTATTACTTTATCTATCAATAAAAATGGATATCTGTGAGGAATCAATCTTTTAATTTCATCAATATTACAGCACTCCTTATTCATAAAACTCTCCTAATCATTTTCCAAGTATAACTTGTAAGTATTTTGGATCTCTCTTATAAAGTTCATCTAGTTCCAATATGACCTGTTCAGTTATATCTATTCTATTATCAAAAAATAGATCAATTTGAGATGAATCTAAAACAATGAATGCTTGGTAACCTAACATTATAGGCTGGATAACTTTACCTGAGAACTCAATAAAGTTTTTCTTCCATTGTTCTAAACTGTCTCTTAATTGACTATCTTTCAAATCGTAAAAATTTCGAGTTTTCTGAACTCTCTTATCAAAGTCATCAGCCAATTCATTAAAGTCCTTTTTTGCCAATATCTCCCTTTTTTGAGTCAGTTCTAATTCTTCATCTTCAAATTTTTTTGCGTTTAGGTCAGCCTCTTTTTTTAACTCAAGAGCAGCAGCTTGAAAGGCTAATAAAATATCATTACCTAGCTTCGATTTCTCAAAAACATTAATACTATTTATAACGAGAACAGAAGTACTTATATTTTTTTCCTGAGAGGAAATAGGACTGCATAATAGTAAGAGCAAAGCAGCAAACGCTGAAAGCCCCACTATATTCTTATAAAAAAAGGTCAAAATCTTGTAGCAAGGTTCAGACTAAAATATTCAAGGCTATCGGCATCTAAATATTTTTGTGGCCTCGACCAATTGAACTGAAGTGGCCCAATTGGTGTCTCCCAGTTCATAGCAAAGCCTATAGAAGTTCTTAAGGCTCTATCTTTTAAAGCGATCTTATCCGAGAGCCCTGCAACATTTGGATCCGTTTTTATGTCCCACAGACTTCCAGCTTCAGCAAAAACACTTCCATATAAACCTAATTCTCTAGGTAAACCAAGAGGAAAAGAAGCTGCAAATCTTGCTATTGCATACTTTTCACCTCCTAACGGAATGGAATAGCGCCCTCCAGCTAACTCTCTAGGTCCTATCCCACTATATTTGAAGCCTCGAAATGAACGACCACCTAAAAGAAATCTATCGACTACTTTCGAATAGCCTTTATTCATCGTTAAAATTCCACCTTCTAATTCAGTTGAAAAGATAATGTTATTTCCATAAATTCCTTGGTATATTTTACCACTTGCTTTTGATTTTACGAACTGCTCATCTCCACCTAAGCCAGCTATTTCAGAACCAATTTTAATCATATACCCTTTAGTTGGTTTAATAATAGAGTCTCGTTTGTCATGATTTAAGGACAAGTCTATTAAGGATCTAGTAGATTTACCAAGATCTTGTTTTAAAACCTCAGATGTACCTACTGCAGTAACGTCAATATTTTCTAGTTTATAAGTAAGTCTAACCCTTGTATCTGATGAAAGGTTGAACCCAACTGAGGGTTTTATGGCTAAGAGATTTGCTGTGTAACCAGTTGCTCGTGGCTTTGAGTTCGTATAATCGATGTCCATCGACACAAGAACGTCTCTTCCAAGAAACCCACGCTCTTTAAAACCTAGTCCAATAGAAGAGTTATCTTTTGAACCCGAAACGCTCAATCTAATACCTTGGCCAGCACCTCTAAAATTTGATTCACTAAATGCAAACTGGGCAGAAACATCTGTATCAGTGGAATATCCTAAACCCAACGAGAGTGAACCTGTTGGGGCTTCCTTCACAGCTATATCTACAATCGCATTTTGAGAGCTTGAGCCTTGTCGCACGTTGACCTTTACATCATCGAAGTAACCTAAAGACTTCAATTTCTCTTCTGATCTTTTAAGCATAGATGGATCGAAGGCGTCACCTTCTTCAACTTGAAATTCACGCCTAATTACATTATCGCGGGTGTGGGTATTACCACTAATCTCTATCTGCTCAACAAAAAGCTTTGGGCCTTCTATAACCTTAAAAAGCAGCTCTATTTCTTTTACTTTGGAGTTCCTAACTTGGTCGACTGTTCCAATTAAAAATGGGTATCCATTATTAACAGATACTTTCTTTATATTGTCTAAAGTTTTTTGTATTTCGGATATATTAAAGCTATCTCCTTTAGAAGCAACAATTGAGCTTTCATATAAAGACGGTGAAATACCTTTGACCATTGACGTTATTGATAAGTCGCCAAATCTAAAAAAAGGCCCCTCGTAAATAGAATAGGTTAAAAAAGCTGTCTCACCACTATTTTTGAGTCCACCAAGCGAAGCTATAACTTTAGCATCAGGAAAACCATTGTCTTTATAAAATTTTTCTAAAAGGTATTTATCTGCTTCTTGACTATCTTCCGAGTAATTATCACTCGTGAAAAAAGATGAAAAGAGTCCTGCTCTTTTCGACTTAATAACATTTATAAGTTGCCTGTTGGAGAAGGACCGATTACCAACGAAATCAATTTGAGAAATTTGTAAAACACTTCCTTCATCGATTTCAAAAACTAAGTCAACAAATCCCTTGTCTCTCTCAATGATTTTTGGTTCTACCTTTGCCGAGTATCTAGACTTAAATCGATAGAAGTCTGAAATTATTCTACTGTCTTTAACAACCTGTGCTTTACTAAAGGGTTGTCTTTCCTTAGATTTTATTAAAGGTAATAACTCTTTATCCTCTATTTTCTTATTTCCTTCAAAAACTAAGCGACGTATCCTCTTATTTTCTTTTACTTTAATTAAAACAGACTTACCCTTAGGAACGACTTGAACATTTTCGAAAAGATTGCTGTTATATAAATTCTTTAAGGCTGAGTTTATATCGCTAGCTGATAAAGGTGTATTTTTTTTTAACCCAGATATTGACTTAATAGTTTCGACATCTGTATTGGAATTTCCTTGTACTTTAATCTGAGAGAACTTAAACTGTGAATAAATAGGAGTTGAAAGACATATTGAAAAACAAAAGAAAAAAAGAATTAACTTATCTAAAGATTGTTTCACGAATGTCTCCTTAAAACTTAAAAAATAACACTAGTCTTGAAATATCATTGAATGTTGTAAACACTAGCAGAGATAGTAACAAAACTAAACCAAATATCATAGAAAATCTTAAAACTTCTTCGCTAGGTTTTTTTCGGGAAAAATACTCATATATCATCATGACTATATGACCACCATCTAAAATAGGTATGGGAAGCAAATTAACAAACCCTATACCAGTTGAAATGATAGCAACTAAAGATAATAAAGCTAAAAGTCCCGAATTAATGGAGTCAGAAACAGCATGAGCAATTCCTATAGGCCCAGAAAGATGTTTAGGATCAACTTGCCCAGTAATTATACCCTTTATACCCTTAAAAGATGCAATAATTACTCCCACCGTTGCGTCTGCTCCTAAGATTAACGCATTCAAAACGTTTGGTATTTCCCTAGGAGGATAAAATATAGGGCCTCCAGCTACACCAATCCTGTAAATTGAGTCAAAGTCACCGTTATTGTTCTCAATGGGACTTAAAACAGGTTGTATAGATTTCTGAAGGATTTGGCCATTACGAAAAATAGTAACTTTCAAAGATTTTCCTTCAGAATTTATAATTTGTTCTCTCAAATCATTGAAGTTAGCGAGGTTCTTTTCTTCAACAGTTAAAAAAACATCGCCGATTTGTATTCCTGCAAGCGAAGCAGCAGAAAGTGGCTCTATAGCTTCTACTATTGGTTGTAGAAGATATGGAATTTCAATTTCTCTTACTGAAGTACCTCTTCTTATTGTAAACTTTGATGTCTCTGTGCCAGACTGATTTATATGAGAAAAAATTTCTGAAAATGAATTTACTTTTTTACCCTCAACCTCTAAAACTTCGTCATTTACTTTAATGTCATAATTAGCTTCATAAAACTTGTTAATTTTACCAATTACTGGGTCACTGACAGAAACTCCCTGTACGAGTATGATCAATGAAAAAACTAATATGGAAAAAATAAAATTTGCTAATGGCCCTGCTAATACAGTTGAAAATCTACCAATTAGCGGAGCTTCATTAAATAGGACAGAATTACCATGACCTAAATTAGCATCAACTTTCGTTTTAATAGAAGCAGGATTATCGTCTCCTGAAAATCTCACAAATCCGCCTAGGGGAATAATGGCAAACTGCCATTCAGTTCCCTTTTTATCTTTAAAAGATAATATCCTTGGGCCAAATCCAATACTGAAAACAGAAACATCAATCTTGTTTAGGCGAGCAACAATGAAGTGCCCGAACTCATGTACGAAAATCACTACACCAAATGCGAAAACTATTGATAAAAACTGAAAAATAAAGATACCTTGCTCCTAAAACTTTAATTTTTTTGCAATTTCCCTTGTAAGTTCATCTAATTCTAAGATATCTGAGGCGATTTGAGGTGCTTCGATAATTCTATTTATCAATGAACTTTCTTCAAGGGTTTTTTCTACTAAGTTAGCCATGTCTAAAAAACCTATTTCCCCTGATATAAACCTATCCAAAGCTACTTCCTTTGCTGCATTAAAAATAACACCTAAATTTAAATTTTTTCCAACCCTCTCAACAATAACTAAAGCAGGAAACTTTTCAATATCAGGCTTATAAAATTCAAGTGTATTTATTTTTGTAAAATCAATACTTTCTAAATTGATTTTTAATCTTTTTGGATAATTAAGTGAGTAACTTATTGGGCCTCTCATATCAGGTAAGGACATTTGTGCCAGTGTGGTTCCATCATTAAAATTTACCATTGAATGAATTATTGACTGAGGATGAATTATTACTTCTACTTCAGAAAATTTAAGTTCAAATAAATGCATTGCTTCAATCAATTCTAATGCTTTATTGAACATTGATGCGCTATCAATGGTTATTCTTGTCCCCATACTCCAGTTCGGGTGATTTAGCGCTTGCTTAAGTGTTGCAGACTTCATTTTTTTTAAGCTCCAATCTCTAAATGGACCACCACTAGCGGTTAGAGTTATGCTTTTTAAGTCTTTCCTTCGCTCTCCCTCGAGGCATTGGAATATGGCACTATGTTCACTATCGACTGGTATTAGTTTCGTGTTATTTGCTTTGCATAGCGATAACAACAAACTTCCTGCACAAACGAGCGTTTCTTTGTTTGCCAAGGCTAAAACTTTCGAATGTTCTGCACAACGGAGAGAAACTTCTACTCCAGCAAAGCCAATAATCGCTGACATGGACCACTCAACTTCTATGCAGGCTAGATCTAAAAGGGAATTTTTTCCGTAGCTTAAGAT
>CACBNQ010000005.1 GCA_902540655.1 uncultured Alphaproteobacteria bacterium | reverse complement strand
TTCGAAAGTAGAACTAGCGCTGTTCCCTCATTATATTCGATGCTTGACTTTAAAAACCCTTGATTTCCATTTGGTAATTTTAAAAAATATCCTCCTCTTTTGGATATTTTCCTCTGTATTTTTGCCTCAACAAAAGTATTTGGGGGATAAAAACTAGAATTTGATGGTGGGTCAACGAATAGATCAATAATTTTTTCGCTATCCAAAACAACTACCGCATTTCCATGCCCATATTTTTCAATTACTAATTTTCTATCTATATCTTTTTTCAAAATAACCCATTGCATCCAATACGCTTATTAACTTTGGCAAAGGCAAACCAACAACATTTGAATAACAGCCAGAAATGAATGGGAAAAAACATTTTGCTTTGCCTTGAATACTGTAAGCTCCAGCACACCCCATCCACTCTCTAGAGTCAAGATATGTGATGATTTCTTTATCAGTTAACAACTTCATTTTTAGAACGGTTTTTACCAAGCCCAATCTGACTAAGCCATTATGTTTCACACAAAAAGCAGTGAAGACAGTGTGTCTCCGCCCAGAGAGCAATCTCAAATATCTTTCAGCTTTTACATCATCATATGTCTTCATCAAAAATCTTCTGCCCACGGTAACTGTTGTATCAGCAGTGATCAAATATGATCTTTTTTCAGAGTTTATAGTATTTGCTTTTTGAGTTGCTATTCTTTTGACATAATTTCGTGGGCTCTCGTTTAATTTTAAACCTTCATCAACATTAGGTATCACAATTTTATCAGGGATAAGCCCTACAGAATTTAATAGCTCTTTCCTCGCAGAACTTCCAGATCCTAAAATAAGCAACTTACTTGTATCTGTAGTTAATTCTTCCTTTTGTAAGGTCATAAGGTGTCATTTCAACTTGAACTTTATCACCGGCAAGAACTCTAATCCTATTTTTTCGCATCTTACCCGCTGTATGCGCTATTATTTCGTGCCCATTCTCGAGTTCTACCCTAAAGGTAGCATTAGGAAGCAACTCCTTGACCAAACCTGGAAACTCCAGCATTTCCTCTTTTGCCATTAAAACTCCAATATTTTATGTTGTTATACGTATTTTTTATAAAAAATAAAGAGTTTTTTCTCATTAAAAATAGTCATGAAAGCGTTTTCTAATCTTATCAAAAATTATATCTCTTGTCATTCTGTAAGAGTATAGGGTTTGGTTAAGGTCATTTTCGTCTTTTATAGGTTCATCCACGACCCATTCTTCTATAATTACACTCGAATAAGTCGAGTACTTAAATGCTTCCTCCGACGCCTCTTTTGTTAAAGGTATTATGAGATCAAAACTCCCTATAAAACCGCCCTCTTTTTCCATCTCTTTAAGAGACCTAACTCTATGTTTGCTTAATTTTACATTAATCTCGTCGCAAACTTTTACCGTAAATCCATCGACTTCAAGAGTATCAAAGACACCTGCAGATTGGACAAATATTGTTCTTCCAATAAGACTTTTAAAAATACCTTCAGCCATTGGAGATCTGACAGAATTGTAATTGCAACAAAAGAGCACCGATGAAATATCTCTATTATTCAACTTTTACCTTTCGTAAGTTAGAGCGTAGATTAAAGTAAAAATGCGACGTGATGTTTCTAGGTCAGTTTCAATTCTGCCATCCAGTCTTTCTATTATCACACGAGCTCCCTCATTATGAATTCCCTTTCGTCCCATATCAATAGATTCAATTTTATCTAAGGGAAGACTTTTTACAGCATTAAAATAACTTTCACAAATTGTGTAATAGTCTTTAATAATTTGCTTCAAAGGTGTCAGAGAAAGATAAAATGTTTTCAATGCTTTGTCACCACTGGAACTTATCTCAAAAACAAGAGAATTTCCAGAAAGTGAAATATTTAATTTAAACTCTTCATAAGACTCAAAGCCAAGTAGCTGAAAAAAATTTTTCTGCTCCAAGTCATAAATAGCGAGATTTTGCTCTTGCAAAACTTCGGGAGTAGGCAAATTAAAATCATCTTGTGTAATACTTATTGAGACGAGTTTCGACATTACAATTTCTTATTTAAGGCCCTTAAGCCGCTCGGATACAGATAGGGAGTGCGCCTGAAGTCCCTCTGAATCAGCTAGTCTTACAACTGAAGGGCCAAGCCTCTTGAACCCCTTCTCATTCACTCTTGTAACGGAAACTCTTTTCATGAAGTCAAACACGGATAGTGATGAAGAAAACTTTGCTGTTCCGTTGGTAGGCAAAACGTGATTTGAACCAGTAATATAATCACCCATCGCTTCGGGAGACCAATAACCTAGGAAGACTGATCCGGCATTTTTTATAAAATTTAAATATTTCTCAGCATTTTCAAAACAAAGTTGTAAGTGTTCTGGAGCAATTAGGTTTGAAACTTCAATTGATTTTTTGAAGTCAGGAACGATAACTATTGCCCCAAATTTATTCCAACTAAGGCTAGCAACTTCTCTCCTTTTCAAATTCTTTAAATAATTTTCAATTTCTTTCTCAACTCTTAAGGCATATTCTTTATCGTTTGTAATTAAAATCGATTGGGCGTTTTCATCATGTTCAGATTGCGCTAATAAGTCTATAGCTGCAATTTTTTCTGGCATGCTTTTATCACAAATCAGTAAAACTTCTGATGGTCCAGCCACAGAGTCTATGCCAACCTTACCAAAAACTTGCCTTTTGGCTTCAGCAACATATTCATTTCCTGGCCCCGTAATCTTATTAACCTTTTTAATTGACTCCGTTCCGAACGCCAGAGCGGCAATAGCTTGAGCACCTCCCACACGCAATATTTTTTTTATACCCATTGAAAATGATGCATAAAGCATAAGTGGGTTATAGATCCCATTTGCACTAGGCGATGCAAGTATAATATCACTGACTCCAGCGACTTTTGCGGGCACAATATTCATGATAGCTGAAGAAGGATATGAGGCTTTGCCGCCTGGAACATATACTCCAACCCTATCTATCGGCTTCCATACCCACCCTAGTTCAATTCCTAAATCATCTTTCCAATTTAGGTTTGAAGGCATTTGTTTTTCATGAAATTCCTGAATTCGAGATATAGACAGCTCTATGGCATCTCTATCTTTAGGACTAGAATTGTCTATGCTTTCTCTAATTTCATTTGGCTTATAATATAATCCTACATCTTCGAGATTTATGTTATCAAACTTTCTCGTGTACTTTAAAACGGCTGAGTCTTTGTTGACTTTAACATCGTTAAGCACTCTGCTCACCGTTTCCACGACTTTATTATTAGTTTGTTCTCTCGACCGTAAAAACTTTTTAAAATTAATTAAAAAGTTTGAGTCTTTGTAAAAGAAAAAATTGTTCATCACTAGATCCTTTTTATAGAAGCGCCACAGGACTCAAGTTTTTGTATAATATCTTCGTATCCTCTGTCTATATGATGGATTTTATCAATTTCAGTTTGCCCCTCAGCAGCTAGGCCGGCCAATACTAGTGAAACTGATGCCCGAAGATCTGTAGCTTTAACTGGTGCTCCTTTGAGCTTATCAACTCCAGATATTATGGCTTTTCGACCGTTTATCTCTATATTGGCTCCCATTCTGATAAGCTCTGGTACATGCATAAATCGGTTCTCAAAAATTTTTTCCTCAATTTTTGAAACTCCATTGACAATAGACAATAAGGCCATCATTTGTGCTTGTAGATCTGTTGGAAATCCGGGGAAGGGCTCGGTAATGATATTAGTAGATTTTATGGATGCGTTTGTTATTCTCCGTACCCGCAAATAATCTTTATATTGATTGATCTCTACTCCTATCTCAAACAGTTTTTCAATGAACTGTTCAAGTAAAGAAACGTTACCCCCAGTTAGCTTTATATCTCCGTCAGAAATAGCCCCTGCGATCATATATGTACCAAGCTCAATTCTATCCATCACAACATTATGAATCGTTCCTCCCAAGCTATTTACTCCCTCAATCACAATAGTGCGCTCACCCTCACCTTCAATATTACAGCCCATTGATTTCAAGCACGTACACAAATCTATTATTTCCGGTTCTCTGGCAACGTTAACCAACTCTGTCGTTCCTTTAGCAAGAACAGCTGCCATAATCGTGTTAGCAGTGGCCCCTACCGAGGCAAATGGAAATTTAATTTTGCACCCTTTTAAAGAACTAGCCACTTTTCCTTTGACATAACCATTTTCAATTGAAAAGCTTGCTCCAAGTGCTTCAAGCGCCATCAAGTGTAGGTTAACAGGCCTCGCACCTATTGCACAGCCTCCCGGAAGAGCAACCACCGCTTCACCAAACCTCGCTAATAGTGGTCCAAGAACTAGGATGGAAGCTCTCATCTTTTTTACTATTTCATAGTCTGCCAAAAATAAAGGCTTATCAGACATTCTGAGATTAAGTATCTTGTCCGACTTTTGATAACTTACTACACAGCCAAGACTTTCAAGTAATGCTTTCATCGTCTCAACATCTGATAAAACAGGCACATTTTTTAGAGTTAAATCACTTTCACTTAACAGTGATAATGGCATCAATGTAAGACAAGAGTTTTTTGCGCCAGATATAGGTATGTAGCCCGAGAGCCTTCTCCCACCTTCAATAAAAATCTTCTCTTTCAATTAAATTCCTATCAACAATTATTTTTATTTTCTTTTCTTAACTTAATATTTTTTTTCAGTGCATTAGCCAACCTATCTTCCCTAGTCAGCTTTGTTGTTTTTTTCTGATCATTAACTTTTTTGCCCTTTTTTCTTGAATCCTTAGCCACTTAAAACCCTTTACTTTACAGGCATCCTATATGTATATAATACAACAAAAAAAAACTAAAGGGTTACTTGCTGCCGTAGCTCAGGGGTAGAGCACTCCCTTGGTAAGGGAGAGGCCGAGAGTTCAAATCTCTCCGGCAGCACCATTATAAGTGTGGCATGAAAAGTGCACATCCCCATTTATGAAAAAAATTATTACGGGTATTTCCTTACTTTTGATTGCGTCTTGTTCAAGCAACAATATGGACAATGATATTAATCGGTTATTTACAGAGGATTATTATCTCGGCACACCTGGTTCGAAATTGTTTTACCGAACGACTACTAAAGAAACTCAAGAAAAATATCACTATTCAGAGTGTCAGAAAAAGATACGAAATGACGACCATCTCAGGATTGAAAGCTGTGTTAGTTCTTATTGGTTGAAAGCGAAGAGTATATAAAACAAACAAAGTTTTTTCTATTATTTTACCTAAATTTGTCGAATTATATTACTAGAGACTAAATTAAACTGTTGAGAGTAGTATGAAACAAGTGAAAGGCATTATTTACAGGTTTGCTCTGTTCTATTTTATTGGTTCTATCCTTCTTTCCACTTCACAAATTTCGGCTTATGCTCAGCAATTCTCATATTCCACAATGGCTCAAAGAATATTAGATAACCAAACTTCGGACAACGCTGACGGCACGACTGCTATTGATGTTTTTAAGTTTTCGGTAAATGACATTTTAAACTCCTTAGGAGAAACAATTGAAAATGCGAGTGGTGAACCAACAATTTTTGGGCGCACCGACTACGGCAGCGAATTTTCACTTACCAATGACTTAGGCACCTCCTTTAGCATAGAAATACCAGCATTTGTAATTAATGACTTGGCTGAAAATGATAGTGGTGAGTTTTTTCCTGTTATAAAGAATGGAAATAGTGATGCCGAAGATGGAACTTATGTCAATACTTACACTGATAATGCTTTAGGCACACAAGTGACCGAATATTTTAATTCTGGAGCACCAGATAAAATTGAAACAATATATGATTATGGCACAACAGAAATAGAATATCTTAGTGACAGTGGCGTAGATGCAAAAGATCATATTTATCAAGATGGGTCCGTATACAAATCTTTTTTTATTGATGACGAGTTAGATGTTTTAGCGTCTACATATGCTGGTTCAGATGGTTATACATCAAGATATTTTGTTGATCCAGATACTAGATATTCCTACTCAACCAACAATAATGTTGATGGATCCGTGTATACGTCTTTTTATGATGGATCAAACGAAAATTACTCTCAGACAGTAAATGCTGACAACGAAATTACTAGTTCCTATTATTATGATGACGGCATTAGTTTAACTACACTTACTAATGATGACGGGACGAGCCAAACGACTTTTTCTAATCATAATAATGATGGTTCAGGTAATTTCAAAACAATTATTGAAAATAGGAACCAAACAAATACGATAACAAATCTACAATATACTGACCAAAATAACACCACTCCGATTGAATTTACATTAGATAGCGTAACAGATACTGGAGTTGTAGTGACACAAACTTTTAAATCAGACTCTACCGCCCTAAACATAGTAAAAACAAATACTGGGGGTAACATTAAAATTGTGTATGGAGGAGAAGATATTTTTGAGTATTTAGCCAGCAGCAAGGATAACCTTGTAAATCTGGCCCCGGACGTAATAGCCAACGGGGAAAATGTGATATCCGAAGGCCTAACAACAATTAATAACGCAAACAATGCTAGAAATCCTAATAGTCTAGCTATTGATTACAAAGAATTATACGATACCCAAGATGGGTTGTCAGTATCCCCAGAAATGGGTTTTGTTAAGTTGAAAAGTGCTGATGGGAACGAATATATAAACCTTTCTAATGGGGACATTGTCGAATTCTTTGTGCGACCCACAGACACTTATCTAGCAAATCATAATAGCGAAGACTTATTTTTTATTGATAGGCCAGTCCCAGAAAATCCAGTTGTTGCCGACATAACTTCCGATACGCCAGAAAATAATACAGCGGATAGCTCATCTTCCGAAAATGAAAATACAATCTACCTTGGACCCGGAGAAGAAGCTGTGACGTTACCAAGCGGGGAAATCAAGGTTTATGTAACAACAGTTTATGTTCAAGCAACAGCTTCAAACTTTTTACCTTCACAGATAGTTATGCCTGTAGGATCCGATGGTGATTATAATTATAACGTTGAGCCTGCTCCTGCAGAGACGTTTCCAGACGAAGTGGTTGTTGTAGCAATACCAGAGGAAGAAGCGAAGGCACTATCTAAAAAAGTTGAAGAAATTAAAAGAAAAAAAGAAGAGCCAACCAACCCGAAGCATGACGAAGACGCACCTCCGGCCTTGGACCCAGGAATAGAGGCAATGATAAAGTTGAATATTTTTCTAAATGAAGTGCAGAAGGGGCCAACAAAGTTGTTATTGGAGACCAAGAGAAACATTCAGAAAGAATTTCCAAATATTTCAAACAGGTTGATAGACTTATTAATAAATTCAGCGAATTCTACAGAAAAATCCGAGTTAATAGGAGATCCAAAAGAGTTTCTAGATAAAGAGTTTGCCAAAATAAGTAATGCAACAGAATTAAATTTATTGCTCAGCTCGAATTTACCTCAGGAAGACCTAATAAAATTATATAACCTTATCTTGTATAAATTCTCTACAGATTTAACTGAATTAGGTTTTGAAAAATTAGGGAATCAGGAAATTGATTTTTCGCTCAAGGTAAAAAATGCTGACCAAGTACTTGAGCAAGTTCAATTACAGAAAGACATAATGGCCATCGTCTCTCTGCTCGGCTCTGATGGGGGTAATCAAGGCCTATCAAGTCTTCTAATTGAACCTAAAGAAGTAGATCCCAATTCCTCGAACGCTTTGTTTGAGTCCAGCAAAAGTCAAAAAGTACTAGATCAAATTAAGCGCTTTTCAGAGGCAATTAATTTTATAAATATCTCCGCCAACATCTCAACTGAAGGCGAGCAAGCCCTCGATAATACTCTTCCCGTTGTCGAAGTAAATGTTGGTATAGGCGAAAGTATAGCCAAAGCGTTGGAAGAAAAACTTTTGGAAGAGAAGCGACTAAACAGGAGCTATCAGCCGAGATCTTTAAGCTCTCGACTTGAAAAGTTTAATTTTGAGTTGCCACCACAAAACTCAAGTTCGGAACCGCTTACCTCAACCTCTATACTGGCAAACGTCCCAAACATGGCCGAAGAAGAGCTTCAATTGGTAGCTGAAACAACTGAGGCTACTAATAATATATTAGATGACACTATTGAAAAAATGCTAAATGAACTTGGAAACGAGACAGTTGATAATAGCTCTGTACAAATGGCTTCGGTTTCTATCGATATAGATGCATCAAACGAAGAAACTAGAGGTTCAACAGAAAATTTAGTACTTAACAATGCTCTATCAACAGCTCAAAGATTGAAAGAAATAGAAGACATTAGAGCTATATTCCAAATTCTTGGAATTGGTTCTTAAATTGCCTCCCAAGGATAAATAAACTTGTCTAAGGTTTTCCCGATCTCCTTTGTATCATTGACGCCGTTTTTTTTAATCATAGCTGTAAGGCCTTTTTGTGGATGATCAATTACTTCCACGACTTCCGAGGAAATACCCGCTTTTGCCATAGCATTATCAAAACATCTCTTTATAGCTCTTTTTCTAAGCTCTGGTTTAAAGACTTTTCCTATAGGAGTCTTCGGCATCTCTTCTACTATATCAACATCTTTAGGAATGGCTGCTCTCTCACCTATATTATTCTTAGCATGTTCTAATAAATCTGAAACTTCTAAATGTTCTCCTTTTACTAACTCAACATAAGCACAAGGCACTTCCCCTAGCCTTGCGTCAGGTTGACCAACCACTCCTACCATTGCTACAGCCGGATGAGAGGCTATTGCTTCTTCCGCTAATGCTGGATCAATGTTATGACCACCCCTTATGATTAAATCTTTTGCCCGACCTGTAATATAAAGATAACCATCGTTATCAAGATACCCCAAATCACCTGTTCTAAGAAAGTCAGTCTCGTAGAAGAGGTCATTGTTCTTTTTAATATCAGTGTAGGTTTGACCAGGAATAACTCCAGGGTTAGCAACACAAACCTCTCCAATCTCATCTACCTTACATGTTTTTATCTTTTTTAGATCAGAACCCTCTTTGGCAATTTTTACTTTAGTGTAAGGAAAAGGAATTCCTACTGATCCTATTTTCCTAATACCACCATCAACTGGGTTTCCTGATACTAAGCAAGTGGCTTCGGTCATTCCATAACCCTCTATAATCTTAATTCCAGTAGAGGCTTCAAACTTCTTAAATAAGTCTTGTGGTAAGGGGGCAGACCCGCACAAAGCGTATTTTAATGATGAAACGTCAGCATTTATGGGTCTTTGCATTAGCTCAGCTGCTGCGGTGGGCACAATTGTAATAAAAGAAGCTTTCCATTTCTCTACCAGAGACCAAAAGTTGTCAAATACACCTTCACCACGATAACCTTGAGGCGTTACAAAAATAATGTGTGCCCCTGATGCTACACATGCCATAACATTAGGGTATGCGGCAAAAACGTGAAACATGGGTAGCGGACATAAAACGGATTCTTTCTCACTCCATGAAGTCAATGCTCGGTTCATTCCCCATCCTTGATAGAGCATACCGGTAAATGAATGCTGTGCTAGTTTTGGGGTACCAGTCGTGCCCCCAGTATGAAACATGGCAGCCGTTCTATCTTCACCGTCATCTTTAAACGTTAATGATGACGATGATTGAGACGCCAACATATCTTCAAATGATAAAGTAACTGCACCATGATTTCCTTTAACTTTTGGTCTTATAAGCGGGGCGATTACACTTTTTGGAAATTTTAAATACCTGACCAAGTCAACTTCTACTAGATGTGTAACGGCTGGAGCTTTCTCTAAAGCTAGAGCTACCTTCTGAGCAACGTCTGTTTTGGGCAACGATTTTAGGGTTACAACAACTTTTACTTCGGCGAGATTTAATATCCCTGCCATTTGGTCAGGTTCAAGCAATGGGCTCATTGGAACGACTATTCCTGCTGTGGATCCCGCCAAAAATGTAATAACCGCTTCACTACAATTAGGCAGAATGTAAGCGACTTTATCTTTTTTCCCAATTCCAAGTGATTTAAAACCGTTAGCTGCCTGTGTAACCTTTCCGAGTAATTGCCCCCAGTTGAGAGTTTCGGACCCGCTTTTTGGACCAGCATCAATTTGGAATGACACAGCTGGGCGACCTGAATATTTGATTACAGTTCTGGAAAGCATGGAGTAGACACTCTTTGCTTCAAACCTTTTTTCAAAGGGCATCTCTGCTGCTATTTTATCAGCATTCTCTGTTGAATCCCATTTTAACATTGTTCCCCCCATATTTTTCTTATAACGTAACGCTCAAAGCATATTACTTTAAAAAAAAAGTTCAAGCATTACAAGAATTGCAGCTCAGCCAATTTTTTATACTTTTTATTCGTTCTCATCAATTCTCTGTGCGAGCCCTCGTTCACAATCTTTCCTTTTTCAAGAAAGATTATTCTATCTGCGTTTTTTACCGTTGAAAGGCGGTGAGCAATTACAATTATTGTCTTATTACCAGAAACATTATCAATTGCTGTCTTTATTGCATTTTCTGATATCGCATCCAAAGAAGAAGTTGCTTCATCAAGCAGAAGAATTGGAGAGTCTCTTAATATCGCTCGTGCAATGGCTATTCTTTGTTTTTGACCAACCGAAATCAGTATTCCTCTTTCACCCAAAAGGGTTTCGTATCCCTGTGGCAAGTCTTTTATGAATTTTTCCACACAAGCTAGCCTTGCAGCCTTTTCAACCTCTTCTAATGAAGCATTAACCCTTCCTACACGAATATTATCGACCACTGATTTAGAAAAAATAACAGGCTCCTGGGGAACATAGGCTATATGCTTCCTCAAATACGATTTTGAAACCTTATTAATGGGGTAAGTATCGAACAAAATTGAGCCTTGATCAGTATCATATAGCCTTTGTATTAGTTGAAAGAAGGTTGTCTTTCCTGCCCCTGACAGACCTACTAGAGCAACCTTTTCATTTTTATGTATAGTGAGTTTTTCAATTTCCAGAGCAAGATTTTCTTTTCTCATTGGATACGAAAATTCAACTTTATTAAATCTAATAGACCCATTTATTGGAGTTTTCATTGGAATTGGATTGGGGGGCTCTTCTACCGGATCTAGTGTATTTAAAATTTCTCCTATTCTATCCAAGGCACCTAGAAATTTATTGATCTCTCCATAGGTTTCCGTTATCGCTCCAACACTCACTCCCACAACCAAAGAGTAAAGACAAAATTGAAGCAATTCACCAATAGAAAAACTGCCATTCTCAACGTCCTTGAGGCCTGCCCAAACAACAAAAGAAATAGCTAAAAAAACCAAAATAACAACTAGAAAAATCATAATTGATCTTGCAAAAACACGAGTTTTTGATTTCAGATAACTTTCCTCAATTAATTTGTTATATTCCTTTACTGCATGATCTTGATAACTATTTGTTTGAATTGTTGTTGCGGCAAAAATGTATTCAGATGCTAGACCTGCACTGGTGGCCAGTTTATCCTGTGTTTGACGGGATAGCTTTCGTAAGAATCTTCCAAAATATAATAAGGGAAAAACTATTAGAGGGATAATAAGAAGAGAAAATGAGGCTAATTTTATAGATGTAGAGAACATCAATACTATCCCCCCCAAGAATAGCAATGTATTTCTGATAGCAAGAGATAGTGTGGATCCAGCAACGCTTTGTACAAGAGTTGTATCTGCATTTATTCTGGACACTAAATCACCCGTCAAATTTTTCTCAAAAAAACTTGGGCTTAAATTAATTATCTTATCGAATAACTCCTGCCTGAGGTCAGAAACCAATCGTTCTCCAAGTAATGTTACTAAATAAAAACGAATAGCCGTCCCCAAAGCTGCTACTGCTACCAAGGCACAACTTATGAAAAGATATTTTTGACCGGTTTCGACATTGAATGTATATCCGTCAACAATATAGCGTACCATTAATGGAAGTGATAACGTTACAAGAACCGTAATTAGGAGAAATACAAGAGCTCCCATTGCCCAAAATAAGTGTGGCATAAAAATTAATTTAAAAAGATACTTTAACTGATAGCCTTTTGGATTTTGAAAATTTCTGTCTTTTTTATCCACTGTCTTTAATCTCATTTCTCCAAAAAGTAATGCAAGGTTTAGTATTCTCTAGTTTGTTACTGAGAGCTGCCCGTACAAGAAAGATATTGTAGGGATGAAACTTCAATGTACCTAATGATAAATAGTGAAATATTCATTAAATCCAAGACAATCTTAACTAACAAAGCTGATTTTAATTGAACCGGATTGAAACTCATGATTTGCTTGAGGAAGTATGCCAGAAAAACCAATTCGCAATATAGATATCTCAGATTTTAAGCGCAATCCGTATCCTGACCTAAAAGAAATGCGTGCTTCTAACCCTATTTGTTTTGTCCCTCAAGTTAAAGCAACCATGATTTGTGATAGAGATTCAATCTATGAGTGTGAAAAGAATACAAATGTATTTTCTTCTGTTCAGCCCGAAGGACTAATGACAGTCTTAATGGGTCAGAACATGATGCGAAAAGATGGAGAAGATCATTTAAATGAAAGAAAAACAATATTTAAGTCAATTTCCCCAAAAACGTCGAGGGATCACTGGAGAGAAAAATTTGGGACTATCGCTGATAAGATAGTTAACAAAATTAAATTCATGAAATCTGGGGATCTTTTGACCCTATATGCGAGGGAGTTATCGGCTGAGTGTTTGAAATTAGTTACTGGTCTAACAAACATGACGCCCGTTGAAATGGATAGAGTTAGTCAAGGTATGATCGACGGTTGTTCAAATTATACTGGGAATAAGGAGATTGAAGAATATTGTAGTAATTGCACAAAAAGCATAGACACGCATATCGATGAAATGATTGATAAAATACAGACGACATCTGATTTCTCATTGTTAAGTACAATGATGGAAGGTAACCTAAGTCGAAGTCAGATTAGTGCCAATATAAAGTTAGCTATTTCTGGAGGACAAAATGAACCTCGTGATGCAATAGCTGGATGTATATGGGCTGCTTTAAATTTTGGATTAAAAGAGCAGTTACTAGAAAAGGATAATTGGGAGCAATTATTTAATGAATATTGTCGTTGGATGTCGCCTATTGGAATGTCTCCAAGGGAAATAGCGCAAGATTTTGTATATAAAAATGTTGCTTTTAAAAAAGGCGACAGAGTCTTTCTAATGTTTTCGTCTGCCAACAGAGACGAAAAAGTGTTCAGTAATTCTGATGAGTTCTATCTAGAACGAGATTGTTCAAAATCAATACATTTCGGAGCAGGACCACACTATTGCGCTGGTGCATCTATAGCCAGCACTATGATAAGCTTAGTGGCTTTACCAAAACTATTCGCAGCATTCCCCAAATTAAAATTGGTTGATAAAGAAAGGTACGAGTTTGACGGTTGGGCGTTTAGAGGCATTACATCTCTTGAATGCGAATGGTGAACAATTGAATGAACCTCTAGTATATTCAAGAGACTCTTATTTTCTAGGTGCACTTTTTTTATTTTTAGAAATAGTTGTAGGTACTTCGATTGTTGCAATTATAAAATATTTTTCGAGCGACGTTTCTTTATTTATCGTGCTAATGTTTAGATATTTATTCTGCTTACCGATATTATTAATTATAGGTCTAAAGATTGGTGGCACACATTACTTTAAAATAAAAAATAAAAAAGTAATGTCTCTCCGTAGTGTTGCCGGTTTATTAGGATTATCTTTTTGGTATCTATCGGTAATTCATTTAGATATAAGCAAAGCACTTGCCTTATCACAAGTGATGCCAATTTTTATTTGTATGCTTTCAATTCTGTTTCTTGGCGAAAAAGTGGGCTTCTTTAGATGGTCTGCAATACTTGTAGGTTTATCAGGTGCTGTAATAATAATTAATCCAGACGCTGAAGGATGGTATAGTGTCGGTCTTCTCTATATTTTTCTTGGTACCCTGTTTGCCTCTATCATGTTTGTTGCCCTAAGAAGGCTAGGCATGACTGAAAATGCTGTCGCAACTGCATTTTGGTATAATTTATTTGGCTCAATAATATTCAGTACATATTGTATATCAGCTCTGACGCTCAATGATATCTCAATTGAGATATGGATCATGCTGTTTATAATCGGGGTAATGGCAAGCGCACAGCAAATATTTATGGCCTTAAGCCATACGTATGCATCCGCTTCGTCCCTTGCTCCAGTACATTATACTACCATTCCAATAGGGGTATTGATTGGGTTATTAGTATTTAATGAAAAAATCGATTTGAACTTTTTAATTGGTTCTTTTTTTATCGTTGGCTCTACTCTATTTATCCTCTACAGAGAAAAGAAAAAACCTTCTAGTTAGATGACCTGTCTTTAGTCCAATCATACGTTCCATTATCTCTCTCTTTGACCGCTTTTTTCCAACCATATTCCTCTGACATTTTTTTAAAATTTAGTCCTTCAGGAGAATGCCTGGATATACCATCGAAAATAGTGGCAAATTTTTGGCTATTTAGAAGTCCCATTGACTCAATAGCTTGGTTTATCAAGATTTTCTGCATAGCCAACTGGTTCAGGGGAACGGTAGTCATGCGCATCGCGAAACTATCAACCTCATCGTCAAGCGCTTCCTTTGAAGCTGCCTTTAATACTAAACCAAGTTTTTCGGCTTCTAAACCGGAGATTTTATCACCTGTGAATAGCATTCTCTTAGCTTTTTCGGGGCCAAGACGATACATCCACATTGCGGTAGTTGGAGTACCCCACACTCGGCTTGGCATGTAACCTATTCGGGCATCATTCTCCATAAAAATGAAGTCACTGCAAAGAGCAATATCGGATCCTCCTGCAAAAGCCCCTATTCCATGGATTTTACATATCACCGGCTTCAAGCAATGAAATAATGACATGAAATGTTCATTATTTTTCCACATGAACCTGTAATCCTTTATGGGATCCCAAGGCATTTTCTGTATTAGGGGATTTTTTTTCTCTTGAGCAAAAGCGGTTAGATCATACCCCGCACAGAAGGCCTCCCCCCTACCAGCAAGAATGATTACGTGAACTTCATCATTATCATTTGCTTCTTTAACAGCTTTGGACAAAAGATAGGGAAGTTCTGTATCTATAGCATTAAGCACCTGAGGCCTATTAAGGTAAATGCGTGCTATCTTACCATGTATTTCTAGTTCAACTTTGCTCAATTATTTAACTTATTAAAGTTTTTGGAGCGGGTGATGGGAATCGAACCCACGTATTCAGCTTGGAAGGCTGCTGCTCTACCATTGAGCTACACCCGCATCAGTTAAAACCTATATATTATACCAGCGTAGGTTGTATTTCCTTTGAGAACGACAGCTGTACCAGCGGCATTTTTCGTCTCAGTTGATTTATAGCCAAGGTTCAAACCGAGGTTTGATGATAAGTCATATACAAATCTTGCATCCATTGTAGTCGCTTTCTGTTTTCTATCTTCTGTCTTATAGCTAAGAATTAAGCTACTACCTCGTGCAACACCTAAATTTATTTTCGTACCATAAGTATAAAACTTGCCATAATTATTGATATCACTACCGGCGAATATATTAATGCCCAAAGTAGGAGTAATAATGTTGTAGGAAAAGCCAAGGGATGTGTCAGTTTCCTTAACTGCTGCAAGTTCAATTTGTGAGCCCATAAAATGAACTCCGATATTTGGATAAATGTTATAAGTTATAGAACCTTCGCTGTTGCTTAGGACTCGATCGTCCAATTTACCGTCACTCATGCTCAAACTATAGGTAATTGAGGGTGATAATTGACCATCTAGGTTTAAAACACCACCATCACCTGTATACTTTGTTCCAGAGATGTCATAATTAAATGAACCGTAGGATAATCCTGCACTGACACGAGCTTGAGAAAAGGCCGAAGTCACGCTAAGTAAAAGGGCAATTATAATAACTAAAGGGTTTGATTTTTTCATAATGAGCTCCGCAGTTTTGTTATTAATACATATTAAAATTACTGTTTAACATCAAGGTTTATCTTCATAAATATTGTTTAAATCTGAAAAGGTTTCTATTTTGAAAGCAGCACTCTCACCCTTAGCTAATTTATAGATTCTGCCATGGCCATATTGACAAAAAATAAAATCCACTTTGGCATTTTTGGCTGCGTCTGCGTCCGTGTTTGTATCACCAACAAAAAAAACGTCTTCAGGTTTTTTATTAAGTCTATATATCGCTTCCAAAAGAGGCTTAGGATCTGGTTTTGCCACGCCGACAGTATCTGATCCAATAAAAGAGTCACCAAAGAATTCTATTAATTGTAACCTTTTCAAAAGTTCCCGCGCGTGTTTTTCTGGTTTATTTGTGCAAAGCCCTAGTTTAACTCCCATCGACCGAAGGTTTGAGAGAGTATCAAATACTCCATCATAACTTCGCGACGAATTGTCTAGTATTTTATTATAGTTATTAAGGTATACATTATAATACTCTTTTAATGAATTGTCGTTGAAAGTTATACCCTCTTCTTGTAATCCATGACGCAATATTGCTCGCCCACCTTGAATTGCAATTTGCAGACCTCTAAACCCTTTAAGCCTTGTTGCCCACCCCTGACTTTTAAACACCAAATTTCCAGCATCAAGCATATCGTATTTTGTATCTACTAGAGTCCCATCAAGGTCAAATACTAACGCTTTCATAACTTTTCCTTACATAATAAGATTAAATGAAATAGATTGAGATTGTATTAAAACAATAAAGGTGTTCATGGCTGTTTCAACTATAATTTTAGCGGCGGGTAAAGGTACGAGGATGAAAAGTCCTACACCGAAGATTCTTCATAAGATCGCTGGACAACACCTTATAGACTTCAGCGTAAACTTGGCGAAAGATATTAAATCCAAAGAAATCATTGTAGTTGTAAGCGATGAGATCGAACAAGGTGCGAAAACGGCTCTCTCGGGAGGACAAGTGAAATTTTGCTCTCAGAAAAGCCAACTCGGTACAGGAGATGCTGTTAAAATAGCACTAAAAGGATTTAAAATTAAATCTAAGTATACCCTTGTTTTATATGCTGATACTCCGTTTATAAAAAATAACACAATAAAAAAAATGATATCAAAAGCAGAAAAAGGTTTCGAATTTATTTTCCTTGGTTTTCAAGCACAAACAAAAAATAGTTATGGGAAATTCAAACTTGGACCAAAAAAAACACTCATTGATATCATTGAAAAAAATGAGCCTGAACACGACACATTTGAGAGTTTATCAAACTCTGGTATACTTTTAGCTAAGTCAAATATATTAGCTGAATTAACCGAAAAAATAAGAAACGACAACGCCAAGAAAGAGTATTATTTAACTGATGTTGTTAAAATGGCAACTAAATATGGGTACGCATCAACCTATGTGCAATGCCAGGAAGATGAATGCCTTGGAGTAAATTCTCAACAAGAATTATCAGTTGCGGAAAAAAAATTTCAAGATCATCTTAGAAAAAAGCTGATGGCTCATGGTGTATCTTTGCTGTCACCAGAAACCTGTTTCTTTTCACACGATACGGTAATCAAGGCTGGATGCGTTATCGAGCCAAATGTCATTTTTGGTACTGGTGTAACGGTTCAAAGCTTTACGATAATAAGATCTTACAGCTACATAGAAGGAACTCAAATTGGAAAGCATTGCCAAATTGGTCCCTTTGCACGCCTCAGGCCGGGTACAAATCTTTCAGAGAAAGTGAAAGTTGGAAACTTTGTGGAGGTTAAAAATGCTAGTTTGGCCTCTGAAAGTAAAGCTAGTCACTTATCATACATCGGAGATGCAAAGATCGGAACTAATACAAATATCGGTGCTGGCACAATTTTTTGCAACTATGACGGTAAAAATAAACATCTTACTGTTGTGGGTGATAATGTTTTTGTGGGCTCAAATGCATCTCTCATTGCGCCATTGAAAATTAGTGATGGGTCAATTGTGGCAGCTGGATCGGCAATAAATAGTGATGTGCCGCCTGAAAGCCTAGCCATAGCGAGACCAATGCAGCAGAATAAAATTGGCTTTGGCAAAAAAATTATGCTTAAACTTCAGAAACTTACTGATAAGATTAAAAAATGAACAAGCCGGTGGATAAATTATTTGAAAATAACAAACTTGTGGATCCTTTCAACAGACAGATAACTTATTTGAGACTATCTGTTACAGATCGCTGTGACTTGAGATGTACTTACTGTATGTCCGAAAAAATGACTTTTTTGAATAAGAAAGAAGTCCTTACATTTGAAGAAATGTACAAGCTCTGCCGTGGGTTTATAAAAGTAGGAATAAAGAAAATAAGGATAACTGGTGGAGAGCCACTAGTACGAAAAGGCATAATGGATTTGTTTTCAATGTTAAAACCTCATTTGTCTTATGATTTAAATGAACTTACACTCACTACAAACGGGACACAACTTAGTAGATACGCAAAGCAACTTTATTCTAACGGTGTAAGAAGAATAAATGTGTCACTTGATACCCTGGATCCAATGAAATTCAAACTCATCACTAGGGTTGGCAAACTCCAAGATGTATTGTCAGGGATTGATGCAGCTAGAGATGCAAACCTTAAGATCAAAATTAATTGTGTAGCACTTAAGAATATAAATGAAAATGAAATAGACAATTTTATAAATTGGTGTGTTGAAAAAGATTTTGACCTCACATTTATAGAAACTATGCCCATGGGGGATATAGGTAATGAAAATCGTTTAAACCATTTTTTATCTCTCGATCAGCTAAAGAAAAGCCTTACCTCAAAATATAAATTGAGGGATATTTCACTTTCAACGGGTGGCCCAGCAAGATATAGTAGGATAGAGGGATCTAATATAAAACTCGGTTTTATTACACCTTTATCGCATAATTTTTGCTCTAGTTGTAATCGTGTAAGGATCGATGCAACTGGAGTGTTGCATCAGTGTCTTGGTCAAAGTAATAGTTTGGACTTTCGAAAAATACTTCGAGACCCATTCTCGACGGACGAGGATCTTCTGGAAAACATAAAAAATTCGGTTAAACAAAAACCTGAAAAACATTCCTTTGCCTATGATTTTTCTAAAGCGAACATAAAAGGTCAGATTAACAGGCACATGAGTTTAACTGGGGGGTAATGGCCATATATAAAAAGTGTAACAAACAGATCCAACAAAATTAGCTTGCACTTTTTTGTGTTGAGTTTAAAACACAGTGGCAAGAGTGTTTGGCGGAGTAGCTCAGGCGGTTAGAGCAGAGGAATCATAATCCTTGTGTCGGGGGTTCAAGTCCCTCCTCCGCTACCATAGTATAGCGATACACCTTCAGTGATCCCAGACCGACAAAGGCTTTTAATTTCTTTTATAATCTTGTTTAGACTTTACGGGATTACAAGGGAGTGACTTAACTAACCTTAATTTAAAAGTTTTACTTGCTCTATTGCAACCTGCACTCTGGAAATCTGGCCCATTATGTCCATCAACACCCAAATTCTTCTATTTCTATCGATAGTCTCTACTGTAGCTATAAAATTTGCTAAAGCTCCAGAGTTTATCTCTACAGTGTCTCCAAGTTCGACCTCAGTAGGGGGAAGTAGTCTCCCAAGGCCATCACAACGAGAAATCAGACCCGACACTACTTCAGTAGGCACTCTCTTTGGTATACCGTCTTGACATATTAACCTCGACACACCTAGCGTACTATTTATCTTCTGCCATGGTGCTCTATCTGATTTGATACAAACAAACATGTATCCAGGGAAAAGTGGTTTTGTACATGTGAAAAACTCTGATCCTCGCTTACTGGTTAAATATTGCAATGGCAAAAAAGTTTTAAACCCCTGTTGCTTTAAGTTGCGGTCGGCAATTTGGTGGGAATTATTCTTTAACTGGACAAGATGCCAATTGCCCATCACTTTTTCTCTTCCGTAATAGATGCTCATAACTGAGCACCGTACTAGAAATGAACACTGGTGTAAAGCAATAACTCGTGGAGATCGTGTTAATACAGATTTCTATCTATCTCTAGCATAGTCACAAATTAATTATTTGTATAAATTAATATATTCATATCGATTAAATACTTACTCAGTTAAGTCTGTTTTTTGAATTGCAAATAATATTTTTTATGGTACTAATCAAAATTGAGCGTCTATGTTTCGCCTCGGATTTATTATTTTTAATTTTCTACCAGAGCATTACACCAAGTGGAGGCCCTGTGCGGTAGCTTTGAATTGGTTTCAGTATGGCTAGTCGTCGATCAGAACAGCAGGCTGAAATTAGATTAAAAGTTATGCGCCTTATATCAGAGAAACCAGATATGTCTTCCCGTCAAGTAGCAGATGCTGTCGGGATATCAAACGGCTCTGCATATTATGTTCTAACTGCACTTGTCGAGAAAGGTCTCGTAAAACTTGAAAACTTTAAGAAGAACCCGCAAAAAGGTCGTTATGCATACCTTTTAACTCCAAAGGGTATCCGAGAAAAATCAATATTAACTCATAATTTTATAGAGCGAAAACGCAAAGAGTACGAAAATTTAACAAAAGAGATTGAAGCGCTGGAGGAAGAAGCTGGGTATATTGGAAAAAAGAGTCTGCATACCGGTAGTAAAAGACAATAAAAACGATCGACTGAGAAAATACTTATGAACTGTAAGGTAAAATAATTTTAAAATTAACGACTAACTGGGTATGTTTTATAAGCACAGAAATTTCTAGGTCATCAATTAAAAAAAGATCTTTACAAAGGCAAGCCATGGTGTTTCAAAATCACAGTTAAATACAATGAATTTAATCCAAGCTAAGAGCCTTAACTGAATATCAAATTCAATATACAGGTTCAAACGATATATGATGAAACAAGAAATAAAATTATTGTTGGAGCATAAAACTAAAACATGGAAATAAAGAAAGCAGTATTCCCGGTAGCCGGATTTGGTACAAGATTTCTACCTGCAACTAAAGCTATGCCCAAAGAATTATTACCCATAGTTAACAAACCATTAATCCAATATGCTGCCGAAGAAGCTATTTCAGCTGGAATTGATACGCTTATATTTGTTACTGGACGAAATAAACGTGCTATTGAGGATCATTTTGACTCAAATCAAGAACTTGAGGCAGCACTTCGTACAGCTGGAAAAAAAGATAAAGCAGAGATGGTTCGCAATATACTTCCAAAAAACATTCAATGTATTTTTGTTCGGCAGCCTGAACAACTGGGGTTGGGTCATGCCGTTTTGTGTGCTGAACGCGCGGTTGGCAAGGAACCTTTTGCAGTTTTATTAGCCGATGATTTCATAACCGATTGTAAAAAAAGTGTGACCACTTCTCTCGTAGAAGCATTTTCAAAATCTGGTAAATCCCAGCTTTCAATCATGAAAGTAGACGGACCCGAAATTTCAAAATACGGCGTAATTGTTAAATCTAAAACGGAAGGAAATATTTCGGGTATAGTGGAGAAACCAGCATACCGTGATGCTCCATCAAATCTAGCTTCAATTGGCCGCTATGTGTTAACTCCAGACATTTTCGATATATTAGGGAAGTTGGGCAAAGGCTCAGGAAATGAGATCCAATTGGTAGACGCAATCAATTTTCAAGCGCAAAGGGATGCCGTTAGTACCGTGGTCCTTGAAGGAACTCGATTTGACTGCGGCTCGATTGACGGCTTTATTTCTGCTATCAGTCACGAATACAAAAAGAAAGGCAATAAATAAACTGTCGAAATTAATGAAAGAGCTTTCCTGTTTCAAGAGCTATGACATTCGAGGCGAGGTTGATGTCAACATAGATGCAGAGATTGTATACCGTGTAGGTCGAGCATTAAGTCAACATTTTTTAGCGAAATCAGTTGTAATTGGTTATGATGCGCGTGAAACTAGTCCGACTTTCGCCACTGCAATAGCAAAGGGTATACAAGACTTTGGGTCTAACGCGATAAACATCGGTCTTGCTGGCACAGAGGAAATGTATTGGGCTGTAAGTGAGTTTGGTGCCTGTGCTGGGGTTGAGATTACAGCATCTCACAACCCGATTAATTTTAATGGGATAAAAATTGTAAAATCAAAATCGCACCCTCTTGATGAAGAAACAGATTTTAAGGTAATTAAAAAACTTGCGGAAACTGCAGTTTTTTCATCACCAAGCCACCGCGGCAAATTGACTTACCAATCTGTTGAAGCACGAGAAGCTTATGTGAGAAGAGTATTAAGTTTCATAGAAATTGATAAACTGAGGCCCTTAAAGATCGTAGTAAATTCCGGAAACGGCGCGGCTGGCCCGACCTTTGACGCAATCGCTAAAAAATTGGCAGAAGCAAAAGCCCCTCTCGAATTTATTCGAATAAATCACAACCCAGATCATACATTTCCGAATGGAGTACCTAACCCTATTTTACCAAAAAATCATGATGCTACGGCTAAAGTTGTCAAAGAATTGGGGGCTGATTTTGGCGTAGCATTTGATGGAGATTTTGACCGCTGCTTCTTTTTTGATGAGAATGGAATGTTTATTCAAGGAGAATACATCGTAGGTCTTTTTGCTAATATATTTTTAGAAAAAGAACCTGGAGCCACCATAGTCCATGACCCGCGTGTTATATGGAATACGCAAAACATTGTTAAAAAAAAGGGTGGTGTTGCTGTCCAGTCAAAAACTGGCCATGCGTTTATCAAGGAAACGATGCGCATGCACGACGCGATATACGGTGGTGAAATGTCCGCACATCATTATTTTCGTGACTTTGCCTATTGTGACAGTGGAATGATACCTTGGTTATTGATCGCAGAATTGATATCCAAATCAGGTCGATCATTGGCGGACTGGGTAAAAGATCGGATAGTGGCCTTCCCGAGTTCCGGCGAGATTAATTTCCATGTGAAAGATGCTAATGACTCAATTTCACGTGTCTTAGCAGCCTATCGTAAAGACGCTGTCTCATTGGATGACTCCGATGGTATGAGTTTGGTCTTTAAGGATTGGCGATTTAACTTGCGCAGTTCAAATACTGAGCCACTGGTAAGGCTGAACATTGAAAGCTGCGGAAATGGTCCGAAAATACATGCTGGGGTCACTAATATAGCAAACATACTTTGCGAAACATGATTTGCGAAACATGAATTTGAGTAATATTTGGATGGTTATCAGGGGTCAATACTATCTTGATAATGAATAACCCCAAGATGAAAGATTTTGAAAGTGCATTATGGAAACAATGCCATTATTTTTCGCACTTTTAACGTGAACGAAAAAATCTTGTTGGGTTGCAGAGCTAGTTTTCTCATGGGTATTTATAGGATTGGGTAAAATAACTGAAAATCAAGTCAAAGTTGTTAATCCGGTATTACTTGCTGGTGGGTCAGGAACGCGCCTTTGGCCATTATCTCGAAAATCCTACCCAAAACAGTTCTCTAAGGTAATTGGTGAAATATCTTTATTTCAATCAAGCGCTAAAAGACTGACATCATCTAATATCGTTGAGTTTGCGCCACATATCACATTAACTAACGCTGACTTCCGCTTCATAATCGGTGAACAGTTACAAGAAGTGGGCATCGATCCAGGCCCCATTTTGATTGAACCAGAAGCTAAAAATACTTCGGCGGCAATATTAGCAGCTAGTATATTTGCACATAACAAAAATCGAGATGCAGTATTACTGGTTGCGCCATCCGATCACCTGATACCGGATACTGAAAATTTTCATAAAATAATTAAAGTTGGATTATCATACGTACAGACCGGTAAGATAGTGACATTTGGCATTAAACCAACGCATCCAGAAACGGGATTTGGTTATTTACAATTACATCCTAATGTGCTTGATAAATCTGGAACTTCAGAACTTGTCGCATTTATTGAAAAGCCAAGCTTGGAGCATGCTGAGAAGATGATAAGTTCTGGCAACTTTCTTTGGAACGCTGGGATCTTTTTGTTTCGTGCTCAAGAGATGATTGATGCCTTTAAGGTATATTCTCCAAAAACTATAGACCTTGTTTCCAAGGCAGTTAATCATGCATCTCCAGATCTTGGATTTTTGCGCCTTGCAGCAATGCACTGGGCAATGCTTGACAACGTAAGTATAGACTATGCCATAATGGAAAAAGTGCAAAACTTGGTTGCAGTCCCATATAATTCAAAGTGGTCGGACGTTGGCGGGTGGGACGCCGTATGGTCAGAAAGCGTCCCAGATTCATTTGGAAATGTTACCTCGAAAACTGCGCATGCTATTGAGTGCTCGAATAGCTTATTGCGCTCTGAGGGTGATAACCAGTATGTCGTGGGTTTAGGTTTGGATAATGTTCTAGCAATAGCTATGCCTGATGCAGTTCTAGTAGCCAACAAAGGTCACGCACAGAAGGTAAAGAAGGTCGTTGAACTACTTAAGGAAAAAAATGTTTCTCAAGCTGAAAATTACCCGAAAGATCACCGTCCCTGGGGTTGGTTCGAAAGTTTGGTGTTGGGAGATCGTTTCCAGGTCAAACGCATTTGCGTAAAATCCGGTGCGGCACTTAGTTTGCAAAGTCACAAGCATAGGTCTGAACATTGGATAATTGTTGAGGGCACAGCAAGAGTCACTATTGGAGAAAATGTTACACTTGTAACTGAAGGTCAGTCCGTCTATGTTCCCCTCGGCGCTGTTCATAGGATAGAAAATATCAATGATTTGCCGATGATGCTGATTGAAGTACAAATTGGAAAATACTTAGGTGAAGATGATATTATTCGTTATGAAGATGCTTATTCAAGAATTTAAAACAGTTGGCTAGTGATTAGTTTGCAAAAACCTTTAATCAAATACTTGAACCAAAAAAAGCGTGTAATAACGCAAATGCTAGGAGTTGATGGGGCTTAATGAGAACCATCTCATGATACCTTTACATGGAAAAACGCTTAACGCTATCTTGTTTAATACAAGTATTGGTAATTGCCGTGAAACTGCATTTTGTGAATATGGTGGCTATTGTTTGCAAATGGATTCGAAGAAACTCTTACAAGTTGCGGAAAGATTAGACGTAAGATAATTGATATCAACTCAATGTGCTAAATTTAATTACTGTAACGATTATCAAAAAATATTGCTAAACTATTGCTGTATGTCTTTTTGTGATTGTACTAGGCAACAATTTTCAGTCTGGGAAATAGTGAGGTACCTTACGACTAACATGTTCGATGATGTCATGCACCTACCATTGTTGAAGGAGATCAGATTTTTTAAGCTTACGCTTTGAAACTGACTTTAATGTCTGCACTAAGACCTGTGATATGGGTTTAGTAAATCGTATCTCTGTAAAGACAGTGTGTATACATGGAAAATATTTAATCTTAAGCGTTTTTCGAACTTATTAAAAATGGAAAATAAAAAACAAAAGACAGCTATAGTCACGGGCTCAGCGGGTTTTATCGGATTTCATGTATCAAAGAAGCTTCTTGATCAAGGTTGGCGCGTTGTTGGTATTGACTGTATGTCTGATTATTATGACGTATCTCTGAAAGAAAACCGCGAGCGCATATTATTAAAAAATAAAAATTACCGCTCAATCCATGAAAAAGTTGAAACAAAAAATGTTTTGATGAGTTTATTTGAAGATGAAGCACCAGACATCGTAATTCATTTAGCAGCCCAGGCAGGAGTAAGATATTCAATGGAAAATCCCCGCTTATACCTTGAAAGCAATATCCAAGGGACCTTTGAACTTTTAGAGGCGGCACGCGCATTCCCCCCTGCACATATGCTGATCGCTTCTACTTCATCAGCATATGGCGCAAATGAAGTAATGCCTTATAAAGAAACTGACAAAGCTGATCATCAACTATCGTTTTATGCAGCTACTAAAAAGTCAACAGAAAACATGGCGCATAGCTATTCACATTTGTTCAATCTTCCGATTACAGTTTTTCGTTTCTTCACGGTATACGGACCATGGGGCCGACCAGATATGGCTCCATTTAAGTTTACAAAAGCAATCTTCGATGGCAATCAGATTGATGTGTACAATTATGGTGATATGAGCCGTGATTTTACATATATTGACGATCTCACAAATGGTATTGGTTTATTAATAGATGTAATTCCTGGAACTACTAATTTTGACAAAGATAATTTTAGTGTAACAGATAGCAAATCTAGGGTTGCTTGTTACAGGGTTATTAATATTGGAAACTCTAGGCCCGAAAAACTTTTGGATTTTATAGAGGCCATTGAAAAAGCCGTTGGAAGAACAGCAAAAAGGAATCTAATGCCGATGCAGCCAGGAGATGTTCCGGCCACTTGGGCAGACATATCTCTATTGGAATATTTGACTGGGTATAAACCCAGAACTGACCTATTTGAAGGGACTAAAAGGTTTGTCAGTTGGTATCGGAATTATTATGATGTTTGAAACAGAAACAACAAAATGTGTTTTGAATAAATTTATTTAATTGAGCAACTTAATGGCGTTGTGAGTGGCTGTTTTCCAGCTGATATGACTTAACGATTACACACTAACAAAAATTTTGATTTGGTAATAGCAAAAAAAATTACAATTATTGGCGGCTCTGGTTTTATTGGAACAAATCTTTGCCGACAGTTGTCGTCTAGACAACAAGATTTTGAAATTATTGACTTGAAAATGAGTAATCAATTTCCTGAAAAGTGTAAAATTGCCGATGTCCGTGATGCAGATAGCCTTAGGACAAAAATTACTGGAGATGTGGTCGTAAATTTGGCAGCTGTTCATCGTGATGACATTCGTGATAAGTCTGAGTACAAGAAAACTAACGTTGATGGTGCTGAAAATGTTGCGTTGGTTTGTAAAGAAAAAGGTATTAATAAAATAATTTTCACAAGCACGGTAGCGGTCTATGGTTTTGCGGAGCCAGGTACAGACGAAGGTGGTGCAATTAATCCATTTAACGAGTACGGCCGGACCAAGTTTGAAGCGGAGGAAATACTGCGTCAATGGCAGAAAAAGAGCAAAAATTCACTGATCATCGTGCGACCCACCGTTATTTTTGGTGAAGGTAATCGTGGAAATGTATTCAACCTGTTAAACCAAATTGCGTCTGGTAAATTTCTGATGGTTGGTAAAGGTGAGAACAAGAAGTCTATGGCTTACATTGGTAATGTGGTAGCATTTCTGGAATTAAGCATTGCGACTAATCAAAAATATGGCCTCTATAATTATGTGGACACGCCGAATTTAACTATGAATGAATTCGTTTCGCAAGTGCGTGCAACGCTGAAGGGTAAAAAAGGAGTGGGTTTCCGTTTGCCTTATTGGTTAGGAATGATCTTGGGTTATAGTGCAGACTTGATATCGATATTTAGTGGTAAAAACCTTCCAATTAGTTCTATTAGAGTTAAAAAATTTACCACTCCAACTGAATTCAAGAGCGCAAAAGTTAAATTAGACGAATTTAAGGCACCATATCGTTTGAGCGAAGGTGTACAACGGACACTAATAAGTGAGTTTATATCGCCAGACCCGAAGAGAGAAATTTTTTATACGGAATGAAAATATGGCAATGAAAGCAAAATACAAATTCGTCGTTATTGGCTTGGGATATGTTGGGCTGTCAAATGCCGTTTTATTTGCACAGCATAACGAGGTGATCGGGGTTGACATTTCAGAAGAGCGCGTTGCTATACTGAATGCGCGCAAATCCCCAGTTGATGATAATGAGTTATCTCAATATTTAGCCGAAAAAGATTTGAATTTACAAGCAACAACAAATTTGCGTTCTGCAATCGATGGTGCTGATTATGTAATTGTGTCTACACCTACTAGCTATGATGAAAACACAAACCAATTTGATACATCTTCGGTAGAAAAAGTTATTGCAAATGTAATTGAATTCGAGCCTAATGCGTGCATTGTTGTAAAATCAACAATTCCAGTTGGTTTCACAGATGACATCAGAAATCGTTTTAAAACTGATGCAATCTTCTTTTCTCCTGAGTTTTTGAGAGAAGGCCGTGCGCTTTATGATAACCTATACCCTAGCCGTATTATTGTTGGTGAGAAGTCAGAACGTGCAGAGGTATTTGCTAGTTTACTAGCGAAAGGTGCATTGATGGAAGACATTAATATTTTATTTACAGGCACACGCGAAGCCGAGGCAATTAAATTGTTTTCCAATACTTATCTAGCGATGCGAGTTGCCTTTTTCAATGAGCTCGACAGTTATGCATTAGCAGGAGCCATGAATAGCCATGAAATTATTGACGGAGTCTGTTTGGATCCACGAATTGGCAATCACTACAACAATCCGTCTTTCGGTTATGGCGGATATTGTTTGCCAAAAGATACGAAGCAGTTACTTGCTAATTATGATAATGTTCCACAAAATATAATAAGGGCAATCGTAGATGCTAATTCAACGCGGAAAGATTTCTTAGCAGATTTAATTGTCAAGAAACAGCCCAAGATTGTTGGTATTTATCGTTTGGTAATGAAGGCTGGGAGCGATAATTTTCGTCAAAGCTCAATACAAGGAATTATGAAACGTATTAAGGCCAAAGGGATTGAAATTGTTATTTACGAACCTGAGTTGAAAGAGCGAAACTTCTTTAATTCATGTGTCGAAACCGACTTATCTTTGTTCAAGCAGAAAGTGGATATTATTTTAGCAAATCGGATGGTTAATAATCTAGAGGATGTCCACGAAAAAGTGTTTACCCGCGATTTATTTGGGGTTGATTGAATTTGGAAATAACGTGCTGAGATGTTCTTAGTTATAGTCGTTCCTAGTTTTTTAGCGTAAAGATTAAAGCTACCGACAGAGCGTGTGAATTGCTTGTCAAAAGAACATCTCCCATTAGAGCGATATTCTTAAAAAAGACGGAAGCCTATCGGTAAGAAGAGAATAACACAAGTCAGTTTATAAATGCATAAAAATTGTTTGACAGTAAAAGAACAGCATGCTCTCTGACATCAAGCTTGTAGGTTTTTTTATTTAGTGCTGAGACGATAAAAATTGTAAACCGAAAAATAGAAGCAGAAGGTAATAATTGATGGGTCAACTAAGCAATCGGTCAAAACGAGAACAAGAAATCTATGATATTGGACTCGATAGGCAAATATGGAAAAAGTTTTTTAGAAACCAAGGGCATTTTGAGAACCAACGAAGACTTGAAATATTTCGTAAGTTTCTTGACGTTGAAAACAGAGAAGTTTTAGAGATCGGGGGCAGCATGTCGAAGGCATATGTCTACGATAATTCGAATAAAAAACATTCGGTCACCTGTATTAACATTTCTGATAAGGAGTTAGCAGAAAGTAAGAGGGATTATTCTCGTAGCCAACAGCCGTTATTTATTCAAATGGATGCCCATAAACTTGACTTTGACGATAGCAGCTTTGATATGGTATTCGGTTTTGGAATGCTTCATCATCTGGACTACGAAAAAACTTTGTTTGAGGTCAATAGAGTTTTAAAGCCTGGCGGTATCGCTATTTTCAAAGAACCATTGGACGAAAATCCGGTCGCACAATTAGTTAGATTTTTAACTCCTAAAGCTCGGACGCACGACGAAATTCCGTTTAGACGTCATGATCTGGAAAAAATAAAAGATATTTTTTCAAACGTCGAATTACAATTTGATCAGCTACTAACTTTTCCAATAGCTCTGATTTCAGGTCTTTTCATTAGGGATAAAGATACAAAATTTATTAAGGTTGGATTTAATATGGACAATCTTATTTCCCGTTATTTACCATTTCTACGACGTTACTTCCGCCAAGTTACAATTGTTATCAAAAAAGAGGCGGAATGATTAGTATAAAAAGCTTTAATTCATAATCGAAGACGTATTTTTAATACAGTGAAAATGTTAAAAGAACTTTAGATGTTGGATGCGGTGGTAGACCCTATAGACCTTGGCTGCGTACAGATGATTATGTCGGGATTGATGTTGGTCAGAGTAGGCTAGGCAACAAATCTCCGAGCGGATACTTCGATGGAATTAATATACTATTTGATGACGAATATTTTGACTTAATTTAATGCACGAAGTATCGGAACACGCGGAAGAACCAGAATTAATGATGGCTGAAATGGTTAGCGTTCTAGAAACAAGAGAATATATTTTTATCACAGTACCTAGGATGTGGGGACTAGATAAGATGCCTTTTGACTCGCGAAGATATACAACGGTGGGTATCAAAAAACTGCTTAGAAAATTTAAATTAAACATAATACTCTTAGACAAAGAAAATCCTGAGATAAAATGTTTTATAAAATTAGTTTTGTCTAAAAATAATAACGCAAAAAAACGAAACGTACATTTTAAATATCTTTTAGTGAAATCATCTCTCTTATTTATTTTCACATTGTACCGTATAGTAAAAGTAAAATTTTCAAGAATTTATATATCAAACCAAATATTCGTGCAAAAGTGAAGTTAAGTATAATTCTACCATTCTTTAATAGAACTGATTTGCTATCCATGGCGATTGAAAGTGTTATGAATCAGCATAATGTTGAGGATCACCTTATAGAACTGATACTAGTCGACGACTGTTCATCGATGGAATTTGAAGCGCCATCAATGCGCTCAAATTTTACCTATATACTTATTCGCAATGCTGAAAACTTTGGTGTTGGAACCAGTCGTCAAATTGGGATAGATCATGCAACGGGTGATTATCTTTTTTTTTTGGATAGCGATGATATTTGGCATGAGAATCATCTAGCAGAATGTATATCTCTTATAGCCAAAGAAAAAGCAAAAGCCCTTTGTTCCTGGTACAATATTATTGCTAAAAAGAAAACGATACTCAAACAGTATCATATGGAACGATTGGCACATAAAAATTTTAAATATGTTAATCCAGTAGGGTTCTCAACCTTTGTGGTTGAACGTAATTTTTTAATTAAAACAGGAATAAAATTCCCATCGATAAGAAAGAGAAACGATTTCGTCTTTCTGCATGCAATTTCCAAGAGTACAGAAATTGCAATAAAGAAAACACCCACGGTTACTTATAATAGCTTGACAGGTATGACTACTAAAAAAATGAAGCTTATTTCATTCCAGTGGAAGGTGTACCGCAAGTATTTTGGCTATAATGTCATACATTCAATTTTTGCAATTTTTTATTGGATCTTCTACCACAAAGTGGTCCGACTAATTTCTTAAATGCATAATTTTATTATTTCTAGTGGGATGAGCTTTTATTACACAGAAGGGTTTCTTATAGCCAGAGTTTTTGATGTGCTGTTGTATACTTACCTTATCTTTTACTCATTATTTCATAACGTAAAAGTCACTAAAAATATTTTGTTTGTTATTATTTTTTTATTACTTACATCAATAGCGTTTTCAATAAGTGAAGTTATGCGAGACTATCCAAAAAATAGTTTGTTTAAGGTTATTCAAATTATCATAGCTGTTTCAGCGGGTGCATTATTTGTGCATTGTAATGTAAACAAACGTGTTCTGAGTCTCTGGAAAGTGGCTATTTTATTCGCATCATTCCTATTTATATCTCAATTTGTACGTGCTTATTTACTTGGGCCAGAAAATATTTTGGAATTAATCTTTTTTATGCGCCTTGTCCCTGGATCGAATAACCTTGGAAATTCTATCGTAGCATTCAATATTATTAGCGTAATCTGTGCTTTAAGTTATTACAAAAAAACCCGTCAAATTAGGTATATTTTCATATCTTTGTGTGTAATCGCGATGTGTTTAGCTTATCCATCCCGGCAGATATTATTGGCTCATATAATATTACTTATCTTGACATTTGTGGGGACATATAAAGTCAAAAGATTGTTAATATTTTATATATTGTTTATTATCATGATCGTTTGTGTCTTATACCAGTTGGGTATAGTTGATACCATAACGAAGAGAACCCAAAGCGATATGAGTCTGGGAGGATCTTACGTTCGTTTAAAGCAATTTGCACTAGCTTGGGATTTTTTTTCGCGCTTCCCTTTTTTTGGATCAGAACTTGACCCATATCCACTATTAAAGTCCACAAATCTCTTTGTATTTGAATCTGCATGGTCAGAGCTAGCAGTTCGAAATGGGCTGTTCGGTTTGATTTGTATCATACTTGCGCTGACTTTTTCACTATTGCAAGTCAATTTATCTTTAGCGATATTTTGTCTACCGATGCTTGTGATTACGATTTTTAATGAAACGTTAATAGAAGAGGAGCTATGGTTCACTATTGGGATATTAATAAATATTTGTAGAAACTATGTAAACAAAGAAATAAATGAAAGGAGCGTATAACCCATGTCTTTAAATAAAATAGATAAATTTGCCGTCATTCGAAAACGCATAGACCAATTAGTGAGAGAGCAACATGAAGCCGATAAGCGTTGCTGGAACTTGGAATTGGATACGCAAATAGGTGATACAATTACTAAACTATTTTCAAATGCATTTAAAGAAGCTTCAGAATTCTACGGACAAACACATATCTATATTTCAGTAATGGGTAATCGGGTTAAAAAAGATATTCTAGGCTCGGGAGGCGGCTGGCATCAAGATACGAGGATAAAACCACAAAAAAAATGGTTTGTATATCTAAGCGACGTCGATAATATCCAACGTGGACCAACCCAATTTCTCAATATCTATCAAACGATATTCATAAAATTTTTAGAGCTTTTTTGTTTTAATTTCGGTAATAGGGTAAATTTAAATCTCTCTAATTGGTTCTGTAAGATGTGGGGTAAACATGCCGTTCACAAAAAGGGTGTTATGTTTTCAGCAGACACTCGTTTGATACACCGCGGAACACCCATTGAAGAAGATGGTTTCGAACGTTACGCGCTTACTCTTTATGTTTATGGTAAACACACACCTGCTAATATGACGTTAACTAAAATAGAACTATAGCAAGTTTTGCATTTTCTACTAAACTTAGTTTCAAACCTAAAGACAAGATTTCTTGCCTTTATTTTAGTAGTAAATGTTTTTCTCGATACATTGCTAGTGCTAAGTGTAAGTAGCTTGCTTGCGCAAGATGTTAAAGATGAATTTACTCGGGTTTTGGGACCGTTCTCGGACTTAATCGATAATGGGGCATATTTCGAGATTTGTATTTTATTCCTTGTTTTTGTTCGTTTCATCACAACAAGATACGCGCTCATTACTTTAGACATAAAGTGCGTCGAATTAGAAAACGCTATAAGAGACAAAGTAGTGAGATCATTTTTGGCATCCAATAAAAAAATTACAAATGAAAAGCAAACAGAGTTTTTGTCAGATGTACTAATGTGGAGTCAATTGTTATCCGTAAACTTGTTTGTCCCGTTAGTTCGAATAATTTCTGATACTATATTTCTGATCTGTGTGATTTTCTATTCCGCTCTACTATCACCAGAAATAGGAAAAGGATTAGCAATGTTGGCTGCTCTTATAGGGATTCCATTTTTTCTTACCCGAATTTTTAAGAGAAATCAAAATAAGTCAGAATTAATGCTATTACAAAATAGTATAACTGCAAGCCTTCTTGATGTTATCAATAATAAAGCTTCTATAAAGCTTTTCCCAAAATCTCTTGAAAGAATTATAGATCTAGAAGCCATTAAAAAATATACAATTAAAAGAGCAAGATTGCTAACCGTTGCTCGGCTACCCAAGTTATATGTAGAAACCTTACTTTTTGGGTTAGTGGTGATAGGTGCAATACTTTCTAAACTAGGAACCACCTTTGAAAATGAGTTTTCTTTTAGCGACTTCATTCCAATTTGCATTGCGATGTTTCGGATTGCGCCATCAGTTACCGGATACTTGTCTTTCATCTCTATTTACGGTGAATTGAAAGACGTGCTTGAAAAACTAAACCGGGATATTAAATTGGATGATTTTATGCAAAATAGTCATTATGAAGAAGTGAAGAAAGTTAATAAGATATCAATTCTAGGAGGCAAAAAATCTTTTCATGATAACCATGAGCCTATATTTAATGATCTATACTTCGACTTCGAGATTGGAAAACTAAACTTGATTACTGGTGCGTCAGGAGCAGGCAAATCTACTCTTGTGAATTGTATTTTAGGTATCGAAAAAATAGATAGTGGCCAAATTTTATATGACGGAGAAGCTTTGATAAATTCTAATTTTAATTCTGCATCGATTTGCCCTCAGGATCATACAATTATTAATGGTAATTTGAAAGATAATGCCACTTTATTTACTTCTGAATATGACGCAAATTTATTAACTATTTTGATAGATGATTTAAATCTTAGCGAGATACAAGGGCATAGCAATCTTGGCAAGATATCTTTATCAGGTGGTCAAAGACAAAGGATTGGTATTCTAAGAGCACTCATCGCTCAGAAACCATTAATAGTTTTTGATGAACCAACATCTGCGTTAGATGCAACAAATACTAAAATTGTTGTGGAGAAGGTTACTCAGTTGGCACGACACCACTTGGTAATAGTTATCACTCACAATACGTCATTATTCACAGGGGATACAAATTGCCTCAGCATGTGAGTAGAAATTACACTGCTTATCTTTTGCGAATTATCGCTTTTCTTTTTGTAATATTATTTCGTTCAAGACGTGAAATTTTTTCCCTAGGAAACCTTGGTGTTGAAATATTTATATTTGTCTGGATACCTGATCGGTTCACTGCGATATAGTTCGGGAGTAGAACTAATAAAACGACGCTACAAGAGTTTAATACAACCGTTCAAATACACATATATTTTTTTTATTAATTTTCATACAGATCTTTAGTTTCCCAGGTATTACTCACGTAGCTAGCATTTAAATACTACTTACACCTATAGGCCTTGGGCACTTATTTGTTTCTGGGTAGGCAAGTTATTTTGGATGCGAGGCAGTTTTAATGCCTACATTACATCTTTGATTACTCTCTCAAGAGATAGTGTTTAATTTTTTTTGGCGCATCAACGGGCAGGATTGCTGTCAAATATAGTATATCCACACTAGAAGAAATAGATGATTTGCTGTCAAAGGTTCGTAGGAGGTGCAACCTAAATATTGCGTTTCGCTAGTCTACAGAGAATGATGGTTTATTAGTAAGATTAAATGCCTAGCTCTTGAAAATTGATCAATGTTACAAAGATATGGGTAGAATTCCCAAGCTCTCAATCGGTCCTCGAAAGTGCTTCATTGCTAATAATTGATTTTTACCTATTCGAAAACTTTGTGCAATTTCTCTGAAGAACCAAATGTCTTCATTATATTTAAATAACAATAACTTGAAATTTGATAAAGTTAAGCTCACCCTTTCAAAAGATAGAGCAGTGATCGTTCAGTGTAATCTATGTAAAGAGCAGGTGTGTCTAATTCAATTAAATGGAAAACTGTTCAATCGCGATTGGAACTATTAAAGTAAAATTCTTGATGCTAAAACTGCTAAAAAATTAATGGATTTGGTTCGAAATTGACAGTTATCTTGGTTACTAACACCCCTATTCAGATCGGATACTTAAAATCCATTTGCGAAACAGACATTATTGTCTACAGTATAAATGCGAAAGGGCATGCTCGATCCCAATTCATTAGCGTTTGTGATCTTTTAGGACTGAAATATTGTGGTAATGTAAGGAGTAATGTTTTTAAATTTGTTTATTTGGCTTCTTTATTAACAATCTCACGAAGAGTGGTTTATTTTGGAGACTATAATTCAAGGTTGTGCAAACTCCTGGTTAAAATTAGAGCAAACTTAAAACACGTATCGCACTATTTAGCTGACGGTGGTAATGTGTGTCGGTTTATTGAACGCAGTGGGAGCAAGCAGAAATTTAACACATTCTACACCTACATGTTGTCAGCTATGGACTATGATAGTAGGTTTGAATATAGGAAACTAGTCCTACCTGATGTGCTTGTAGGGTTAAATCCAGTTTTAAAAAATTCATTAGAGCAAGATAACTGGATATTGGGGAGCCCTGATGTTGTGGATAGTTTTATAACAATTGAGAATTATTTGTCAAAATTAACCAAAGTCTGCCAAGAGAGAAATATTATTTATTTAGCTCATCGACGAGAACAAGAGGAAGATTTAGAAAAGATCAATCGTATAGTTCGTGTTATTAAGCTAGACTATAATATTGAATGGATTGCTAATTCGTTGTCACATAAAAAATTAAAAAACAAAGTGATATATCACTTTGGATCTACGGCGGCAATGACACTTATTCCAATTATTGGTACTAGTATAAATATACGCTTAATTCCTTACGAAAAAGACGATGTCAGTAAAAGGTATTGGCCGGATTATCAATCTAACATTGAATTAATTAGGAAGGAACTAGAATTATTGGCGGGTCAAAATGGTAAAGATTTGTGAAATTCAAAATAATAATACTACCTCTAGACGGCTGATGTTCATTACACATAAAGAATTAATCGAATGGACAGGGGACCATAATCATTATTGGTCAAGACGGCATAAGATAGTTGCTTTGCCAGTCCTTTTATGGAAAAAATTAAAAGCATTAATTATTAAAAATACACTCCTGAAAAAAATTTCGAATTCTGATATCACTGTGGGCGTACATTGGGGGTTTGTAATAGAGAATGCCCGCTCTTATGATTGGATTGACTTTCATCTAACTGACAAAGATACCGCAAAGGGGTTAGGGAGATTTAAGGCACCATCAATTTTGTTAACATCTAAAGATTTCATAATGCCGAAGGAGTTTTTTTCCAGTTCGCTTGAGGATTTTTCGTGGGACTTGCTTACCGTTAGTCATAATAGTAGGCGGAAGCGTTTACTCGAGTTGATGAAAGCAATTCGATTATTGAAAACTGCGTCTCCAAATTTTACCTGTCTATTGTTAATAAACACGGGATCGAAAGTTGGAACGCGAAACTCTATTTCTACGGAGGTAGATTTTTTAAAATACTATTACAACAACTTTACTTATGCTGAGCGACAAGATATCGTGATGCTCAGAGTCTCATATGAGTTAGGTCTTGAAGGAGTATCTAGCAATTTTGTTTATTGGTTAATGCGCAATGCAAAAAACTTTGTTTTGTTCTCAAAATCTGAAGGATCTGCGAAAGTCGTTAAAGAAGCTTCAACATTCGGTTCGCACGTTTGGCTTTCTCGTTATCTGCTTGGGGGAAGTTTAGAGGGCGTGAATTCAAGGAGCTATACCTTATTCGAGAACGATCAAGATTTTGTGACCAAGCTAGCGGCTAAGTTAGCAAAAGGAAGAGATACTGCAACAAAGGAAAATTTTACTTTAAATAGTGTCAGAGAATTACAACATTTCTTAAAACGAGAAGACATATTAAAAAGAGATGAATCCTTATCCATGGATGATTTTAAATTTGCCGATAAATGGCTACCCGCCCACCATCCAGATCAAATAAAAAATTCAGTAACAGGCGATATCCTATCTTTGGTAGAAATTATGAGACTTTACAAAGAGATTTGAAAATGAAAAGATCAATTATCCACGCATTGATATATGCCTTAACTTTCCCAGTCAAGTTTCTAGAGCGTTGTATAGAATATTATTTGTTAGCTATTCACGGCGCTTTGCACTTTTTTGTGCACCGCCGGATACCCAAAATTAAGAGTGGTAGATTTAATGATATTCTATTCATGATTAAAACTTGTCGAGCTTATTATAGTGATCCTAAACGCATTTTTGTGACAGACAAACTTTTGGCTAAAACCTATATTTCTGCTAGAGTTGGGGAGCAGTACATAGTTCCAACATTACTTGAAATTGCTGATCACAATTCATTGAAAAATGCAGCTGGCAAGGATTTCGGTCAACAAGTAGTGATAAAACCTTCACATTCATGTGGCAAAATTTTAATTCGCCGTCGAATAGCTGTAGACGACAAGCCGATATTATCGGCATGGCTTAACGAGAATTACTTTGATCATTCCTTAGAGTATTATTACAGAAATCTTAAACCACGAATAATTGTAGAGCCGTTGGTCTTTGGTACTATTTCTCCAAGTGATTATAAATTTTTTTGTAAAGATGGAAATGTAGTCATGATCCAGGTGGATATCGATAGACATACTAATCATGTTAGAGCGCTGTACCAGAAGGACTGGACTAAACATAATTTTTCGATAGGCTATCCTTTTAATCCGGCACAAATAAGCGCACCTGACAACTTAGCAGAAATGATTGAAGTGGCGGAAATACTCAGTAATGGATTTGATTATCTGAGAGTGGATATGTATTCAAATAATGTAGAAGTGAAAGTTGGTGAGCTAACAAATTGTCATGGAAATGCGCTAGAAAAAATAGTTTCAACCAATGGGTCATCATTATCAGACGAAGTAAAATTTTTTGGGCTGTAATTAATGCCATCAATTTACATTATTATCCAAGCTCGAATGGGATCAACCAGATTGCCTGGTAAAGTGCTTAGAGAAATAGATGGCTTGCTTTTAATCGATCGCGTAGTGAAACAAGTAACTGAAACTAAATATGGTTCAGTTATATGCGTTGCAACTACTACGAGAGGCGAAGATGACGTATTATATCAACATTGTCGAAATTCTTTAAATCTGTTAACTTATCGCGGTGATAGTAAAGACGTTTTGAAACGTTACTGGGATTGTTATTCAAAGATTAAATTGAATGAGTGCGACTCTGACTTGATTGTGAGGGTAACTGCTGATGATCCATTTAAGTGCCCAGAATTGATCCATGCATGTGTAGATGCTATGTTAGAAGACGACAGCTTAGATTACGTATCAAATATAACAGATAATGGATACCCAGAAGGGTTGGATGTAGAGGTAATTAGAGCCTCAGCTTTAGAAAAAACTTGCCGACAGGCGAATTCAGCTAATGATAGAGAGCATGTGACTCAGTATATTATTAAGAACCCAAATATTTTTAAATTAGGATCAATAGTCGCACCCCACGATTACTCTCGATTTCGCTTAACCGTTGATCATGAAAGTGACATTGAGGTGGCTGATTTTTTGGCTAGATCTATTCCAAAAGTGTTTTCTTGGCAAAATATAAGAGAGTGTTTAGAGACAAATGAAGCGTTTTTTATGCGGACTAATAACCTTCATTATGGTAATTTAAAGAACAAGCGGGATAATCGATATGAGTAGTAGAATTATAGGAAATGAATTACGATACCTCGAGGAGGTACTGGCAACAAATTTTAGAAGCTCTAAAGGAGGAATTTTTACTCGCCAATTAGAAGAATTATTTTCAAAAAAGTTTAATGTCAAGTATTCAATTTCTCATACTAACGGCACCGCAACGATGCATAGTGTGCTTGAGGCTTGGGGGGTGTCTTTAGGCGATGAAGTTATCGTACCACCTTTAACAATGTCAGCGACTGCATTTGCAGTCTTGCAATGTAATGCTACACCTATTTTTGCTGATGTTTGCCCCGATACTTTTGTAATCAATCCAAAATCGATTGAGGATAGGCTAACGAAAAATACTAAAGCAATTATAACAGTATCACTTTTTGGTTTATCTCCAGACATGGACAAAATTATGGCGATTGCAAACCGGCAGAATGTCAAAGTACTAGAAGATAACGCTGAGTGTTTTTTAGGTACTTATAAGGGAAAAGTTGTAGGGTCTATTGGAGACGCCGCGAGTTTTAGCTTCCAAAGCTCAAAACACATGACTAGCGGTGAAGGAGGTATGGTAACTACGAACTGTGATACGACTGCTGATAAAATCAGAAAAGTACAATCATTGGGTTATGCGGGTGTGAGTGCTAAAAAGTCAAAAATCACAAAAGAAGATATACAGGATCCAAATTACTCGCGCCATGTTTTAATGGGTTGGAATTATCGGATGTCTGAATTGTGCGCTGCGGTCGCGTTAGCACAACTTGAAAACTTGGAGCAATTAGTCAAGAAAAGGATTATTGCGGCCAAGGCATTTAAAGAGGTAATCGATGAATGTAATTTCCTTGAGGTCCAACACACTCCCGCGCATTGTACTAACAGCTATTGGAGTTTGGCAGTAAAGATAACTGATCCAGAAATAACATTTCACCATTTTCGATCAGTATTCAGGAAAAATGGTGGTGATGGGATCTACTCGGCTTGGAAATTGACTTATCAAGAACCCATGTTTCAAAATATGTCCTTGTTGGGAAGAGAAAACTTTATACCTGCTGAGATAAAGGAAAAAAATTATGCAAATGGTTCTTGTCCTGTAGCAGAGAATTTGCAGATGACGTTACTCCTATTCAAAACAAATTACTGGGATGAAGCAAGCCTTAATAAACAAGTACAAATTTTGAAAAAAACATGTTTAGAAATCAAGGTCTAATAAGATGAAACATAATTTGGTGTATAAAGAAAATGAAAAATACTGTTCGTTTCCTCACGTTGTACGGCTTCCCGATCAGCGGTTGGCTTTGGTTTTTCGAAGGGCTAGTAAATTTAGTTATGATGCAGCATTAAATGGCATTGCGACACATCATGATCCGAATTCATCAATAGAGATATTATTTTCTAGTGACGATGGAGCCACATGGAGCGAGAGAAAAACGATTTACAATACACAATATGGGGTAAACGATCCCGCCATCACTGTTCTGAAAAGTGGTAAATTACTTATACGATTTGTTGCGCTTAACATTACAAGTTCAGAAAATTACCATGACTTGGGTCAGAAAATATTTTCACATAGAACAGAACACGGACTAGTGACTAATGTCATCGGCAATATTGTTATGTCATCAGTCGATCTAGGTCAAAATTGGAAAGAAATAGGGATGGATAGTGTCCCTGCTCTTGGACCCTCGTGTAGTCGTGACCCAATCGTTGAGTGTGATGATAACACGCTTTTGATGCCTGTATATACGGGTGCTCCGCAGAGAAGTGATGAAACCTGGGTGTTAAGGAGTTTTAATGGCGGTGTCACTTGGGGGTCACCTTCAAAGATCGCTTCTGATCCGCAGGGAACTCATTCACAACTTCAAGGTATCAATTACAACGAATGCTCAATTGTTAATCTTTCTAATGGCCACTTTGTAGGTCTCATAAGAGGCGATAGTTCATTTCATACATCCAACACCGAATTTATGCCAGTAGGTGGAGTTGGACAGCTTTACTTAGCACATTCTTTTGATAGTGGTTTGAGTTGGACTAAGCCAATCGATACTGGAATATTTGGACAACCCGGTGCATTGACTAAACTATCATCTGGAGATTTGCTTGCTACGTATGGTTACAGGAAGACTCCCTTCGGGGTAAGAGCACGTGTATTGTCAACTGAAAATTGGAAATGGGGGGAAGAGGTTATAATACGTGATGATTCAAATACGTGGGATTGCGGCTATCCCTTTTCTCTGGAACTTATGCCAGGAAAAATATTGTCTGTATATTATAACACGGACGAAAATGGTATCAGACATATTCAATCTAGCATTTGGAATTTGTAAATGAAACTTGCGATGGTTGGTCTTGATAGCACCCATACTCAATTCTTTTGTAAGTCACTTCAAAACTTGCGCTACAACATTGACTTGTTTTTTTACGATGTAAACGAAGATTTGCTGAAGCAAAAATGCGTTGAGTATGGAGCGACCGCAATAGACAATATAATGTTGGAGGAAAAGGAAGTGTTCGATTTGGTAATGATCATCTCCCGTTTTGGAGATGATCACTTTAATTATTTCACTAAATTTCTTGACAGTTCTAAGTATATTTTCATCGATAAACCTCTGACGTTAGATAGTAAGGAAGCGAAAAGGATACATGCTTTAGCAAAGTCACGAAGTGTTTATGTCAGATCTCATACACCCTTAATTTATTCAAAGGAATTTTCACTTGTCCAAAAAATCATAACAAAAAAAGACAAGGTATCAAAAGTTGAAGTTATTGGGCCAATGTATTGCAGAGATCTTGATGGTGACAAACGCTTTTTGAGCCCATTTTTTTACGGAGTTCACGCCTGTGAAATTTTCTTGTCATTAGCGTCGCCCGATTATGCAAATCTTAACTTCTCAGTAGATAGAATAGATCAGAAAAATATAATAGTGCGCCTTATTAATAGAGATATAGAATTCACGTTAAGACTAAAAGATAGCTTGGAAGAATTTTATCGAATAGTTATAAAATCTCGAAATGAACAATTATTCTCCGAAGCTGTAAAGCTTGATGGTTCATACTATGAGCCTGAGTTGAATGCGATTTTAGAGACTAGAAATTGGACAGGCAAGATTACAGATGAATTTGCAGTTGCACTACAGTCAGTACTGATGCTTGAAAAAATAGAAAATATATTGAATGATTAAATTTGCAATAATTGGAACTGGAATAATGGCAGATATTTATGCTACCATTATTGCACAACGAACAGATACAGAATTAAAATTTTTAGTTGGCAATACTCCGGAAAAGACAAAAGTTTTTGCTGAAAACCATTATATTGGGGAATACTCAGCAAATGGTGATTTAAGCGTATTGTTAGACAATGAACACATCGATGCAGTTATCATCGCATCTCCTGAGTGGTCGAGAGAGAATGAGTTCAAATATCTTTTGAATGGCAATTTCCATTTGCTAATTGAGAAACCGTTTATGGCCGATTTCGAAAAAGCACAACATTTCATCGAGAATCTCAAGACCTTTAATAAAGTCTTTCAATATTGTACTGTCTTAAGGTTTTCACCAAAGTTTGATGCATGTAAAAGAGCAATTGACAATGGTGCTATTGGGGAGCTTAGACATATAGTTGCTCGACGAGACTCCAATTTGGAAAGAGTCAAAAGAGTTTTAGGGAAAACTGATTTAGCATATTGGCTTGCACCACATGACTTGGACATGTTGTACTATCTTACTGGTTCGACGATAGAGCATATCAACACAATGTCATTAAATGGTGGTCGTAGCGACGATGATTATATAATTGCAGCTATTAAATTAAAAAATAAGGTGTGCGCAGTATTACAAAATTCATGGTGTACGCCCAGAGTAAGTAATCTCACCCAAAACGCTGTATTTGAAATCTATGGAACAAAAGGAAAAATAGAGGTTATCGACTCTGATATGGATGTTAGAGTATTTTTACAGTCCGATACTTATCAGCCAGATACGTATGAATTTTCGAGTGTAAACAATGAAAACTACGGTATATTTTACAATCTATTGGATCACTTTGTTAAAAGAATTTTCAAAAGTGATATTGTCGGAAATAAGCAAGTGCTTGATGCAATAGAAACTAATATGAAGATGTGTAGTTTGCTGAGTGAAAGTCTGAGAAAGTAATGAAAAAGGCATTTGTTTTCGCTTTCGAGGAAGGCGGCAAAAGAGCTGGCTTAAGTTACTGCAAAGAAAATAATATAATTGTATTGAACAAATCGACCGATTTTAAATACGAAAATATCGAAGCTAAAGATCTCAAAAGGAATAATTTTGATCTAGTCTTTATATCCATTGCGTTTGGTTATGCACATGAACAAAAACTGCTAGACTTAGTTAAAAGATTCAACTTAGCCTATGAAGTTATGATTGATCATTTCTGGAATATTGAAAAGCGTTTAGATAAAATATTAAAGTTAAACTACTTACCACAAAAAGTAATTGTGCGTTCAAAAAAATGTGCAGAAAGAGCTAGAGGGATAGGAATACCCATCGAACTAATAGAGGTTTATGAGTTTTCCATGAAGGAATTTGGCAAGTTCACTAGTAAGAAAAGTAAATTTTTGGCATTCATTAGTGAATGGCAGTTAGGATTAAATGCCCGCAACAAAGGAGAATATGATGAAGCTACGGAACAAGAGTTTGAAAACTTGTTAAAGATGTTACTGAATTTTGCTTCGTTATCACGAAATATTCAAGTTAAGCCACAGGTTTACATATGTCTGCATCCAAATGATGCAAAAGACCGGTACGAATCTGTGTATCAAAATTTTTCAAAAGATCTATATCAAGTTGGTGATTTAGATAGTTTACGGATTTCGCGCCCAAAGGCTATGGTGGGATTTAATTCAGCTGTTCTTATCGAGGGTATAATGAATGAGATACCTGTCATCACTCTTAAGAAACCAAATTCTTTACTACACGAATATTTTTCTCAGATCAAGGTTTGTGAAGACTCTTCGCAGTTGTTCAAGTTTTTGGATTATTTATGTTAGAGCACAGTCAATTTATTTTGGGCACAGCTCATATTGGTAACCAATACGGTCTACAGGCTAAAGATTCTGCGCCTTTGTCTCCTTTTGAAGTAAAGGTACTTTTTAACGGAATAAGAAAATTAGGTATAAACTATATTGATACTGCCCTAGCATACGGACAATCGCAGAGGCTGATTGGGGAAAGTATAAATCATCAAGATTGGCATATTCAAACAAAAATTTTTGCTAATGGTTTTAATCTCTGCAATATAGAAAATGAGATTGTCAGTCAGATATCCGCCTGTCGTAGAGCACTTAAAACTTCTGAAATCCACACTATTTTGATCCATGATGCGTTCGAGCTAGACAATAAACGATTTATAGTACTTTCACAGGTGCTAGATAAACTTGTTTTAAATAAAAGTTTGGAGCGTTGGGGCATTTCTATATATAGCCCCAAAGATTTTTTCCGTCTTCGTGATGTTGCTAGGTTTTCAGTAGTGCAAATGCCTTTAAATATTATCGATCAAAGGGCAGTCTCGGAAGAGGTAATTGATATTTGTATAAAAGATAAAATAGAATTTCAGGCACGTTCTATTTTCTTGCAAGGACTTTTGCTATCGAAACAATTAAGAATGTTATCTTACTTTTCTGAATTTGATGCGATAAAGAAATATGAAAAATTTTTAACTGAAAATGATCTAGATGGCTTAATGGCCAATTTAAGCTTCCTTAACAGTTTGGGTAGGCATGTAAGGCTCGTCATTGGCGCTCGATCGATCAAAGAAGCGACACAAATTTTGAAAACATATTCTAAAACTCATAATAAGCTTAGTTTTTCAAATTTGTTTTCGTCAGATTTGGCACTAATTGATCCAAGGCTTTGGGATTTTAAATGAACATTTTTATTGTAGGTGGTGGCGATATTGTGTTTGGAAATTCTTCAAAGGAAATCAATCAGACAAAACACTATTATTGGTTACGCAAATACAAGTATAATATTATTGGAGTACTTGAGCCTAATAATGATCGGGCAGAATTTATTCGTGAAAGAGTTGGAGTTCCAGTGATTAATGATTTACAAGAACTGGAGTCAGAAAAGCTGTCATATGATACAGTCCTAATAGCTTCACCAGATACCACGCACTTGGATTATTTACGCTATTTCGCATCTAAGACCAATGTAGAAAATATAGTTTGCGAAAAACCTTTAATTGGTTCAACTGGCTCTATTAAAAATGAACTTTGCCAGTATTTAAAAAATAAAAATATTTATCTTAATTTATCTCGTCGTTTTTCTCAGGATCATGCACCTTTAATAAATATAAAAAATTTTCGATCTGACAAGCCTTTCACCATACAAGTAAATTATAGCAAAGGCATACTGCATAATGGCATCCATGCAATTGATCTATTAATACCTGTCATCGATCAAGAATTTAATGTTTTAAAGACCAGCCAACTAGTGGATTATGAAATGCGTGATCCTACAGTTTCGGCTGTCTTATGGAACAGTGATTTTAGAATTTGTTTGAATGGATTTAATGATAATAAATTTTCTATTTTTGAAATTGATATAATTGGAAAAAATGATCGCGTGCGTTTTATCAGATCAGGACTGGAAATGGAGAGTTTTCAAGTGAGGCCCGACAATGTTTATGAAGGCTATCGTGAATTATTTAGAGTTGAAAGAAAATGTACTGACTTGAGTTCTTCTATGGCAAAACTTTATCAAGATTTACAATCAGGATCATATGAATACATTTTGGATAAGTTAGATATTGATAGAATAGATCGTTCTAATAGACTTATTGATTTACTTATAAACTCACAAATTGGAAAAGTATACAATGTATCTTGGTGATGGCGTTTCTGTAGCGATTGTAGCACGCATGAACTCGAGTAGATTACCAGGAAAATGTATTTTGCCCTTGGCTGACGATGAATGTTCTCTCAGTATCGTGCACGCTTCTGCTGGGCTTTTAGTACCTGATGAGCAAATTCATGTTCTAACGACTACAGATAGCAGTGATGACCCTATAAAGTCTTTTTGTGATGACAGAAAAATAAATTGCTTTCGTGGCCATCGAGAATATGTACTGGACAGATTATACGATTATTTCCTTTATCATGATACACACACAATTATATATTGGGGTGCAGATTGTCCATTAATGGATGAAAATTTATATCGTGGCGCATATAAGCTATTTAAACAAAAAAATTTGCATTATCTATCAAATTATGATCCCCCTACTTATCCTGAAGGGTATGATATAAACATTATAAGCAAAGAATGTCTTATGGGTTGTTACACATCCGCGCTTACTCCTTCCCAACGCATAAACCCTTTTCTCTCAGCACTCCTGAATCCTAAAAAGTGGAAAATAGGCAACATAGAGAACTCAAAAAACCTATCAAACCACCATTGGTCATTAGATTTTGCTGAAGACTTAAAATTTGTTAGGGCCATTGTTAAATCTCTTCATGAGCATAATTTGAGACCATCAATTGAAAACATTTTTTATATCTTAAACATGGATGAGAAATTAAAAAACTTGGACTTGAACCTTCAAAGACCAATTCAAAAAAATGGGTTTCTTAATTCTCCAAATATAATAGATGAAATACAAGCTGACATTAATTTCCTCAAGTCAAAAAAGCTGATGTCAGATAAGATAACGAATAAAAAAATTGATATCGAGATAAGTAAATTACAAACTATAATAGGTGTTTAAATGTGTGATGTTTACAAAGGAAAAAGAATAGTAGTTACTGGAGGAACTGGAAGTTTTGGAAAAGAATTTTTAAAAACGGCAATTAAGCTCTACGAGCCTCAAGCCATTGTAATATTTTCTCGTGATGAGATGAAACAATGGGAACTTCAGAAGCTATACTCTAATATTGATGACCGCATCCGCTTTTTTATTGGAGACGTGAGAGATAAGGATAGGCTTAAAAGAGCCTTCACTGACGCCGATTTCGTAATTCATGCTGCCGCGACCAAAATCGTACCAACTTCTGAATATGACCCATTCGAATGCGTCAAAACAAACGTGATGGGAGCAATGAATGTAATAGATGCCGCGATTGATACTAACGTTAAAAAAGTGGTTGCATTATCAACTGATAAAGCATCCTCTCCAATTAATTTATACGGTGCGACGAAGCTAACGTCGGACAAACTTTTTGTTTCAGCTAATAATTATTCGCAACCAAATGGGACACGTTTTAGCGTTGTTAGATACGGTAATGTAATGGGATCTAGAGGTTCTGTTATTCCGTTTTTCCATTCAATAAAGTCAACTAACAAATTTCCTATAACTGACAAGAGAATGACTCGTTTTATGATAACTTTGGAGCAAGGTATCGAGCTTGTTAAAACAGCTTTTAGGGATGCTTTGGGTGGTGAGATCTTTGTGAAGAAAATTCCATCAATGAGGGTAGTCGATATAGCACGTGCGATAAATCCCAATGCTAAATTGCAAGAAATTGGAATCCGATTAGGTGAGAAGCTGCATGAACAAATGATCAGTTTTGAAGATGCTAAAACTACCTATGAGTTTGATGATCATTATCGCATTTTACCAGCAATAAATAATTGGCATCAAGACAAAGATCGGATAAATGGTGGAAAGGCAGTTAACAGTTCATTTGTTTATACATCCGAAAACAATATTGATTGGATGTCGATTGAAGAGTTATCAGATTGGGTTGCCCAAAACCTTAAATCATGAAAGCAAATTTTCAAAAAGAAATATTCCGGATCGCATTATTTGGGTGGTCGGGTCAACTTGGAAGCCATTTATACACGCAACTAAAGAAAAGTAACTGGAGTGTAATTTCAGTAGGCAGAAAAAGTTCTTGTATAAATACAGACCTGCGTAATCCACAAAGCTTACTGAAAATATTAAAATCTCTGGATGTAGATATTGTAATAAATGCAGCCGCAATTACTGATATTACTTATTGTGAAAGTGTGATCAGTGAACCGTGGATTGTCAATTGTTTATCTTCAAATATGTTAAGTGACTACTGTTATGATGCGGGGATCAAGTATGTGTACATTTCAACAGACCAAGTTTACGAAGACAGAGATAATCTTTCTTCAGAAAAAGACCAAGTTTTTTTGAATAATAATTATGCCAAGACAAAATATTGGGGAGAACCTCGGCAAAATCCAAATTCGTTGACTATTCGTACTAGTTTTTTTGGACGTAGATCCACTGGGAGAGAGGGTTTCGTGAACTATATGATCAACTCAATTAGTAATGGTGAAAAAATAAAGCTTTATAAAGATGTTTTCACGAGCGCTCTAGCAGATGATTTGTGTGCAAAATTAATAACTCGCCTTTTGGAAAATGAAACTGTTGGTCTTTACAATGTAGGAACTAACAATTACTACTCTAAGGCAGAGTTTGGAACTAAGTTTATAGAAAAATTAGGCGTAAGAGGCGTGAAGTATGAAATTATTGATAAACCTTACAGTGAAGTTAAGGTGAACAGAAATGTTGGAATGAACTGTTCCAAAGTCGAAAAATGGCTTAACATAAAAATGCCTGGAGTCGATGAAGTTGTGACTTCTGTGCTAAAGTAAATTGGGATATAAAATGCATTATAAAACTGAATTTTTTGTAAATAAAAGCCTAATTAGAAATAATGCAGCTACCTATTTTATTGCTGATATTGCGGCGAACCATGATGGATCGCTCTCGCGGGCTTTGGATTTGATCAATTTAGCACATGAAGCAGGGGCAAACTGCGCTAAATTTCAACATTTCAAAGCAAACAAAATCGTCAGTGATGTTGGTTTTAAAGGAAAATTTAAGTCGGTTTCACATCAAAGTGAATGGGAAAAGTCCATTTTTGATGTGTATGATGAATATCATACAAGAGATGAGTGGACTGAGGAATTAGTTGGTGAATGTGAAAAATTAGGGATCGATTTTATGACCACGCCCTATGATATTGAGGCGGTGGAGAATTTCTATAGGTTAATGCCAGCTTTCAAGGTTGGATCGGGAGATATTACATTCGAGCCCATATTGGAAAAAATTGCGGGTAAACAAAAACCTGTTTTTCTTGCAACTGGAGCCTCCAATATAAGGGAAGTTAAGCGTGCTGTTGAAACCGTTCTTCAGTCGAACGCTAATCTATGCTTGATGCAGTGCAATACTAATTATACTGGTGACTTAGAAAACTTCCGATCGGTAAACTTAAACGTGCTCAAAACGTTCGACAGTATTTGGCCTGGCATGCCGCTAGGTCTTTCAGACCATACGCCGGGTCACACTGCGGTTTTGGGGGCGGTTGCGCTCGGCGCGAGGGTTATAGAAAAACACTTTACTGATGACAATTTTAGAATTGGGCCAGATCATAAATTTGCACTAAATCCAAAGACTTGGTCAGATATGGTAAACGAGACCAGAAATTTAGAGGTCGCAATGGGTGACGGGGTGAAAATCGTAGAGAATAATGAACTCGAAACAGTACATATTCAGAGAAGGTGCTTGCGAGTAAGAAGGGATGTTAAAAAGGGTACCATTATTACATTAGATTTGCTCGAATCTTTAAGGCCATGTCCAGAAAATGGTCTAAGTCCATATGATTTAGAGAAAGTAATCGGGTTAAAAATTAAAGTGGATATAAAAGCGGGTGAACACATTTCATGGAACATAATCGAGTAGCCATTTTAATACCCGCATTCAATGAAGAACACACAATAGAAACAGTGTTAAAAATTTTACCGAAAGGTATTTCAACATACGTTATTGATGACGCAAGCACCGATAAAACTGCCGTGATTGCACGAAAAAATCAAGTAATTGTTTTGCAAAACAGTTCAAATCAAGGCTATGAGAAATCACTACTTTTCGGCTTCAAATATATTATGGCTAACAGCAATTGTGACGCGATAGTAATTCTCGATGCAGATGGTGAACATGATCCAGAATATGTTTTGGAGATGTTACGGTATTATAATCAAGGATCAGATATCGTATCCGGCATAAGGCATAGATTTAATCGTATTTCAGAAATTCATACTGCTCACGTATTCAATTTGTTATATGGACTTAGGGATCCATTATGTGGTATGCGTGTCTATTCAACCAGATTTCTTCAAGATTATCTTGAAAACAATCAGCGATTGTATTTGGGAATTTTGCCTTTAAAGTTTGCACTCAAAAGAGAATACTCATTGAAACAAGTTGAAATGAGTGTTGGTAAAAGAAAAGATCAGTCTCGATTTGGTTCTAAATTTAAGTCTAATATTAAAATATATGTTATCTCTTTAATGTGCTTATTTTATTATGTACGTCCGTTAAAGTTATTCGACAAGTAAGATTTGCTGTGCTCTATTCTTTAAGTTTATAAAATTTGACTACTCCAGATTTTTCGTCTTTGTCAGTTCTTATAATCTTTCCGCTTTTCTTAAATAGAAAACATTCATAGTCACTGAGTATGATCATAAGAAGAGAATGACTTATTTGAATTTACAGTTACTTAAAAGATAAAAACTGATATTTCAAATAATATTGAAGTGGATTAAACCAAAAAAAAGGTTTGCATCACATTAAAGGGGAGTTGAAGCTTTCATTGTTTAGAGTACGTATTTAATGAAAACTTGTCATTTGAAATGATAAAATGTTGCAAGCATGGCCCAGTATATTATACTTGTGCACTAGTTTATTACCAAAAGTTTGAGGTATAAGATAGTGATTACTTCCGAAATTCCACTTCCATCGAATCGAAAGTTCGGCTTTTTCTTCGCTTTAGTTTTCGCGGTTGCTGCTGCCTACTTCTATCACTCGGCAACTATAATCTGGACCTCTATATTTATCGTGGCATCGTTGTCTTTTCTAGTTATTACATTCATAAGAGCAGAATTTCTTTTGCCTCTAAACAAGCTATGGATGCGGTTTGGGCTTTTACTCGGAATGATAGTCAGTCCGATTGTACTTGGGTTAATCTTTTTTGGACTCTTTACCCCAATTGCAATACTGATGCGACTATATGGACGGGATGAGTTAAGGTTAAGGCGCAATAGGAAATCGAGTTATTGGATTTCGCGCTTAGAGCCAATTAAAACTGACTCTTTCAAACACCAGTTTTAATAAAGGTAACTCAAATGGAATTTTTTAAAGAACTTTGGACTTTCCTGCGTGTACGCAAAAAATTGTGGCTCGCACCTATCATCATTGTAATGGTTATACTTGGTGGTTTATTAGTGCTTGCCCAAGGTTCCGTGGTCGCGCCTTTTATATATACACTTTTTTAGGAATTACCAATGTATATACTCGGTTTATCTGCCTTCTACCATGATAGCGCTGCATGCCTAATTAAAAATGGTGAAATCATTGCGGCTGCACAAGAGGAACGCTTTACGCGCAAAAAGCATGACCCTAGCTTTCCACGTAATGCATGTCAGTATTGTTTAAAAGAAGCAGGAATTGCCGTGAGCCAAATTGATAATGTTGTTTTCTATGAGAAACCTTTTGTGAAATTTGAGAGGTTGCTTGAGACCTATCTAGCATTTGCACCTAAAGGTTTTACTAGCTTTACTAAAGCAATGCCAATTTGGATCAAGGATAAGTTGTTTCAGAAATCAGCTCTAGTTAAAGAGCTTAAATCAGCACTGGACGAAGACATTAACTGGCGTGAGCGACTTTTGTTCTCTGAGCATCACTTGTCACACGCTGCTAGTGCCTACTATCCATCACCTTTTGAAAGAGCTGCAGTTCTTACACTCGATGGTGTTGGTGAATGGACAACGACCTCCGTTGCTGTTGGTAAGGGAAGTAAATTGAAAGTTGTGAAGGAAATACATTTTCCCCACTCACTGGGACTACTTTACTCAGCATTCACCTACTACACAGGCTTTAGAGTTAATTCTGGAGAATATAAAGTTATGGGCTTAGCCCCATATGGAGAGCCAGTTTACGCAGATTTGATTAAAGAAGAGCTTATCAATATTGCTGATGATGGTAGTTTCCAGTTAAATATGGAATACTTCGATTATGCTACTGGCCTAGCTATGACTAATAAAAAGTTTGATAAACTATTTGGAGGCCCACCTCGAAAATCAGAGACAGAACTTACTCAACGCGAAATGGATTTAGCTACTTCCGTACAAAAGGTAACAGAAGATGTTGTTATTGGACTTGCGAAAAGTATAGCTAAAGAGACAGGTGAACGAAATTTATGCCTAGCTGGAGGTGTGGCTTTAAATTGCGTTGCAAATGGCATTCTGTTGCGTGAACAAGTCTTCGACAATATTTGGATTCAACCAGCAGCCGGCGATGCTGGTGGAGCACTTGGTGCTGCACTTTCAACTTGGTATCTACATCATAATAAAGAACGGATTGTCTCCAAAGGAAGAGATGCAATGAAAGGTACCTACTTAGGTCCTGCATTTTCAAATACTGAAATTAAAGCTGAGCTAACTGCTTGCGGTGCAGTTTTTAAAAAGCTGTCTGAAAACGAAATGATAGAAGAAGTTGCTACAGCGTTAGCCGATGAAAAAGCTGTTGGTTGGATGCAAGGCCGGATGGAATTTGGACCAAGGGCTCTGGGTGGTCGGAGCATTATAGCTGACCCTCGTTCTCCAAAAATGCAAAAGCAGCTAAACCTCAAAGTCAAATATCGTGAAAGTTTCCGCCCTTTTGCACCTAGCGTACTTAGAGAAGATGTCACTGAATGGTTTGAGCACGACACCGATAGTCCTTACATGCTCCTAGTAGCTGGCGTCAATAGCGAAAAACGTCGCGCTATGACTCTGAAAGAAGAAGCTTTATTTGGCATTGACAAGCTAAACGTTGTACGTTCCTCCGTACCTGCCATCACACACGTAGACTACTCAGCGCGTATACAGACAGTGCATTCAGATACTAACCCTCGTTATCATGCAGTTATTTCTAAATTTAAGGAAAAAACTGGGTGTCCTATTGTTGTAAATACATCATTCAACGTCAGAGGCGAACCTATTATTTGCACTCCTACAGATGCCTTTAAGTGTTTTATGGGCACAGAGCTAGATATATTAGCAGTTGGTAATTACTTGCTTCGCAAGGAAAATCAAGATCAATCACTTCAAGAAAACTATAAAGATAGATATGAACTTGATTAAAATTGTTGGATATACAACAATCTCAGTGTTTATAATGATTGCCGCGATTGTAGGTTTTATTGTTACAGACTTTATTTTGTTCAGAATGATTAGCCAAGAATTGAGAGATCCAACCTCTAAAGAGATCATTGAAAAACGATTTGAGCAAGATGTAAAATTAGCTGAAACGAAAAGGCGTGAAGGTTTTTTTCCTCTCGTATATCCGGACTATTCAACTTCTGATAATGAATATATTAGCCTCGCTTATAAGTACAATATATTTCCCCTCGGTGGCTTGCCAAATAAAAAAACCTACTTTTGTAATGAGGGCTATGGTCTTATTACATACGAATCTGATCGCTTTGGTTTTCGTAATGTTGATAAAAAATGGGATGAATTAAATTCTAATAATTCAGTCTTGTTAATCGGTGATAGTTTTACTCATGGAGCTTGTGTTCAACAAATAGATACCATAAGTGATAATCTAAATTCACTAGGGCTGGGGAACATTAATTTAGCCATTAGCTCGAATTCGGCAGCACATTACGCTGCGCTCGCCGATGAGTTTATCAAAATCATTAAGCCAAAAGTAGTTGTTATAACCTTTTACCGCAACGATCGTTATGGAAGCGCTTACTCTATAAAAGATAATCATTTCAAAAGTAAGTATAGCTATGTAGCAAAGAAAAAAAATGGACAGCTTACTCTGTCTGTGAAAGCCCAAGAATTATTCAAAGAAATTGAAGCCTTGAGTTTAGAGCGAGTCAATATGGGAGCTACTAGTTCCGGCGGACGGATAAACCCCATTGGAGAAAGCTATAACAGGGTAGTTGATGGATTTCGAAGGCATAGTAGCCTACCGGCGATGCGATATTGGATTTTAAAAAACATGGGTAAATTAAAAGATTTTCGTGTCGGCTCATCTGAGACGAAGCGAGTTCTTAAAATTGTTAACGATAATTGTGATCAAGTAGGTTGCGAAGTAATTATTGTTTACTTAGCAGAAAGCAAGTTTTGGGATCCGGATATTTTTTCAGACGGATATAAATCTTATATTTTTGATAAAGCTACTCAATATGATTTTAAAATATTAGATACAACCAATTTCATTAACAGAGACGATAGAGCTAATATTTTTGCGCCTAAAGGCCCACACTACTCTCCAAGTACGTATAAGTTGATTGCTCAAGAAATAAGAAATTTGATGGTACAAAATACTAATCGTTAATGACATTACTACTTTAAATTTTTTTTATAGGTTATTATAGTACTAATGGTAAAAAGTATATTTTATCCGCTATTTGTTGCTGTTCTACTCGTGGCTCTAATAGAGTTCATTCTGGTGTATTGGGGTGGTTATAACGAGATTACAATAGGCGATACAAACTGCTCATATGTAGTCAAAGAGAGTAATTTTAGTCATTATCGAAGCAACTGTAATCTTTTCCATAAAAACTGGGAACAAGATGAAGGTGTCTGGTATCACTTTAACCAAGATGGCAGAAGAGGTGCAGAAAGAATAAATTCTGTAAAGCAGATTGCATTTGTGGGTGACAGCTTTACTTTAGGAGCAATGGTAAGTGAGAAAAACACAATCATTTCATATTTAAATGCTAAGAAAAAGTATCAAACTTATGCATTTCATAATTATGGTGTTGGTGGTGAACAATTCCACAACCTTCATGCAAAACTTAACACTTTTGACTTTGGTAGTTATGAAAAGATTATTCTTGGTATAACGCCAAACGACTTCTTTAATATAGTAGATGGTTCAGATCCAGCTTTTTATTCGAATCCTCAAAGAGTTGCCAAAGAAAACAAAATTAGTTCTTCAGTCCAGAAAATAAGTACCTTTTTACTCAATTTGTCAGTTACTAGAGCCCTTCTATATCATTTTTTGAGCATCGATAGATTTTATATGCAAATTTATGAAGCGCGGAAGCCTTATAGTGGATACCTCAGCGATCCTATGAGTCCCAAATTTAAAGATGCATTGGAACATATGGGAGAAAAGATTAGCTCACTCAATCCATCTGTTAAATCAAAATTAGTTATTTTCCTATTACCCCAGCGAGCACAGGTAGTGAGCTTTAGGCTTGGTAGACATTCTGAGTCATTCTACCGTGAATTTGACTTAATGTGCAAAAAACATAACCTAAAATGTGGTTTTCCTAGTATTTTAAAGCTGAGCAAGATTCCGGACAACAGTCATTACGTAGTTGATGGGCACATGAAACCTTCCGGAAATGCAATGGTTGCGAGTGATTTGTATAATTTTCTGTATGAACTGGACTGATGATTATTTTTGCCTAAAATACTTAAAAGAATATTGCTAGACAAGTACTTAAATGAATAAAAAAAAAGTAATAATATTGACAGGCTCGGAATTACGACATGAATATTTTTTCAAATTTTTATCAGATTCCAGTGAGATAGATGTAGTAGCAATTTATTGTGAAGGGTTGGAAAGAAGTCTTGGTAATACATTATCTGAAAATCCAAAAAGTTCCGAATTAGAATATAGGCACTTTAATGCTAGGACCGAATCTGAGATAGATTTTTTTCAAAGTTTTATAACTAAGGTGCCCAACAAGAAGTCTCCAAAAAAAATAAAGTATGGCAGTATCAATGAGAAGAAAATAGTTGAGGAGTTACTTTCCCATGATGCCGAGCTGATTGTATGTTTTGGCTGCTCAATAGTTGGAAAAAAAATTTTAGATTCATGGCATGGTAATATAATTAATGCTCACCTTGGGCTCTCTCCCTATTACCGAGGTAGTGGTACAAATGTGTGGCCACTTATTAATAATGAACCAGATTTAGTTGGCGTAACATTTATGAATATGGATTATGGAATTGATACTGGCGAGATTATCCACCAGATTCGAGCACGAGTGTTTTTGGGGGACAGCCCTCATACAATTGGAAACCGGTTAATAAAAGACATGTGTAAAGTCTACGTACAATTAATCATAAATTATGATAATTTGAAGCTATTGAAACAACCAGATATTGTGGGAAAAGTATATAAGATCGCAGATTTTAACGCTGATGCCTGTAGAAATTTATATGATAACTTCAATAATGGAATGATCGAAATTTATCTAAATTCAGGGAGAACACCAAACACCATCATAGAGAATCCAGGATTGAAGTTATGAAAATTATTATGTATCACTACGTTCAAAGATATGACCAACGATACCCCTTTTTTAGATTTTTAGATGAGAAGAATTTTCTGAAACAATTAAATTATTTCAAAAAGAAGTTTGGCTTTTTAAGTAGGCTTGAATGGGAGATTGCACTTCACAATAGTGATGTATCTAATGTCAGTGATAAAGTTATTTTGACATTTGATGATGCGTTATATTGCCATTATGATGTAGTTTACCCAATTTTACGAGACTTAGATTTGTGGGGTATATTTTATATTCCGACATATCCATACATAAAGAAAAAAATGCTGGACGTTCATCGGATACATTTGCTTTGTGGAGCCTTTAAGGGTACGCAGTTGCTAAATGCTCTAAGAGATATGGTGCCTGATTTAATAAACTTTGAAAAGCCCAGTATCTTTGAGAAGCTTACATATCGCGGACAAAAAGACTTAGATGGCGTAACAGAATTTAAGCGAGCCTTAAATTACTATTGTAGTTCCTCATTACGTGGGCGTTTACTCGATAAAATATGTAAACAATTGAATTTTTGCGTAGAGCCCGAAAAGTTTTATATGTCGGAAGCTAATATAAAAGACATTCATGCTGCTGGAAACATCATTGGCGCGCATACAGTTAATCATCCGGTTATGAGTAGACTTGGTCTAGAACATCAGAAGTTTGAAATTCGTGAGTCGTTTCGCTTCTTGAGGGATATTGGAGTGCATAATGTAAAGACGTATTGTCACCCATATGGTGAGACCCATGATTTTGATCAAACCACATTAGATATACTTGACGCGGAGGGTGTAGATTACTCATTCAGTTTTGAAGAAAGAGATTTAAAAGCTAGTGACTTGAAAAATAATAGACAAGTTTTACCACGATATGATTGTAACGCATTTCCTCACGGGCGCCCATCTTAAGGCATAGTTAAAATCCCAATGATGAAAAGAAACTTTTTGTTAAAATTTATTTAAACAGTATTAAAACTATCTTTCTGATAAAAACGTGGATTATGAAGAAAAAATTTTTAAATAGCATGAAAAGTATGGTTATCAGTCGTACGGCTTTACACTCGTTTCATTCTAATAGCCAAAGCAATACAAAAAAAGTTACCGCCGATAGTCCATAAGCCATACATCTGATACGCTGCTGAAGAGGCAATAAAAGCCAAAAAATATACTTTACTTTTTGTAACTTCTAGAAATAAAAGATTAAAAACTATTTGGATTTATTGTTAATATCTTCCAACTGCGAATTATGAACGACTATATTATGTTTGCGAAAAAAATAATTTGCAAGAAGATATATTACAGTAACTGACAACAAAAAGTTCATTTCTCATGGTACGACTCATTCTTTTAATAATTTTAATTGTTTTTGCAATATGGATATTTCGCGCGTTTTTTAAAACAAAAGACAGTGATCAAAGTAAAGATACATTGGATAACATCCTCAATTCTCGTCAAATCAACTTTAAGTGGCCAAATACTATTTTAATATTTATTTGCTTGATGGTTTTAATGGGTTTAATGTTGTGGCTTTTACCAAAATTTGGCATAAACTTTATTTCTTTTTTACAAAAAGTAATTCCTGTATTTTCCTTCTTGCGGGGTATACTACCTTTTTAAAAAATATTTTTAAGTTACCTACTTTTCGATTTTACATTTTCAGCTTCTACTTGATCAATTATTGTTTTTACAGCATTTACGTCTGATATTTTTTCGGAAAGAAGTAAAATAAGTTTAGCATTCAACTTATGTATTTGTTTATCATCAAGATCTTGGTACAGATTTACAAGTCTTGAGTAGAGTTCATCGTTTAGTGCCATTGTAATTTATTTCTCCAAAACGGAAACATTTAAAGCATACATTTTTTTATTTTATTTATGTTCACGTCTTTAAATATTCCTACAATATAGCCATCTGGTCTTATAAGGTAATTTAGCCCTTGTCTGTATCTTTCTTGGCCAATACTTTCAATGTCTATATAATCTACTTCCTTATTATCGTCTTCGCCTATGCTTATTAGATTCAAATCTAAATTAATGGGGATTTTGCTTTTAGAAAAAGAAAGCAAATTATAGCCGCCGGTAAAAGCATCTGTTAAAAATAATCGATTTCCTTTTCTATCAAGAATCGGAAAGTCAATGTAGATTGCTCCTAAAAGAGGGTCATCCTTGAACTCATTGTCAAGTTTCAACCCACCTAATTTGAACGGGACAGAAAGCCTTCCTGAATTTATCAAATTTCTAGAAAATTCATTGTTTATTGCCAAATCAAGAACCTCATCACGAAAAATTTTAGCCATCTTATTTTTTGGTGTCATAAAATTTGTTGCTCTAGACGAATTTGCTATACTATCTTTTGCAGCCTCTACTCTCTCATCATTATAAGTGTCTAAAATTTTAGCAGAAGATTTATTGTTTAAGACAGAGGCCAGTTTCCATCCTAAATTATCAACATCATGCATACCTCCATTGCCACCTCTGGCACCAAAGGGACTGACTACGTGTGCGCTATCTCCAACAAAAATAATTCTATCAAATACCATTCTATCTAAAGAAGCACATTTAAATTTATAAACACTCATCCAGTCAATTTCAAAATTGTCAGAATTAACAACTTTATTTATTCTTTTCCTAACTCTTTCAGGATCAAGCTCAATTTTTCTATTTATATTATCTTCAAGCTGTAAGTCTATTCGATAAATATTTTCTGCTTGTTTATGCAATAAAGCCGACTGACCTTCATGAAATGTAGGTGCAAACCAAAACCAACGCTCAGGACGATCACTCTCAAATGGCTGGGTTTCCATAAAAATATCTACAATCAAGAAATGCTCATCAAAAACCTCACCATCAAACGAAAGATTCATTCTTTTTCTAGTGGATGACTCTGCACCATCGCAAGCTACCATGTAGAGTGATTTCAAGCTATAATCGCCTTCAGGACATCTAACAGTGATATTGACTGTTTCTTTATTTTGTTCATGATCAATAACCTCGCTACTAAACCTGAGATCAATATAATCTTTCAGCTCAAAGCATCTTTCAATCAAATATTCTTCTACATAATACTGCTGTAAATTTATAAATGCTGGGAATTTTTGGCCTTTGTCCGGAAGCAAATTGAATGAGAAAACTTCTTCATCTCCATTAAATAGTCTGCCCGTTTCCCAGGTAATACCCTTTGCCATCATTTTTGAGGCTACACCCAGTCGATCGAAAATTTCTAAAGTTCTCTTAGCCCAACAAATTGCCCTTGAGCCGGTTGAAACAATATTGTTATCATCGAGAAGGATGCTTTTGATACCCCTTTGCGCTAAATCAATTGCTAAAGATAAACCAATAGGCCCTGCACCCACTATGACAACGGGATATGTCTTATCAATTCCCTCCAAAATCTCTGGAGGTTTTTTAAAGGGAAATTCTTTATAGTTATAGCTTTTTGAAAAGTTTGCTGAGCGATTCACTGTAATAATTTCCACATTTCTTTATCTCGTTCAGCTGTCCAAATTCGAGGATGATCAATACCTTTTGCTTCATCAAAAGCTCTTGAGACATTAAAAGGTAAACAATGCTCATAAATGGCATAATTAGAAAACTTTTTATCACACTCATCTCTACAAGAAGACATGGCTTCTTTTAAATCGCCGCCTGCATTAGCTATTTTTGAGACTGATTTAAACGTTGATGTAACAAAGTCTTCTGTCAATTCAATCGCATCATTTATTTGTCTTGGATCTGTAAGAGCATCACCCCTTCCTGGAACTAAAGAAACAGCCTGAAATTTTGCAATTTTTCCTAACGTTTTCGGCCACTCCTGTAAATGCGCATCACCACAATAACAAGCCGACTTATATTCAACAATATCGCCAGTGAATAATACATTTGAGTCTGGCACATGAATAACTATATCTCCAGCAGTATGCGCTCTACCTAAAAAATATAAATCAACCCGTCGTTTACCTAAAAATAGTGACATTTTTTTATCAAATGTTGTCGTTGGCCAAGTAAGCCCTGGTATCTCTTCATGTCCCTTAAATAGTCGGGGAAACCTATCAAACTCACTATCCCAATCTTCTTGCCCTCTTTCTACAACCATTGATCTTGCTTTGCTACTCATTATGATATTGCTTGCCTTATACTCAGCTGCGCCAAGCACTCTAACGGCATGATAGTGCGACAGAACTAAGTGCCATATAGGTTTATCAGTAACAGACCTGACTTTTTGGATTACCTGTCTCGCTAAAGTTGGTGTTGCCTGCGCATCAATGACCATTACGCTATCATCACCGACTATTATACCTGAATTTGGGTCACCTTCAGCTGTAAAAGCAAAAAGATCATTACCTATTTCTTCAAATGAAATTTTTTTCTCATCTAAATCATTTTGTGACGCAAATTTCTTCATTTTTTTCCCATTAATTAATAATTCTTCCAGAGCACGAACTAAATCCTATTTTAAACTTTTCAGCAGATGCAGTTCCGTTCAAAACAACTGTATCGTTATCTTGTAGGAAATCACGATTTTCCCCAGAGCTCAAAGCTATTTTTTCTCTTCCGCCCCACGACAACTCTAGCATGCAACCAAAACTTCCTTTTTTAGTACCTGAGATTGTTCCAGAACCCATCAAGTCTCCTGTCGAGATACCACATCCTGCTGATGCGTGGTGTATAATCTGTTGAACTGGCGAGTAATAAAGCTCTTTTGCATTGGTTTCCACTATATCAGTTTCCATACCACCATCCTCAATTAAGGTTACTGTTAGGTCAATATCAAACACAAACGCTTTCTCATCTTCAAAATGTGGGAGCAGTTGAAAGTCCCTCTCGGGAGGAGTTCTCTTAAACGGCTCAAGAGCTTCTGGAGTAACTATCCAGGGACTAATACTTGTTCCAAATGACTTTGACAGGAATGGGCCTAGAGGTTGATATTCCCACGCTTGTATGTCCCTAGCAGACCAATCGTTGAGCAAAACATATCCAAAAATTAAGTTTTCAGCTTCCTCAAAATCCAATGTTTCGCCTATTGGTAAACTGCCACCAATTACTGTTCCTATCTCAAGTTCAAAATCAAGCTTCTTGGTTGGCTCAAATTTTACAATACCATTATCTTGTTCATAAATTTGTCCGGTTGGCCTTCGAATATCACTATCGGATATCACTATAGATGAAGCACGTCCATTATAGGCAACAGGTAAGTTATACCAGTTTTTTGATAGTTTAGCATTATCTCCTCGTATAATTTTACTTGCATTGAGGGCATGGTTTTTACAGGAGTAAAAGTCAGTATACTCAGAAATTTCAAACGCTTTACTATTGTAACAATTATTTAAAGGTACAAAGCATCTCTGAACCTCACTTATTTTTTTTGAGTTTTCTGCTAATAACTCCTGCAAAAATTTACGAATCTCCTTTCGTGAACATGATCCCTTTGACATAAAGCAGTTCAATAAAACGTGTTTAAATCCGTGGTCGGGTATGAGACCTAATTCCTCAGCATAAGTGAGGTTAAGAACCTGATCGCCAATTGCAGTAGCAGAAAAGCACTTCTTTTCGCTTTTTTCGAAACAAACACCAAAAGGAAGATTATTTAGAGGGAAGTCACAATCTCTATTATTCGCTGTCTCAACGAATGACTTAATTAAATCGAGCGACACTACCAGTTGCCTTCTGGAGTTCCATTAAACTTTTTCTCAAGCCCGGTCCAACATTCTGAATAGTCATCCTGCAGTGGCGCTTCTTTTGCTGCGAATTCGGTAAGATGTTGGGGAAATCGTGACTCGAACATGAAAGTCATAGTGTTTTCTAATTTTTGAGGTTTTAAATCCGCGTTTGAAGCCCCTTCAAAAGCATCTTTATCTGGACCATGAGGTAGCATCATATTGTGAAGACTTATCCCCCCAGGTATAAATCCAGTGGGTTTTGCATCATATTTGCCCACAATATTTCCCATCAATTCGGACATAACATTTTTATGATACCAAGGTGGTCTAAACGTATTTTCAGCAATATTCCATCTGTCCCTAAATAAAATAAAGTCTATATTTGCTGTTCCTTCAATTCCTGAAGGTGATGTTAAAACAGTATAAATAGATGGATCGGGATGGTCGAATAATACAGCACTTACAGGAGAGAAATTTCTAAGATCATATTTCCATGGTGCGTAATTTCCATGCCAGGCAACAATGTCCAATGGTGATCTTGATAAACGACACGAGTGAAACGAACCACACCATTTAACTGTAAGGTTACTTTTTTCTTCTTTATCCTCAAAATAAGCTTGTGGAACTTTAAAATCTCTAGAATTTGCGAGACAGTTAGCCCCAATAGGGCCTCTGTTAGGGAGAATAAACTTTTGACCATAGTTTTCGCACACAAAACCACGGCAAATCTCGTCTTGAAGTAATACTGAGAAAACAAGTCCGCGTGGGATTAGCGCTACTTCACCTGGTGCAATGTCAATTAACCCAAGCTCTGTCTTAAATACTAAACCGCCTAGTTGTGGAACAACTAATAACTCACTATCAGCTGAATAAAAATAGTCTTTATCCATTGATTTATCAGCAACGTAGACATGTGATGCCATTCCCGTCTGCATACTGACATCACCTGTGGTTGTAATAGTACGCAATCCAGTAATAAAAGTATCTCCCCTTTTAGTAATAGGAATTGGATCCCATCGATATTGACCAAGGCTAATAACATCATCATTTATGCTGGGCGCACTTTTCCAATATGGGATACTAATTTTTTCTAACTTATTAAGATGCTTTACCGAAGGGTGTATCCTATAACACCAAGTTCTTTCATTTCGCGCACGAGGTGCAGTAAAAGGAGTTCCTGATAATTGTTCAGCATACAAACCATAAGCACACTTTTGTGGACTATTCATACCCTGTGGTAATGCACCAGCAAGAGCCTCAGTTTCAAAGTCATTACCAAAACCTGGCATATATTTAAATTCTAAATTACTTTCTGATGATTTACTTTTAGATTTTACACTACCGTCTGGCATTTTTATCTCGATCTGGTATTTTATCTAAGTTACAAGTGGTTTAATTATAACATAACTCATTAAAAAATTAAAATATTATGCATTCACACCACCCCACAATCGAGCGTTTTTTTCTTGCAATAAAGTCAAATAATGTGGATGAACTTGCGTCTATTTTTGATGACAATATCATTTTTAAGCCACCAACCTACTGGAAGGATTGGCAAGGAAAGGAAGTTGTGGCGAGGATATTAAGCCACGTCGGTTCAGTATTTAAAGATTTAGAATACAAGCGCGTATTATGCAATGACTTAGACTATTTTCTGGAGTTTAGTTGCAAAATTGGTCAGCTGGATGCAACTGGGGTGGACATGATTTCTCTTAATAAAAGAGGCTTAATTGAAAAATTTGAGGTTGTAATGAGACCATATAAGTCTGTAGGAGAATTGAGAGGATATATGAACCTTCTTACCTCCAATGACCCATTTTTCAAAAGCTTACAAGTAAAAACAAAGTAAGTTTTAAATAACTTTTTTCTTTGTATCTAATTGCATTTTCTGTGCGAGGTGACTTACCAAAACTGAGCGCATGGAAACCGCTCTGTCTCTATTGGTAAAGGAATATTCCCTAACATCATCTCCTGCCACTCTCAAAGAGAATACATAAAATGCGCCCGCTTTGGTAATTGGCGATGCAGATCCCTCTGAAATTCTTTGCAAATCAACTTTTTTACCAAGGTTCGTCTCAATAATATTATTGGTCATGTCATGTGCTCCATAATTTATAGGAAATAGTAACATACTATTACGTTAGGTAAAGCAAATTGTTATAAAAGATTGACCAACAGTAAAGTTTAATAAATGTGAGATTAACGGGGAAATGAACCGCGCCCGCAGTCCCCCCACGGACGCAGCCGACCTATCCAGAGGATGTAATCTGAATAAAGGTGACTAGAGTATATAGTGAATAAAGTGAAAAACAATCATTAATTACAAAAAATGCTTAATAATCAGATACTTAGTGTAACAAAATATTTACATTATGTAATATTTTAATTACATTCTTAGAATTGATTTAATTGAATTTTTTAATCAGTCGAATTATTTCGCCTGTATTTAGTTAGTATGCCGAAACATACTCTTTTTATCTACAATTAATAATAGACAGATTAGAAATAACTAATAATAATTATTCATATAAATATCTTTGCAAAATATAAAAAATTGTATTGGGAGCTCAAAAATGCATGGAATGATGATGAATCGGCCTTTAAGAATTGCCGACATAATAACACTAGCCGAAAAAATTCATCCAAATGAAGAAATAATTTCCAAAACGCTTCAGGGAACTCTGCATACCACCAATTATGCAGAGATAGCTCTAAGATCTAGGCAAATGTCTAGGTCACTCATATCACTAGGTGTAAAAATGGGTGATAGAATTGCTACATTGGCTTGGAATGGCTTTAGACATTTAGAATTGTATTTCGCTATCTCCGGAATTGGTGCTATTTGTCATACTATTAATCCACGCCTCTCAAGCGAACAAATGACCTATGTAGTCAACCACGCAGAGGATAAACTAATTTTCCTAGATTTAACATTTATTCCAATAATTGAGGCGCATTTGGATAAATTTCCATCCTCAACAAAATATGTTTTGATGGCTGATAAAGAGCATATGCCTGAATGTAAAATTCCAAATGTTATTTGCTATGAAGATCTAATTGAAAAAGAAAGTTCAGACTTTGAATGGCCTGAATTTGATGAAAACACCGCTTCCGGCCTTTGTTACACATCTGGCACTACCGGAAACCCAAAAGGCGTACTATATTCCCATAGATCAACTGTTTTACATGCTCTAATCCAGTGCTTTTACAACGCAGGCTCTTTTTCACCAAAAAAGAAAATTTTACCCATAGTACCTCTTTTCCACGCTAACGCTTGGGGAATACCTTACAGTGCCCCAATAAGTGGTACATCGCTTGTTTTTCCAGGAGCAAACCTAGACGGAAAAAGCGTCTACGATTTGCTGGAAAAGTACTCTGTTAATTCAGCTTGGGGGGTTCCAACGGTTTGGATGGGTTTACTAGAAGAAATTTCGCAGCGAGGGGGAAAAAAGCCAAATGGATTGGAAGAAATGCTTGTTGGTGGTTCGGCTGCCGCCAAATCGCTCATTGAAGCTTTCGAAAATATGGGCGTGAATGTGATACATGCATGGGGTATGACTGAAACAAGTCCATTAGGTACATCTGGTCGCCTTATATCACCGTTTTCTGAGCTGCCTGTTGAAGAACAAAGGCATCTTCAGACGTCACAAGGACGAAAGATTTTTATGGTTGACCTAAAAATTGTTGACGATAATGGTAAAAGATTACCAGAAGATGGAAAAAATATAGGTAATTTGTATATTCGAGGAAACACGATCGCGGGCGGTTATTACAATAATGAAGAAGCTAGTAAAGCTGCTATAGACGAGGAAGGGTATTTTGGTACGGGAGACGTTGCCTCAATAGATGAACAAGGCTTTTTGAGATTAACTGACCGCGCAAAAGACTTAATCAAATCAGGTGGAGAGTGGATTAGTTCAATTGATTTAGAAAACAGAGCTATGTCACATCCTGATGTAGAAAACTGTGCAGTAATCGCTATTCCTCATGAAAAATGGGATGAAAGACC
>CACBNQ010000004.1 GCA_902540655.1 uncultured Alphaproteobacteria bacterium | reverse complement strand
TGATCATGTAAATGATCTTTACCACAAAGTAATAAGTAATATGATGGATAGTGATAATTATTTGAATTAACTAAAAAAGAAGGAAAAAAGCGTATGGCAATAAGTGCCGAAAAGATAAAGGAACTTATAAAGAAAAAATTTCCTCAAGCTGATATCGAGATAATTGATACTGCAGGAGATAGCAATCATTATTCCGCCACTATTACCACTAAAGAGTTTCGCGGAAAATCTCGAATAGAGCAGCATAAATTAGTTTATAAGGCATTAGAGGGAGCAATGGATGGGAATAATGGAATTTTACATGCCCTTGCTTTGCAGACAAAAATAAAATAGGAGATAGAAAATGAATGATATAGTGAAATCTAAAATTGAAACATTAATCAATGAACATGACGTAGTCCTTTTTATGAAAGGTACCTCAAAGATGCCTCAGTGTGGTTTCTCTAGTAGAGTTGCCGGTATTTTAAATTATCTCCAAATCAATTTTAAAGATGTAAATGTTTTAGAAGATGATGAGATTAGGCAGGGCATTAAAGATTTCTCTGACTGGCCTACAATTCCTCAGCTATACGTAAAAAATGCATTTATAGGGGGCGCAGATATAATTACAGAAATGACGATGTCAGGTGAACTAGATCAATTATTTACAGAAAAGGGTGTGTCCTTTAGTCAAGAAGCGGCTGCAAAAATCAGAGAAGAAAACGCTTAAAATAATTTTGGTTGATCGGTTTCTATTTGTTCCGTTGCGTTTTCATCAGTGAGAATCATATCTGACTTTTTATTACTAAAGTTTGAAAGCGTTTCTAATTTATCTAACATTTTTTCAACCAGACTTTCTAGCTTTTGGCAATCACTTTGCAGAGCATTTCTATGCTGTTCCAGCTTTTGATTTTTGTTCTTTAGATCGGATAAATTCTCTGATTTTTCTTTAAATTCTTTTGACTCAGCCTCTACATCTACTAAACGGTCAGCTATCATTAATGCAGAAAGTAATAACATTTTTGACTCGGGGAGCCGGCCTAATTGAGATTGAATAGAATCAGCTTCCTCATTAATTAGTGCTGCTGCCTCTTTAACTTTCTCCTGCTCTTCGTTGTCACAGGCAACTGAAAAAATACGGCCACCGATTGATATTTCTAGTTCAGTCATTATTTGTCTCTAAAATTTTCTTCAATTTCATAATTAGCCTATCTATCTCTTCAGCATCACTCTCCGCAGCCTTTTCTAACTTTCCAATTTTAATTAATAAATCATCAATATTGTGGGGGTTTTTTTCCACATCTTTATCTTTTTTGCCAATGCTGCCTGAAGCTTCGACCAAATTATTATTTGCCAAGGCTACTTCGAGCTTTTCCAAGGCAATTTCAAATCTTTTTTCTAATTTAACTAATTGGGTCATGGGATAATAATTTGTCTATTATAACCGCTCTATTTAAGTTAACACAAACCTTTTTCTAAAATACAAATATTAGATTTACTATGCTAAAAAAATACATATTATAACGAAACTTACTATAAGCAAAATTTTTAAAATGGATATTCATACTCTTCGAAAAAGTTTTTCCAGTCACTGGGATAAAGCTACTGCAATCCGAATGTTATCTGTGGATGGAGTTGAGAAAGCTAATAGCGGTCATCCAGGAATGCCAATGGGTATGGCTGATGTTATAACAGTTTTATTTGAAAAACACCTAAAGTTCCTTTCATCTGAGCCTAACTGGTTCGATAGAGATCGTTTTATTTTATCGGCGGGTCACGGATCAATGCTTTTATATTCTGTTCTTTATTTAGCCGGTTATCCTGATATTACTTTAGAAGATATAAAAAACTTCAGGCAGCTTAATTCAAAAACCGCTGGGCACCCAGAATATGGCCATATTCCTGGTATTGAAACGACTACAGGTCCATTAGGACAAGGCCTTGGTAATGCCGTTGGTATGGCTATCGCTGAGGAATTCATTGGCACAAGATGGGGTAGCGATCTATGCGACCATTACACATATGTGATTGCTGGCGATGGGTGTTTAATGGAAGGGATAAGCCAAGAAGTTATATCATTAGCAGGCAAACTAAAACTTAAGAAGCTTATAGTAATTTGGGACGATAATGGAATTACTATTGATGGAGGAGTAGATCTTTCTTGTAATACTGACCAGATCTCCAGATTTAAATCATCTGGATGGTCTACTTTTTCTTGTGATGCTCATAACCCAATTGAAATTGATCAAGCGATAAATAATGCAAAAAAAGACAGTCGCCCATCTCTTATTGCGGCGAAATCAATAATTGGTTACGGTTCTACGGCTAAACAGGGAACTTCAGGAGCACATGGAGCTCCGTTGGGGAAGAATGAGGTTGAACAATTAAGAAAAAATTTTTCCTGGCACTATAAAGAATTTGAAATCCCATCTCATATAAAGGAGTCATGGGCACAAATTGGGCAAAAAAATCACAAAGTTTTTAAAGATTGGTCAGAACACTTCCAATCTCTACCAGAAAAGAAAAAAATCACTTTTTTAAATGAGCTTGATCAAATATTTCCCTCAAAACTTACTCGGGGTATTAAAAATTTTAAAAAATTATATTCACAAGAAATTCAAACAGATCTAGCAACAAGAAAAGCCAGTGAATTATGCCTAGACCTAATAAATGAGTGTTTTAATAATACCATTGGGGGCTCCGCAGACTTGTCGGGTTCAAACAACACCAAAACAAAAACGCTCGAGGTTTTTTCAGAAGTTAATCGATCAGGCAGATATATTCATTATGGTATAAGAGAGCATGGAATGGCCGCTATCATGAACGGACTGTCTTTACATGGAGGAATAATTCCCTATGGAGGTACATTTCTTACCTTCTCAGACTATTGTCGAGGTGCAATTCGTTTAAGCGCATTAATGGGTTTAGGAGTTATTTATGTTATGACCCACGACAGCATAGGTTTGGGTGAAGACGGACCAACACATCAACCTGTCGAACATTTGGCATCTCTCCGCTCAATTCCAAATTTAAACGTTTTTAGACCATGTGATATTATAGAGACTATTGAATGCTGGGAGATCGCACTGAAGTCAAAACAAAAACCTTCTATTATTTGCTTATCGAGACAGAATTTACCTTTAATTAGAAATGAGCAAGTTTCAATAAACCGATCACAAAAGGGTGCCTACATTTTAAAAGATTTTATTAATAAGAAAAAAGTTATACTTATTGCTACTGGCTCTGAAGTTCAGATTGCATTAAAAGCAAGAGAGGTATTAGAAGATAATGGGATTGGTACGAGGGTCATTTCGTTGCCTTCATGGGAATTATTTGAAGAACAAGATTATAAATACAAGAAGAAATTATTGCCAAGAGGCACCGTCAGAATAGCTATAGAAGCTGGAGTTAAGTTGGGCTGGGAAAAGTGGCTTTATGAAAATGGTGGCAGCCAAACCAAAACCTCATTTATAGGAATGAAGGGCTTTGGGGCTTCTGCGCCTGCAAAGGATCTCTTTGATCACTTTCAAATCAATGTTGACGAAATATGTCGGCAGGCTAAGCTATTGATTTGACTGTTATTTTATTTAAAGTTAATGATAAAAAAAATTCAAGATGCCAAGATAAAAAAACAGACGGTTGTCCTTCGTCTTGACCTGAACATTCCTTATTCAAGTGGAAAGAGTAGTGATATATCAAGAATAGAGAAAACAAAAGAAACAGTACATCATTTAATAAAAAACGAAAACAAAGTAGTTATACTTTCACACTTTGGAAGACCAAAAGGAAAAATAACTAAAGACCTAAGCTTAAGAAAGCTGCTAGGATACCTAAATGAAACCTTTAATTTAGATATAAAGTTTTTGCCATCACTTGAAATAGACTTATGGAGCAAAGAAATTGAAACTGCTCCCTTTCCCTCAATTTTCTTATTAGAGAATGTAAGATTTTCAAAATTAGAAGAGCTTAATGACCCTGATTTTAGCTCCAAACTTGCATCACTTGGCGATGTTTATTGCAATGATGCCTTTTCAGTCTCACATCGAGCTCACGCCTCTACTCAGGGTATTACTAATCATCTTCCTAGTTTTGCAGGTTTTCTTGTTCAAAGTGAGCTTAAAGCTTTGTCTTTAGCATTGGATCAACCTTTAAAACCAGTCACAGCTATAGTTGGTGGATCTAAAATATCCACGAAAATTGAGCTTCTAGATAATTTAAGTAATAAAGTAGAATATTTGATAATTGGTGGAGCAATGGCAAATACATTCCTTAGTGCTCAGGGATATGGAATTGGCATATCCCTTACAGAAAAAAGAATGTTACAAACTGCAGCTAAAATCATTCAAGAGCTGAAATATAAGAAATGTAAGTTAGTATTACCTTTAGATATAGTCTGTGCTAACTCACTGAATGAAAAAAAAGAAGCTAAAACTTTTAAAGTTGATTGTTGCCCAACAGATAAAATGATCCTTGATATAGGAATACAGTCTCAAAAAAACATAAAGTATATTATTAACAAATCAAAAACCTTGATTTGGAATGGGCCGCTGGGTGCATTTGAAACTCGGCCCTTTGATCAAGGAACAAATAATGTAGCTAACTACGTAGCAAATAAGACTTCTAAAAAGCAATTAATCTCAATAGCAGGGGGTGGTGACACTGTTAGCGCTCTGAAAACATCCGGTTCAATCTCAAAATTTAGTTATGTTTCAACTGCTGGAGGCGCTTTTCTAGAGTGGTTAGAAGGCAAATCACTTCCTGGGATCGAATCACTGAAATTGTAAAAAATGATTCCTTTTACGAATCAAGTATGCAATGATTCGTTAGAGGAGCCTATATTGTTCAAAAGTTTTAAAATTTTAGAAATTACTTTGTCCACCGTATGCCTTATCCTTTGTTTTTATTTCATAATTGCATCATTTAAAGGGGAGTTTGGTGTTTCTTCAAAATACCAGCTTTTAGCAAAAGAAAAAGCATTGACTAAAGAATTACAGTTTATAAATGAAAAAAATAAGGCAATTAAAAACAAAATTAGTCGACTTTCAGATACAGCTCTTGACTTAGAGCTTCTTGACCAGCAGGCAAGAAAAATTTTAGGGCTGATTGGTGAAGATGAGCTAATAGTATTTATAAATTAGATATTGAAAATATTTAGTTTAATACTAAACTATATTTATGACGAAAACTAGTTTATCAAAAAAAGAATTATTCGAGCTTTATCACAAGATGCTTCTGATTAGAAGATTTGAAGAAAAAGCAGGTCAGCTTTACGGCATGGGTCACATAGGAGGATTTTGTCATTTATACATCGGCCAGGAAGCAGTTGTTGTGGGAATAGACTCTATCAAAGAAAACGGAGATCAAAACATTACATCTTACAGAGACCACGGCCATATGCTTGCTTGTGGCATGGACCCAAAAATGGTAATGGCAGAACTGACAGGCCGTTTTACTGGTTATTCAAAGGGTAAAGGGGGATCTATGCATATGTTCTCAAAAAGTGAAGGCTTTTATGGAGGACACGGAATTGTAGGCGCACAAGTACCAATTGGGGCAGGTATCGCTTTTGCAAATAAATATAAAAAAAATAGGAGCGTATGTTTCACTTACTTTGGTGAGGGGGCTGCAAATCAAGGACAAGTTTACGAGGCTTTCAATATGGCTTCACTTTGGAAGTTACCCGTAGTTTTTGTTATTGAAAATAACCAGTATGCCATGGGGACCTCAATGGTTCGAGCGTCCTCAACTGATGAGATGTTTGCAAGAGGATTAGCTTTCAATATTCCAGGAAAAGCCGTTAATGGTATGAATGTTCTTGATGTAGCAAAAGAAGCTGCTAATGCGGCAGATCATTGTAGAGCTGGTAAAGGGCCTTTTATACTTGAAATGAAAACATACAGATACAGAGGACACTCTATGTCTGACCCTGCAAAATATAGAACTAGAGAAGAGGTTCAAAAGGTCAGAGAAGAAAAAGACCCAATAGATGCGCTACGGTCAATATTGATAGAAAAATATAAAATATCAGAAAAGCAGTTTAAAGAAACGGATGCTGAGATTAAAGCCATAGTAACTGAGGCGTCAGACTTCGCTTTAAACAGCCCAGAGCCTGATATTGAGGAACTCTGGACTGACGTGTACGCTAGTTAAAAATTAGGAAAAAAAATGAAGACCGAAATTCTAATGCCCTCTCTCTCACCCACTATGGAAGAAGGTAGCCTTGCCAAATGGTACGTTAGCCCTGGAGATAAGGTAAAACCAGGTGATATCATAGCTGATATCGAAACCGATAAAGCTCTAATGGAATATGAAAGCATAGAGGAAGGCACCGTTCTTGAACTAATTGTGAAAGAGGGAACGGAAAATATAAAAGTTAATTCCTTGATTGCCATAATTGAAACCGAAGGCGCTGAGGAGATTAACATAAGAAAGGTTGATGATATCGAGAAAATAGAGCAAGTAAGTATTGATAATAATGAAGACGCTTTGAGCAGTGAAAATAAGGTAGATAGTGTAGATACGACTTTTGAAGACAGTAAAAGACTTGAAAAAGAGAAAACCGAAAATCAGGTAGTAAATGAATTAACTGTTAGGGAAGCAATAAATAGTGCAATTGCTGAGGAGATGCGGCTTAATGAGGATGTTTTCCTTATGGGTGAAGAGGTAGGAGAGTATCAAGGAGCATATAAAGTGAGCCAAGGCTTACTTGAGGAGTTTGGGTCGGAACGAGTGATAGATACTCCTATCACTGAGCATGGGTTCACTGGACTAGCTGTTGGAGCTGCTTTTACTGGAATAAGACCAATAGTCGAGTTCATGACATTCAATTTCGCAATGCAAGCTTTAGATCAGATAATTAACTCAGCAGCTAAAACAAATTATATGTCAGGTGGACAAATTAATTGTCCAATTGTCTTTAGGGGTCCAAATGGAGCTGCTGCCAGAGTAGCAGCTCAACATAGCCAAGACTTCGCATCATTATACGCTTCAATTCCAGGTTTGAAAGTGGTTCAGCCGTTTTCTGCAGAAGATGCAAAGGGTCTACTAAAGTCCGCGATTAGAGAAAATAACCCTGTTATTTTTCTCGAAAATGAGATTTTGTATGGGAAATCGTTTCCAGTAAATATTCACCCTGAACAAGTTATACCAATTGGAAAGGCAAGAACTATTTCAACCGGACAGGACGTGACAATCATTAGCTATGGAATTGGCATGATGCACACGTTAGAGGCTGATAAGAAGCTAAAGGAACTAGGAATAAGTGCAGAGATAGTCGATTTAAGAACAATAAGGCCGATTGACTTCGATACAATAATTGAGTCGGTGAAAAAGACTAATAGATGTATAACCGTAGAAGAATCATTCCCTGTTTGTTCAGTCGGAAGCTATATTGGCTCACAAATTATGATAAGAGCATTTGACTACTTAGATGCCCCAGTATTGAATTGTACAGGGAAAGACGTTCCTATGCCCTATGCAGAAAATTTGGAAAAAGCAGCCTTAATCACTCCGGACGAGATTGTTTTTTCTGTTAAACAAGTCCTGTATAAAGATTAAATTAATTATGGGTAGAATATTTATAACGCCTTTAGCTAAAAAATTAGCGTCTTTGAATTCTATAAATATCAAAGATATCGCAGGTACAGGACCAAGAGGAAGAATCACAAAAATTGATGTCGAAAAACATTTAAAGTTATCTTCATCTAACGCAGATACCGAACCAAGGAATGACAGCGGACAAGTTAATAGTATAGTCCATGAAGTAATAAATATACCTAAAATAAGAAAAATAATTGCGGAAAAGCTAACACTTTCGAAATCGTCGATACCTCACTTTTACTTAAGACGCAAAGCTAAAGTAGATGAATTAATTAATTTTAGAAATAAGACAAATAATCTACTTGAAAAAGGTAATAAAATCTCAATAAATGACTTTTTTATAAAAGCATGTGCTTGCGCTTTAATAGACTTTCCTGACTGCAATATGATCTGGCAAGAGCAACATATGTTGAAATTTAGCGAAGTAGCGATTGGAGTAGCTATATCAACTGAAACAGGACTGTATACCCCAACTCTTAGAAATATTGACAAAAAATCATTAAGTCAAATTTCCTTAGAAATGAAAGCACTAATTGAAAAAGCAAAGAAAAAGCAGCTGCGAAACAGTGACTTTATGGACTGTGCGCATGCCATTTCGAATTTAGGGATGTTTTCTATCGAAAACTTCGATGCAATTATTAACCCACCAAATTCGTCAATATTAGCAGTTGGGGCCGTTAAAGATGAAGTTATTAGTGAAAATGGAAATTTTTTATCAAGCAAGCAAGTTTTCTTAACATTATCTGTAGATCATAGAACGATTGATGGAGAACTTGGAGCAAAATTTCTTGATAAAATAGTATTTTATCTACAAAATCCTACTGTTCTAATGATAAAATAAATCAATTTCTGTTTAAAATTTGATCCATCGTTTTTGATGGCTCAGGACACCCGGAACTTCCTACCTCTCTGGCGGGCACCCCTGCTACTGTCTTAAAAGAATCCACTGATTTTAAGACCAAGGAACCAGCAGCAACCCTAGAACACTCTCCAATCGATATATTACCTAATATTTTTGCACCAGCTCCGATTAAAACATTATTTCCTATCTTAGGGTGTCTGTCGCCCCGAACTTTTCCGGTGCCACCTAGAGTAACAGAATGCAAAATAGAGACATTATCTCCAACTTTAGCCGTTTCTCCGATAACGAGATTATGAGCATGATCAAACATAATGCCCTTACCTATTGTTGCACCGGGATGAATGTCTATACTGAAGACCTCAGATACTCTCATTTGTAAATAAAGAGAAAAATCAATATCTCCATTATTGTAAAGTGCATTCCCTATTCGATGTGCTTGTAAAGCAATGAATCCTTTGTAAAAAAGAAAAGGTTGGTAAAACCAGTGGCAAGCAGGATCTCTTTCATAAAAGGCAATCAAGTCATCCACTGCGTAATCACATATATAAGGAAAATTACTAATTTGCTTTTGCAGTATTGGAAGAAGATGTCCTAATTCAAAATCAGGGCTAGAAACTTTAACAGCGATCATGTGCGACAATGCATCGCCGAAACTACTTTGACCCAAGATGTTGTTTTTAAAGTATTTTTTCATGTAATTAGATTTCTTTAAGGATACCTCAACTTCTTTGCAGATAGTTTCCCAAATCTTTTTTATTTTTATATCACTTTTCTTCAATACCAACGCCTCCAACAATGATTCTTATCAACAACATAATTAATTTAAAACATCAATTTTCTATCTTCAATCTTCTATACTCTTTTACAAACCTATTATGCTCCTTGAGATTCTTTGAAAAATTATGCCCTCCCTCTCCATCGGCAACAAAAAATAAGAAATCTGTTTTAATGGGATTTGAAACCGCATGAATTGATGACTTGCTTGGATTACAAATTGGGCTAGGTGGAAGGCCATAAATTTTATAGGTGTTAAAGGGGGACTTTGTTTTGAGATCACTTCTATCAAGCTCTCTATTTAGAGGCTCTCTACCCTTTGTTAAACTATAGACAACAGTTGGATCAGATTGCAATCTCATTTTTTTTTTCAAACGATTTAAAAATACGGAAGCAACTTTTTTTTTGTCCTCTTCATTACCGGCTTCCTTTTCCACTATAGATGCCAAAATTAAGAGCTCCAAAGCATTTTCCAGTGGCAAACCAGGGTCCCTATCATCCCACGCAGCTTCTAAAATCCTTTCTTGATTATTTTTCATTTTTAAAAAAAGATCTTTTTTCTTCGTATTAACATCAAAGTTGTATGTATTGGGAGCAAGCACACCCTCTTCGCTGAAATTAATCAAATCGCCTCTAACCCTTGGATCATTATTTATCCGATATATTACTGAATTTGTGCTAAGACCCTCAGGTATCGTTATTTTATGTTGGACCGGTACTCCAGTAATCACTACATCTAAAATATCTTTAATGGAGGCAGTCTTTGGAATCATATATTCTCCAAACTTTATTTTGTCATGAAAGCCTTTAAGCCTTGCTACAAAAATAAAAACCATACGGCTTTCAATCAAATTTAATTCTCTTAGGTGACTTGCAATATCTGAGACACTTTGGCCCTTATTTATGATCAATAATCGCTCTTTTTCACTTGGGCCCGGTTTTTCGAAATAAAGCTCTAAACTAGTGGTAGCAAAATAAACGGAAATTAAGCAAGCTAGAGAAAAGTAAAAAAAATTGGAGAAAAAGGTAGCCATTACTAAATCTCGCAGGAATTACTAGTTTAGTTTTCCTACCACTAAAGATGCATTGGTACCACCGAACCCGAAGGAGTTTGATAGAGCTCTATCAACTTTTCTTTCCCTCGCATGCTTTGGAACTAAATCGATTTTAGTATCAACAGCTGGTTTTTCAAGATTTATAGTTGGTGGAACAATTTGATCTCTAATTGATAATATTGAAAAAATGGCTTCTACCGAACCAGCAGCTCCTAATAAGTGACCAATTGATGATTTTGTAGAGGACATGGATATTTTGTTTGCATAATTCATAGCTAGCGACTGTACGGCACCTAGTTCTATCGTATCAGCCATAGTAGAGGTACCGTGCGCATTAATATAGTCAATATCAGAAATATTTGATTGACTGCTTTTCAGTGCTGCGCTCATCGATCTTTTGCCGCCCTCTCCATCTGTCGGAGGCGCAGTAATATGGTATGCATCTCCGGTCAGCCCATAACCCAAAACCTCACAGTATATTTTAGCATCTCTTTTTTTTGCGTGCTCAAGCTCTTCTAGAACCACTATCCCTGCACCTTCTCCCATAACAAAGCCATCTCTATCAACATCATATGGCCTGCTTGCAATACTTGGATCTTCTGCAAATTTTGTGGACAAAGCCTTACATGCATTGAATCCAGCTATTCCGAGCTCTGTAATAGGGCTTTCAGCTCCACCAGCTATCATTACATCAGCTTCCCCGGATTTAATAAACCTAGAAGCATCACCGATAGCATGCGCGCCCGTTGAACAAGCTGTCACCACAGAATGGTTCGGGCCTTTAAAGCCGTATCTTATTGAGACTTGACCAGAAATCAAATTGATCAATGCTCCAGGTATAAAGAACGGAGAAACTCTCCTTGGTCCCTTTTCTTTGATTAAATTAGCAGTATCTCCTATAGATTGAAGACCCCCTATACCAGAGCCGATCATTACACCAGTTCGAAGTAAGTCTTCTTCTCTATCAGGGATCCAACCTGCATCTTTTACAGCTTGATCTGCCGCGCAAATACCGTAAAGAATGAAGTCATCAACTTTCCTTCTATCTTTTAAGCTCATCCACTGATCAGGATTAAATTTTTCTTCTGAGTCATCACCATAAGGGATTTCGCAAGCGTAACTCGTAGAATAATCCGACGGATCAAATCTAGTAATTTTCGTTGCTGACGACTCACCTTTTAATAGTCTGTTCCATACTATTTCGACGCCGCACCCAAGTGGGGTCAATAACCCCATTCCAGTTACTACAACACGTCTCATGCTTTTCTATATAATGTAGAGCTCCAGATCTCAGGCACCTTAAGAGTTTTCTTCGATAAACTTCACAGCATCACCTACAGTCTGGATAGTTTCAGCTGCATCATCTGGAATTTCTATACCAAATTCTTCCTCAAAAGCCATCACAAGCTCAACTGTGTCAAGGCTATCCGCGCCCAAATCATCTATAAAAGATGAACTATCTGATATCGAGCCTTCTTCTACACTCAAATGCTCGACCACTATTTTTTTAACTCTGTCTACAACATCACTCATAATAACCTCCTCATCTTCTTACACGTTTTTTGGCCTGTTTTCTGTTACCAAAATGGTCAATTTTCGACAATTTTTTTCTTTTATACATAATTATGAAAACAAGCAATACTTATCTGGAAAATTTTGGAGTAAGTTAGAGAAAAACTCTCTATGTTAGGAAAAGGCCTCCATTAACGTGTATGTTTTGCCCTGTAATATAACCTGCTTCATTAGTTACAAGAAACAACACCAAAGCTGATACGTCATCGCCAGTCCCCATCCTGCCTACCGGAATTCTTTCAGTTATTTTCAACTTTTGGTCATCTGTTAACTTAGCTGTCATAGCTGTATCAATAAAGCCTGGTGATATACAGTTGACCGTAACGCCTCGTGTTGCAACTTCTAATGCCATCGATTTTGTTAGTCCATTTAATGCACCTTTAGCTGCTACATAATTGCTTTGCCCTGGGTTACCCGTTGACGCAACCACAGACGAAATATTTACTATTCTCCCCCATTTATTTTTTATCATCCCTCGAATGAACTTTCTGCAAATTATCATCGATGCATCAAGATTAATTGCAAAAACCCTATCCCAAGCATTATCAGTCATTCTCATAAATAGATTATCTTCAGTAATACCCGCATTATTAACAATAATGCTAATTCCTCCATATTTCTCAATTATAGAGTCACAAAAGTGACTTACATTTTCTCTTTCACTTAAATCAACAGAAAAATAGTTAATATTCTCTCTAGTTGGCAGCTCATTTCGTAACTTGGATATTTTCTCTTCGGAAGATCCAACAAGAAAGAGATTTGCTTTTGTCGAAGCAAATGCCTTAGATATGCTAGTTCCTATTCCTCCAGATGCACCAGTAATTAGAATATTTAAGTTTTCTAAATTAGTCATTAATAATCTCCAAAGCTTCCTCGATCTGAGGAGCAAGGCCTACCGAAAGAACGTTTGCGACAGGAATTGTTCTTTTCACCGTGCTGGCCAACACTTTACCTGGACCTATTTCAAAAAAGTTTTTGATACCATATTCGTATGCCATCTTTATTAAACTCTCCCTCCATCTAACTGTTCCACAAATCTGTTTGACTAACCTATCCACTAACCCTTCAGTTGACTTTAATATACTTAAATCAACATTCTGAATAATTGGAACTAGTGGGTTTGAAAAATTTACTTTTCTCAATTCAGATTCCATTGTTAAAGCAGCCGGTTCCATAAGAGGAGAGTGAAAAGGGGCAGATACTGGAAGGCTAATAACTCTTTTAGCGTTTTTCTCTTTTAAAAAATCAGAGAACTTTTCTACTTCTTTCTTTTCGCCTGAGATAACCACTTGCGAAGGGTCGTTGTCGTTTGCAACTTGTATCAAATCGTTGTCGCATTTGCTTGTAATTATATATTCGTTTACAATTTCACTAGTCAAGCCTAAAACAGCGACCATTGAACCTTTACCTTCAGACACAGCTTCTTGCATAGCTATACCCCTCTTTCTTAATACTATGGCAGTTTCTCTTAGAGAAACTACCCCTGAGGCGCACAGGGCACTATATTCTCCCAATGAGTGCCCAGCTAACAGATCAAGTGTTTTAAGATTCAATCCATTGGATAACATGACCCTCAAAATCGCAATAGAAACTGCCATAATAGCGGGTTGAGCATTTTTTGTTAATGTCAATTCTTCAATATCGCCTCGAAACATCAATTCCGACAGTTTTTCTCCAAGGGCTTCATCCACTTCCGAAAATACATCTTTGGCCACTTTAAACTGGCTCGCTAAGTCTTGCCCCATACCTATAAATTGTGACCCTTGGCCTGGAAACAAAAAAGCTTTTCGCATATCCTTTTCCCCGTAGTTGTTCCTTGAAGAATTGCTTTTCGATATTATTTATACCAAAAAAATCATTTAAACAATGCAACTGTTTGCTTGCTTTTTTATTTTTGCTGTATATAACGATTTTTACCAACATTTTTAAAGGATTTTGAATGCCCAATTACGAACACGTGTTTATTTGTAGACAAGATTTAACGTCTGTACAAGCTGAGACCTTGGCCGAAGAGTTTAAAGGCACGCTTACTGAGAACGGTGGAAAAGTAATTGAAAGTGAATATTGGGGATTAAGATCAATAGCTTACAGAATGAATAAAAATAGGAAAGGTCATTATTTTATGTTTAAAACAAATAGTGACACAAAAGCCGTGGCTGAGATGGAGCGTTTAATGAACATCCATGAAGATATTATGAGATTTTTAACTATTAAGGTAAAAGAGCATAAAGATGGTCATTCAATCATGATGAACAGTAGGAATAAAGACGAAGAAGAGAGGGTTTGATTGAGTATGGAAAAAAGGTATAATGATAGAAGGTCTCAAAACAATAACAACAAACACTATTTTAGGCGTCAAAAGAGTTGCCCGTTCTCTGAAAAAGGAGCACAACCAATTGACTACAAAGATGTAAGGACTCTTCAAAAATTTATTTCAGAGAGAGGGAAAATCATACCTTCAAGAATTACTGCGGTTTCAACTAAGAAACAAAGAGAACTAGCAATTGCAATAAAACGAGCCAGATTTTTAGGCTTGTTGCCTTATGCAGTCAAATAGGTCTTGGCATGGAAATCATATTACTTCAAAAGATAAATAAACTAGGAAATATAGGTGACACAGTTGCAGTAAAGCCAGGTTTTGGTAGAAACTACCTTATTCCTAGTGGAAAAGCTTTGAGAGCAACGAAAGAAAACAAAGAAGTCTTTGAAACCACTAAAGCAAAGTTGCTCGAGAAAAATAAAGACGAGATTGAAAAAGCAGAGAAAATACGACTGGAAGTAGAATCTTTGAATTTGATGATTGTTAGGTCAGCATCTGATACTGGAATATTGTATGGGTCGGTCACTACAAGAGATATAGCAAGCCTCATTGCTGAAAATGGAATTACACTAAGCAGAAGACAGATAGCTTTAGATAAACCTATTAAAGAACTAGGGTTATTCGACATGAGTGTAATTTTGCATCCTGAAGTTGAAAGCAAAATAAAATTGAAAGTGGTACGAAGCTTAGGAGACACTTCATCGGATATAGAGGATAAAAAGAGTACAGATAACGGCACCGATGAAATTAATGCGGAGCTTAACGAAAGTCTCCTTGAAGATGGTGTGTCGCTGAAAACTGAAGAGACTATATCTGAAGAAGCAAAAGAAGAGACTAGCTCTGAAAAAAAATCACCCGAACAGAGCGGAACAGAATAATCTGCTAAAAATTATAGGGTACTACAATCAACAACATTAACTATATGAAATAGCGATTGTAGCGACAATTATCTTGGTGAAAAAAAAAGAGTTAGTATATACTATCTGCGGTGAGACTTATGGATAATGTTAAACTTGATCAAACGGCGGATGTAGACAACTCTTCCACTTTTAATCTTGAAGCCGAGCAAGCTCTGATAGGATTGCTATTAGTAAATAGCGACGTTTTAGGGGAGATTGAGTCCATTATTGATGAGGATCATTTCTATGACGGAATAAATAAAAAAATTTTCACCCATATTGCATCTAGAACAAAAAAAGGGCTAATTGTATCACCTATCACTTTAAAACCATATTTAGATTCAGATGAAGATTTCCAAGATATAGATGTTCCTTCTTTGCTCACTGAGTTATCTGCGATGGCTATAAGCGCCTATGCAGCAAAAGACTATGCAAATGCTTTATATGATCTAGCGGTTAGAAGAAAACTTATTGATGTTGGAAACGAAATAATTCTTGACGCAAAAAAAATAACGGATGAAACAGTTCCTGCTCAACTTATAACAAAAGCAGAACAATCTCTTTATAACGTAGCATCAAATGGTGCTCAATCAAAAAGCTTTGAGCCTCTTGTTAAAGCTGCAACTGAGGCAATCGAATTGGCTAATAGAGCTTTCGATTCAGATATACAAGGCGTATCGGGTATACCTTCTGGATTTATCGACATAGACAAAAAATTGGGAGGGCTACAGAATTCAGATTTAATTATTCTTGCTGGACGACCATCTATGGGAAAAACCGCTTTAGCAACAAATATTGCATATAACGCCTCAATCGGGAATTACAAGAAATATGGCAAAGCTTCTAGTGTTGGTTTCTTTTCGCTTGAAATGTCTTCAGCACAGCTCGCCACAAGAATTTTATCTGATATAAGCAAAATTCCTTCAGAACAGATTAGACGAGGTGAGCTAGCCGATAATGAATTTAATCAGTTCGTGGATGCTGCTCGATCACTGGATCAAAGTAAATTTTTTATAGATGATACTCCTGCACTTTTAATATCAAGTATAGCATCTAAAGCTAGAAGGCTAAAAAGAACACATGGCCTTGATTTTTTGATAATAGACTATCTTCAATTAATACGAGCTTCATCAAACAGAGAAAGTAGAGTTAATGAAATTGCTGAAATAACTCAAGGGCTTAAAGCAATTGCAAAAGAATTGAATATACCTGTCTTAGCTTTATCTCAACTCTCTCGGCAAGTGGAAAATAGAGATGATAAAAGACCTCAACTCGCAGATCTACGCGAGAGTGGTTCCATTGAACAAGATGCTGATGTTGTTTTGTTTATATTTCGAGAAGAGTATTATAAAGAGAGGGAAAAGCCAGGCGATCAAGACCTTGATGCACTTATAAAGTGGCAAGAGGAAATGGAACAAATTCATGGAAAAGCGGAGTTAATAATAGGAAAGCAACGCCACGGTCCAGTTGGTACAGTTAATTTAGCTTTTGATGGACGTTTTACACGATTTGGTAATTTGGCAAAGAGCCATCAACTGAAAAATTGAGGCTTAGGATTATAATTGTCTCCTGAACTTCATATTAATCTTTCCAATCTAAAAAGTAACATCAAATTTTTTCAAAAAATACTAAAAAAAAATACTGAGCTATCAGCTGTTGTAAAATCAAATGCTTACGGCCTAGGCATAGCGAAAATAGTCCCTGAAATTGAGCGATATGGCGTAAGAAGTTTTTTTACAGCTACTATTTCAGAAGCAATAAAAATAAGGAGTTACTCAAGGAATTCTGAAATATTTACTTTAAATGGATTTGATTTTCTGAAATCTAATCTTTATAGGGAACATAATATTACTCCAATCATTAATAACATTTTAGAAGCTCAAAAGTTTATTGAAATTTTCAATCAAGACCACAAGGTTGCTATTCAACTAAACACTGGTATGAACCGCTTAGGACTGGATAAGCAATCTCTTCTAGAAAACATTGATATAGTAAAATCACTACCATTGAATTTGATTTTGTCGCATTTAGCTTGTGCAGACGATACATCAAATAAAGAAAACAAAGCACAAAAAGACCTATTTATTGAATTATGTGAATTTTTACCTAATATCCGTCAAAGTATCTCTGCAAGTCATGGAACTTTATTAGGTAACGATTTTCACTTCGATATGGTCAGGCCTGGTATTGGGTTATACGGAGGAATTACGAATACTGGATTGAAAGAAGTTATTCAAATAAAGGTTCCAGTCCTTCAAGACTTTATTATAGATAAAAACATGCAAGTTGGTTATAACTTTACATACAAAGCTAAACATAAGACGAGAGTTGCTACTCTAGCAATGGGATATGCAGACGGTTTACCGAGAACACTAAGTAACATAGGTAAATTATTCTATGGAAACATACCATGCCCCATAATAGGTAGAATTTCTATGGACCTGGTTACAGTAGACATTTCAAATTTACCCAAAACCCCTAGATATCTTTGTGTATTTTCACCTGAATATCAAGTTGATGATTTTGCAAAAGACTGTAAAACCATTAGTCATGAAGTGCTGGTGAATTTGGGTGAAAGAATTAGTAGGGTTTACTCTGAATAGGAAATTATATGAAAATTATTTTTTATATAGCACTTATAGGTCACACTCTTCTAATATTTATGAGAAAAATTGGTATTTTTAGCAGATTTACTTGGAAGATACTATCATATGCACTTAAGGGACCGTTCTATGCTAAGGCCTTTTTCAATCAATTAATACAAATAGGATTTATGTCTTTACCTGTTGTAGGATTGACTGCTGTTTTTACTGGCGCCGCTTTAGCTCTTCAAATTTATTCTGGCGGAACTCGGTTCAATGCCGAAAGTGTTGTTCCTTCAATAGTGGCTATTGGTATTTGTAGAGAGCTAGGACCAGTGCTATGTGGTTTGATTATGTCGGGTCGGGTCGCTTCGTCAATATCCGCTGAAATAGGAACAATGAAAGTTACAGAACAGATTGACGCTCTGTATACACTCAACACAAACCCATATAATTTTCTTATTATACCCCGAGTTTTCGCTTGTATTATTTCCTTACCACTCTTGACACTTACTGGAGATATCCTTGGCATATTAGGGGGTTTCTTGGTTGGAGTTAGTACTCTCGAATTTAATCCATCAAATTATTTATTAAATACAATTAAATTCCTAGAATTAGCCGACGTTGTCTCTGGTTTAGTAAAAGCCGGTTTCTTTGGATTAATCATTGGGGTTTTGGGGACATTTCATGGACTGAATACAACAGTTGGAGCACGAGGTGTTGGAAAAGCAACAATTAACTCTGTTGTTTGGTCTTCAATCTCTATTCTTGCCGCAAACTATATTTTAACAGAAGCCTTATTTAATAAATGATCAAAAAATCGAAAATCGAAGTGAAAAACTTGAATAAGGCAATAGATTCTAAACATATTCTAAAGAATATTTCTTTTACAATAGAGCCAGAGGAGCATTTAGTTATTATAGGTGGTTCAGGTGCAGGAAAGTCTATGTTGGCAAAGTGCATATTAGGCCTAGAAGATATTAGCTCTGGTTCAATATTTTTTGATGGTAAGCTAATTAGTGGAAATGCAGATAGGCAAAAAATTTTAAATAAATTGGGTGTTTGTTTTCAAAGCAATGCACTATTTGATAGCTATAATATTTGGCAAAACATTGCTTTTAAAAAACTATATAATGAAAAGTCTCCTAGCATTATCAAGCTTAGAAAACTAGCAATTGAAAGGCTAAGAGAGGTTGGATTGCCTACTAACATAGCTGAAGACTACCCATCTGAATTATCTGGGGGAATGCAAAAACGCGTTGGCATAGCGAGATCAATATTTTCAGAACCAGATATTCTCATTTTTGATGAACCCACTACTGGGCTTGACCCAATAACGTCAAAAAAAATAATTTCTTTAATTAGTAAAATCACAAAGGCTTCCAAAAAAACTGCAATTACAATTACCCATGATATTAATTTGGCAATGTTTCTTGCAACGAAAATTATTCTATTAGATGGTGGAAAAGTGGAATGGTCTGGAAATCCAAAACAGGCTATCTTATCCAAAAATAAATTGTTAAAGATATTCTTAAATGGTTAATGTTTTAAAAAGTTTGTCAAATAAATTTCTTTATAAAGGAAGCTGAACTAATGGAGCCCTTCTCCTCTTTTGATGTGATTTCGGCCGGATTGATAATTTTCTCAGGAGTTTTTGCCTACTATAGAGGTTTCATTAAAGAGGTTCTGTTAATTTTAAACTGGTTTCTAGCGATTGTAGTAGCTTATCTTATTTCCCCTCTGATTTTTACTACTATTTCCGAAATAGATTTCGTGATGGGCATATTAGGCGATAGCTGTGAATTAATGATGATACTTTCATTTATCTTGGGCTTTACACTAGCTCTTATAGCTATCTCATTCATTACATACAAAATTTCATATTTTATCGAAACCTCAAGTCTTAACGAGGTAAATAAAATCTTTGGTTTGCTTTTTGGGTTTTTAAGAGGGGGAATAATAATAATAATTTTTCTTATTATCTATAATCAGGTGCTTAAAGATTCTGATTCATGGAAATTTATTGGGCTGTCTAAGTCCAATACGATCACCCTAGATGTACAAGAAAAAATACTTAAAAAGTATCCCCAAAATATTCCAGAGTGGATAATTGACAATTATGATAATCTGTTAACAACTTGTGTAAAAAAGTAATGAAAGTAGATCATAATTCTCAGAGACTTTCTGGATCAAAAGTGCTCATAACAGGAGCAACTAGTGGCCTGGGGTTTAGTATCTCTATCGCGTTGGCTCAGGAGGGTGCTGAAGTTATTGCTGTCGGTAGAGATAAAAATCGATTAGAAGACTTATCTGATGCTTTAGAACAAACAAAAGGGTCAGTAACGCTTGTTTGTATAGATCTAGCAAAGCAAGGAACAATTGAAGAGCTATCAAATAGAATATCAGAAAATTTTGGAGAACTTCATGGTATTATTCACTGTGCTATGTCCTCGCTTCAAATGATGCCAATTAATCAAGTTTCTTTAAAAGAGGTAGAGATTAATTTACTTTCACCAATTATGATTTCCTTTAGATTAATATCATGTTTTCATCAATTATTAAGTAGAGATCCCAAAGGTTTATTCGTTTATATCTCCGATGTTAGAACAAAAAAATTTAATGGTCTCTACAATTCGGCAAAAAAAGCATGTGATCAGCTTTTCCAATCATATCAAGAAGAAAATAAAAGACTAGGGATCAAGGTTCTAATTCAATATCCAGGGCCAATGGAAACAAAGTTAAGAAAGAAGATGTTTCCAGGTGAGAAGAATATTGATAGTGATGCTGTTAATAAAGAAGCAAGAAAAATAATAGAGAAGATTTTAATGCTTACTAGAGGTGAAGGGATTATCACCTGACTTAAATATTATTCTTATAGGTGTACCGAGAAGATCAAAATCTTCTCTAAATGAGTTTTCAAGATACCTTTTATAAGATTTTGACACGATACCATTGTAAGAAGTAAATATTTTGATAGTTGGTGGTCTAGTGTTTGATTGCACTATATACTTAAGCTTTATTCTTCTTTTTTCATTGTTGGTTGGTGGAGCGTGTTTATCAAGTTTTTCCTTCAACCAAGTATTCAGATTAGAAGTTGACTGTTTAAAGTTCCAATTTGCATAAGCTTTCATCACATTTTCTCTTAAGGTATCAAGACCAATACTTTTTAGCCCTGAAATAAAAGAAAAATAAGCTCCTTTGAACTGAGGTAGAGATTTTGAAATAGTTTTCTTGAACTTTTCATCAACAAATTTTTTATCAAAAATTTTGTCACTCTTGTTGACAACAAAAACAACGGCTCTTCCCTCTCTCTCACACAGAGAGGCAAGCTTTTGGTCCTGAGCATTAAGTAATTCATCAGGTTCTAAAACTAATATAACAATCTGAGCAAACTTTATGGCTCTTAAGGTTTCTTTGACTGACTCTTTTTCTAAAGAATTATCAATTTTGCGTTTTTTTCTTGCACCCGCAGTATCGTAAATCTTGAAAAAATTATTCTCCCAATCAAAAAAAGCAAAATTGCTGTCTCTTGTTAATCCGGCTTCTGGACCAGTAACAAATCTATTCTTTTTTATAATGGCGTTTACAAGCGTAGATTTCCCGACATTTGGGCGACCGATTATAGCTATATTTATCGGTTTGTTTTCATAATTGAATTCTTCTTTCGCAATCGATACTAGTTCATTTTCTTGACAAATATCTTCGAGGACAGTGAACACCTTTTCTATCCCTAATCTGTGCTCACTAGAAACAAAATAAATATCAGGTAAACCAAAGAAGTTTATATCTTCTTCAAAAAATCTCTTTTCAATCTCAGATGTTTCAACTTTATTTACAACTAAGATAGTAGGCTTATCCAACTTCCTGCACACTTGAAATATTTCTTTATCTTCAAAGGTCACTCCCATTCTGCCATCTACGACAAATAGAATAATATCTAAATGATTAATTAAATTGAGAGTGTGTCTATTTATTGTCTTATCTTGTTCAGAAATAAGTGATGATTTCAGGCCAGCAGTATCCACTAATTGGATTTGAAAATTTTTTAAGTCTAGAAGTTCTTCCTTATAATCGCGTGTAACTCCAGCAAAATCACCTACGATCGCTCTCGTACGTCCCAGCAAACAATTGAAGAATGTAGATTTCCCAACATTAGGGCGACCAACTATGCCTGCTCTTATGAACAAGAAATTCTCCTTATTAACTAGTTAAGTATATTTAACATACCATCTTCGGAAACAAACATCAGTCTCTTGTTTACTACTACTGGAGAAGACGAAATTTTTTTTCCAAGTTTCTGCTTATTCAGCAACCTTCCATCTTGCGGAGAAAACCAATAAGCATTTTTATTAGTAGCAAGAACTAGCAACTTATTTTGAAGGAGTAACGGACCATGATATTTAACCCATTTTTTACCTGTAAACTCTTTTAAAAATACTATTTTCCCGTTCTTAGAATTAATTCTTCCTAACAAAGAGTTGTCGGAAACGTAGAAAGCGGAATTACCAGATACTACAATTCGACTAGAACTCTGGATGTTGTTTCTCCATAAAACTTTCCCACTTTTGGTCGCAGAAAAGGTTTCACCAAAGGCACCTACTCCAAATATGTTTGATCCATATACTGCCGGATCACTAGCAAAATCGCCTAATGAAGCAGATGCTGAGCCAATATTAGAATTTTCTAAATTTATTTTCCACTCTTCTATGCCATTGACAGCGTTGAGCGCTACTAGAGAACCACCACTAAATGGGAAAAGCACCTTATTTCCTAAAGCAGCTGGAGATACTGTTGCAAACACCTTTGTGTTTTTCTGAGGACCCTTTTTTGTCCACCTTAACTTGCCCTTAACATCAAAAGATACAGCAATATCATCTCCTGTAACTCCAAAAATAAACCCCTTATGAAAGATTGGTGCTGATCTAAATGGTCTTTTGAAGTCATATCTCCATTCCACTCTCCTCTTCGATATACTAATTAGCAAGAGCTCTCCGAATGATGAAGTAACGGCAAGCTTATCTTTATTAATTGCCAAGCCACCATATATATCGCTCTTCGACCTACTACCCTCGGGAACAATACTTAGCTCCCAAAGGAATTGCCCTTTGTGATTATAAACAACAACATATCCATTGGGCGTCATTATAAATATCTGATTATTTTGAACAATCGGCTCAGAGTATGAACCTCTTGGGCCAACTTTTACTTTCGAATGAGAATTAAAATTTGCTTCAGCTGAGAAAGCTATATTGCCTAAACTATGGCTCGGCCCACCACCACTATGCGTCCAGTAGCTAATATTTTTTGGTTTGCCAAGAGCTAATTTTTGGCTTTTTTTGTTTGTTTCATAAAACTTTTGCTCTAATAAAACTGGCTGCCTAAACCCCTCTAGCCTTTCATCATTAGAGCAATTCTGAGTGAAAATAGAGGAGATTAATAGAATTACCTTAAAAAAAGCAGATCTTTTACAAATATAATCAGTCGAGCTCATAAATTTTTTCAATTTCCTTTATCCTGCTAACCTGTTCAGGCGTAATTGATTGATCCGATAATATAAGCTTCACGTGTGACCTTATGTTATCTAAGTCACTAATCTTCACATATAAATATAGTTTTTGCTCCAAAGCTAATAACTTCAACGGACCATCTGGAACAGAGAGCTTATCAAGAACTTCTATTTTTCTTTTGTCCCTGAGACTCTCTGCAGGATCCATTAAATACAACTGGAATTTTGAGTAATGATTAAAAAATTTATTTTTCCCATGTTTACTGATTATATACTTATACGCAGCTGTCGCGCTTTTAATGTCACCTTTTTCTTCAAAATATTTCGCTTCATTCAACTTAACCAAAACAGATATAAATTTGTTATCTATTTCTTCAGTAACAGTTTGACCATTATTTTTTAAATTTTCGATAGCAGATACCAAAAACTCTCCATTTTTTTGTGCCCTGACTTTTTTAGAAAACTTGTAATATTCATACCCTCCAACTGCTCCAATTAATAGTATAACCAAAGCAAATAGAGGCCACTTAAATTTATTGAGTATCTTAAATAAGTTATCCCTTTTTACTTCTTCGCTGACCTCTTTGATAAAGCTCTCTGATTCAACCATTAAAATTGTCCTGCTTATCTCTTATTTCGTATTTTTTCTGTTTTTCCCACATTTCTTTGTATAATCCGTTTTCCTGTATTAAGCTACTATGTTTCCCCTGTTGGATCAGTCGACCATTTTCTATAACCAAAATATTGTCGGCGTTCGCAATGGAAGATAACCTATGGGATATAATTATTAAAGTCTTACTTGTCTTTTTTTCTAATAAATTTTCAACAATTACTTTTTCTGTTTTTGAATCCAGTGAACTAGTAGCTTCATCGAGAATATTAATGTAACAATCTTTTAATAACATTCTGGCAATAGCAACTCTTTGCTTTTCGCCTCCTGATAACTTAAGACCTCTTTCACCGACCTGAGTTGCCAAACCATCCGGTAAACTTAGAACAAAATCAGTTAATTCTGCTTGTTCAATAACACTATTCAACTTGTCATCTGAGACATGGTTAGAACCATATTTTATATTGTATTCTAACGTATCATTAAATAGAACTATATCTTGGGGAGTGACTGCTAACTGCCTCCTAACCGTAGCTGTTTTAAAGTCAGTACTGTCCCTTCCATCGATTAAAATCTTTCCACTCAATGGTTTATAAAAGCCAAAAATTAGTTTTCCTATTGTAGACTTACCGCTGCCAGAGGGTCCAACTATCGCGATTTTTTTACCAACAGGAATGGAAAAACTAACATCGCTAATAACCTTCCTAGCTCCAACATACCCAAAAGAAACTTTATCAAAAATAAATCCCTGCTCAATGGAAGTAAGCTCGTCTTTTACAATTTCATCCTCCTCCTTATCCTCCGCAAACAAGATAAATAAATCTGCCATATCAACCAACGCCTGCCTTATTTCCCGATAAACAGTACCTAAAAAGTTTAATGGTAAAACCAATTGCAACATAATAGCGTTCAATCCAACCAAACCACCTACTGTTAAAGACCCGTCAACAACCTGTTTTGTTGAAATAACTATTAGAATCAGCAACCCAAGTGTTACAATCAAAGCCTGTCCAAAATTAAGCATTGATAACGATTTCCCAGTCTTAATAGCGAAGAGCTCATATGAATTTAATGATTTCAAATACTTTTGTTTTTCATGATTTTCTGCAGAAAAATATTTGACGGTCTCATAATTTAGAAGACTATCTATCGTCTTTTGGCTTAGGTCAGCATCCCACATATTCATTTTTCTTCGTATTCTCACTCTCCAATTTGTAACGCTTACAGTGAAAATTACGTATAAAACTATCGTGACCAAAATAATAATTAGAAAAATTTTGTCAAACTTGTAAGTAATTAAAATACATACAAAAATTAATTCGAGAATTAAAGGTCCAATAGAAAAAAGTACAAACCTAAGAAGAAATTCTATACCCCGCACGCCTCGATCAATAACCTTATGTAAAGAACCAGTCTGTCTAGACAAGTGAAAACTCAGAGGAAGACTATGCATATGTTGAAAGGCATCCATACTGAGTTTTTTTAAACCATTTTGAGCAACATTTACAAACAGAAAGTCTCTAATTTGTACGAAAGCAACCGATGAAAACCTTGCTGCTCCATAGCCCAAAGCCAAAGCAAGTGCTCCCCAGATTACAAAGTCACCTGTCTTGGCGCCATTAACTGAAACATTTAATTCATCGACTAAGGTCATAAGCAATAACGGTGTTAAAACTGTAAAAACTTTTGCAAGTACTAAACAAAAAAGTGAAGCTATGACCCTAATTCTAAAAATTAGTTCATCCGGCCACAAGTAGTGAAAAGTAGTTACAAAAATAGACTTATAGTCCTCCTGCTTTTTGACTTTCCTCAGTTCGTCATTTGCATAAGAACTAGTTCTCATTATTATTTCATTACTACTTTTTCAGAGATTAGTTTGGCAGTGAAAACACTTGGCCTGGATAAATTAAATCGGGATCTTTTATTAGATGAGAATTTCTTTCAAATATTTCAACATATTGTATGCCTTTTCCATAATATTTTCTTGCTATCCTCCACAAACTATTTCCTGGTTGCACGGTAATGCTACTTTCCCCCATAGCTTGAATAAGTGCTTCGTGTTCTTTTTTGAAAGGCAGCTCTAGCCTACCTTCGACAATTCCATTATCGTTTAGTTCGTCAAGTCTTAAGGTGTAAACTCCAGCTTGAATATCTGACAGTATCGTTTTCCATGCTCCACTTTCGTTTACTTTTACCTCACTTTCCAATTTATTATCCAAGTAAACTCTAATCGTATTATCAAGTCGCGCTCGACCAGCTAGTTCGGTACTTGAATCCTGAGTGTAACTTATCGTATCTAGTGTAATACTATCAACGGAACTCACTTGAATTGGCGCAAGAATTCTAAGGTCATTACCATCATCTCGAACTATTAGTGGCTTTTTTTCTATTTTATTTATCTCTTTTTCATTATTCTTTTCGACTTGGGGTAGTACAAAAAATAAATCAGCTGAGTCGACTATTTTTTCTTCGCCTTTACCCTCGATTAATCCTCTGATTTTGACAGTTTGAACTAAACCTGTGCTCTGAACTTTTCCAAATATAACAAAGCTTCCATCGGCCTCAGTTTTATCAGCTCCGATAATTTTTTTATTATCAGCTAAAATTTCAATTTTGGCTTCCCTTGAAACTTTACCTGCTGATATAATATTTCCAAACTCATCTACACGAAAAACATCAACTGACACACTATCAACTTGCCCTAAAGCCTCTTTATTTTCTTGCTTAAAGGGTTCCTTTTGTTTTGACCTGTCAGAAGTTCCATCGTCAGATTCTTTTGTTTCTTCAGTTAAAACTATTTTTTCTGCAACCTTTTCTTCATTACCAACATCTTGTTTTTCTGCTGAGGGCTCTTTAGGCAGCTCTTGCTGACTAGTGTAGAAAAAATAAGTAGGGGTAACAATTGCGACTGCCAAAATAGCAATCAACCCATAAGTACCCGTATACTTTAAAAGAAAATTAATCATTGGCTCTCCCAGTCCTTAGGGTAAACTGGATTTCTATGAAAAACTACTAAAATTTGTGGGAAACGTTCTCATTAAAATATGAAAAATATAAAACAAAAAAAATCCCTTTGTGTCTTCTGTGGCTCCAAAAATGGAAATAGCTCAATTTATAAAGAGGCTGCCGAAAAATTAGGAGAAAAACTTGCGAAAAATCAAATCAAATTGGTTTATGGAGGTGGCTCACTAGGACTTATGGGAGAACTCTCTAAAAGTGTGCATAAAAACAATGGAGAGGTACTTGGCATAATTCCCAAACATTTATTAAAGATAGAAGGCATAGACAAAAACCACGGAGAGATAATTATCACTGATGACATGCATATTAGAAAAAAAACAATGTATGATAATTCAGATGCTTTTTTGTGCTTACCAGGAGGAATTGGTACGCTTGAAGAGGTGTCTGAAACAATAACTTGGTTTCAGTTGAACATTAGTAGAAAACCAATATTTTTCTTAAATATTAATGGTTACTGGGATAATTTCAGGATACTCCTGGAACAATTCGTTTCTTTAGAATTTGCTAGCACAGACCTTTTAAATTATTTTTTCTTTTTTGAAAGCGTTGAAACACTAATACCATCTTTATTGAGCTCTTTGGAGATTGACTCAAACGAATAGATAAATAACGCTACCCAAATGAGAAAGAACGCTATTGCATGGCCTAACTCGAATGCTTCTTCAAAATAAAAGATTGCAATTATAAATTGTATTGTTGGATTTAAGTACTGCACCAAACCGACAGTGGCATAAGAAAAGACTTTTGTCCCTGTAGAAAATAATACGAGAGGAATAGCAGTAATTAGCCCAGAAAATATCAATAAAATTAAAGTGCTATCGTTAAATAAATTTTCCCTATTTATAGTTGGTTCAATGAAGATAATCATCACTATTATAGCTAACGGTGTAATCAGAATCGTTTCATAGGTAACAGATGAAATAGGATTTAATTTTACATTGCTTTTTATCAAGCCATAGAAACCAAAGCTGAATGCAAGAATCAGAGCCAGGCCCGGTACTTCTCCATTCATATAAATTAATGAAACCACGGATATAATAACGAGACAAATAGCAAGAATTTGAATGAAAGTAAATTTTTCTTTGTTGAAAACAATTCCAAGAAAAACGGCGACCAGAGGGAATATGTAATAGCCCAGAGAAGCCTGAAGTGCATTGCCTGAGGTTACTGCATAAATGAAACCATACCAATTTATAGCAATCAATATCCCAGCCAAAAAAAGTAAGCCTAGTTCATATAAACCTTTTTGGAAAAATTTACGATTCAACCCTAAAAAAAAATAAAGATAAAGAAATAAAAATATTGTAGACCAAAACGACCTATGTGCCACTATCTCGATTGAAGAGACATTATATAGGAGATCATAAAAAATTGGGGACAGCCCCCAAATGACTGTCCCTAAAATTAAATAAAGTAGGTACCTAAGATGCAATATAGAAAAAGGCTGGGAGTTTTAGCTACTACATTCTTGACGCTACATTTTCCCAATTAACTAACTTATCTAAAAAATTTTCCAAGTAAGCAGGCCTCTTATTTCTGAAATCGATGTAATATGAGTGTTCCCAAACATCACATCCTAAAAGAGCTGTCTCATTATGGCATAACGGATTAACACCATTTTCGGTCTTTGAAATTTTGAGACCCCCATCATTCGATTTTACAAGCCATACCCAGCCTGATCCGAACTGTCCAACTCCCGAAGCACAAAAATCTTCTTTAAACTTTCCAAAAGAACCAAAACTATCGTCTATAGCTGATGCCAATTCACTTGGTAACCCCGTTTCGTTTGGACCCATCATTTCCCAAAACTGCATGTGGTTCCAGTGCTGTGATGCATTATTAAAAATACCAGACTGAGCAGTCGCCGATGGGACATACGATTTTTTGATTATTTCTTCTAACGTCATATTTTCGTACTCAGTGCCTGAGATAAGCTTATTACCATTATCAACATAAGCCTTGTGGTGCAAATCATGATGAAACTCTAAAGTTTCTTTGCTCATGCCGGCGGCCTCAAGCGCGTCATGGCTATAAGGCAAGTCATTAAGTTCAAATGCCATTTTTAATCTCCTTTAAATAATATTCATTTATTAGCATAAATAGTTTGTTTAGCAACAGTTCAGTGAGTTAAAATTGAGTACCTGCTTTTGAGTCTTCTTCATCCCAATTTCGTTTAACATCAAGTATCAGTAGAATTTTCGCTGCTACAAAAATTGATGAGTAAGTTCCAACTAAAACACCCCAGATCATAGCAAACGTAAATCCTCTAATAACATCTCCACCTAGAAAATACAGAGCGAAAAGAGCCAATAAAGTTGTTACAGAAGTCATAATTGTCCTACTTAAAGTATTATTTATCGACATGTTTAAAACTTTCAGTAATGGCAACGATTTAAAATTTCTAAGATTTTCACGCACGCGATCAAATACTACAACGGTATCATTTAACGAGTAACCTATTATTGTAAGTAAAGCTGCTATTATTGAAAGGTTAAATTCATACCTTAGAATTGAAAATACCCCAATGGTCAAAATAACGTCATGAATGAGTGCAAAAACCGCTCCGAGAGCAAATTGCCACTCAAACCGTAACCAAATATATACCAAAACTGATATAACAGCGAAAAGAACAGCCAGCATACCATTTCTTACAAGCTCTGATGAAACCTTGGATCCAACGGATTCAATTTGTAAGAATTTAATATCAGGCACTTTATTTAGCAGTAAAGCTTTTACCTTTGTTTCAATATTTTGGCCTTCAGTTTTTTCAACTTTAATCATAAAAATGTTATCGGTACTAGTCAATGTTCCAGCACTCAAAGTCTCTAATGGGTTAGTAGCTTGAGATATAGAAACATCCCCCAAATTTGATCCGCTCAACGTATTTCGAACATCTGACACCTTTATCTTTTCTGAACTTGATACCATAAACATCGTACCACCACGAAAATCTATTCCATAATTTAGCCCCAAAATGAAGAATAAAATTATGGATACTAAGATAGCTCCTAGTGATATATAGGACAGCAAATTAGAAAAGCTGAAAAATTGTATTTCTTTTGACTGATTAAATAAACCTCTAAGTAACATTTATACCCTCAAAACTTTTGGCCTATAAAATAAAATATATAGATCGATAAACAGTCTCGTTATCAGTAAAGCTGTAAATACAGACGTAATTATCCCTAATCCTAAAGTCACCGAAAAACCTTTAATTGGTCCCGAGCCAAAGAAAAAGAGAATGACAGCTGCTATCATGGTAGTTACATTTGCATCAACAATTGAGGACAGAGCTTTTTCATATCCAATTTTTATTGAATTATAAATATTGCTATTCTTGTTAATCTCCTCTTTTATACGTTCGAAAACAAGTACGTTTGCGTCCACTGCCATACCAATTGTTAAAACAATCCCTGCTATACCCGGCAAGGTCAGGGTAGCACCAAGAATTGAGAGTAGTGCCATAACTAAGATAATATTCAACATTAAAGCAACATTTGCGAAAATGCCAAAAAGACCATAACTTAACCACATAAAAGTTAGAACGAGAAGTCCACCAACCACAGCTGCTAATTTTCCAGCATTAATGCTGTCGCGTCCCAACTCAGGTCCAATAGTTCTTAATTCCAATACTTCGATCTCTGCTGGCAGCGCCCCACTTCTCAGCAGAATAGCAAGCCTATTACTCTCCTCTACTGAAAAATTGCCAGTTATAATGCCTGAACCTCCCGGTATATGACTACGAATTGTGGGAGCTGAAATCACCACGTTGTCCAATACTATTGCAAATGGTGAACCTATATTGTCTTTTGTGTAATTTCCAAATTCTAGTGCCGCTGAGGGATTAAAATTAAATGAGACTGCTGGGAGTCCATTTTCATCAAAAGATGGTTGTGCATTGGTCAAGTTTTCTCCGGATACAACTGGCCGTTTTTTGAGCAGATAAAACAGTCCATTATTTTGTTCAGAACCAACTACCATTTCATCTAATTTTGTAGGAAAGTTTGAACTACTATCTATCGACACAACTTCGTTGAAAGTAAGCTTTGCTGTTTTTCCTAGAAGAGCTAATAACTCTTCACTTGAACCCAAACCAGGAACTTGTACCAAGACCCTCTTCCTACCTTGTCTTTGGATAGTCGGCTCTCTTGTACCAGTTTCATCAACCCTTCTTCTTATGATCTCCACTGATTGCTCGATTACTTGCTTTTCAAGGGTTCTCTTTTGTTCGTCAGAAAATGTAATTGTTATCATATTTTCCAGAGAACTAATTTTTAGTGTATCTTTTTGTACTGACCCTGACCACCTTGATGAAAATAATTCTGTTGAAGAATTAAATTTGTCTATCTCTTTAATTGCAAAATCAATATTTTCTGAGTTACCAATTTCAATCTTTAGTTGGTCTCCTGAGGAATCTATTCTTCTTATTGATCCGAGCTCTTTCCTTTTTTTAACTAAGGAGCTCCTTACATTCGCCCAAAGGAAATCAAATTTTTCTCTTATCACATCATCTGTTTTTACCTCTAATAGCAAATACACGCCGCCCCTGAGATCTAATCCAAGTTTTACAAGGGTAGAGGGTAGAAAATCAGGCCATGAAGATGTCTGTTTGGGACTATTTAATTTTTTATCAACAGTACTATAAAAAAAATTAGGTGACGCAAACAAAAGTGAAGAAAAGCAAACAATTGCGATGAAAAATATCCTAAAAAAACTAAGCTGTGGCATTTATTTTTTTGCAGGCTCAGTTTTGCTAAATACATTTACAATTGTAGATCTTATAACGGAAACTTTAACATCCTTTGCTAATTCTACCTCGATTTCTTCACCTTCCTTAACCTTTGTTATTTTACCAATTATACCACCCTGTGTTAGAACCTGATCTCCTCTTCGAAGATTGTCGACCATATTTTTATGCTCCTTGATTTTTTTTTGCTGAGGTCTGATCAACAAAAAGTACATAATTACAAATATCAGTATTATAGGAATAAAACTTTCTAATCCGTTCATGATTTCTCTCCTAGCATTTCTTACTTTCTAACGGTTAATAACAAATAATCAATGGCAAACTTTTTTTACCAGGCTGTTCATAATGACAATAAACTAGTTGGTTATCTACAATTATTGAAAAAGTTCGATATCTATCAAGTTGTTTGCTTTTAATTACTTCGTTTGCTTTAATTAGTTTTTCTTTAATCTCTCGTTTTACAAGACCATTGTAAGTCTGCTCATTTGCAAAAGTTACGCAGACGGAGCAAACACACGCTAAACATGTATAAATGAACTTAAACATCAATACTATTTATTACACGTTGAAATATAAAACAACTGCTCTTTATTTTTATTCTGCCAAAGTGTTACTTCTTTGATATAAGAACTCCTACTAATATTTAGTAAAACTCCAGATGGAGAAGAGAACAGATAAAATGAGGGATGAGTATAAATTAATTCAAAAAACTTTGTGTCTAAGTCGCCTCCTAATATAGATAAGGAGGAATTACTAATTTTTATAGAAAAATTGTTTTTTAATGATATTTTGTTTTTTATCTCTTTCCACGGTGCACAATAGAAAACAAAGTCTGACGAGTATGAAGATACAGGCCATAAAATTAAAACCGTTAACAGGACAAGTGCGGATAGTCTTTTTGAGGCCATTGCATTTAGTTTATAAAGAATTTTGTTTATATTTTTAGTAGTAGCAAATAATTATATATTAATATAGGTCTAGAGTATTTCTTTTAATTAATTCGGAGCGATATTTTGGTCACGAGTTTCACTGGTAAATCAATCCTTGAGATAATGAAAGTGCATAGAGGTCAATGTCTCTATAGCAACGACGGATTAGAATTAAAGTATGAGGATTTAGTAGAAACTATCGAGGAGTTTGGCAAACAACTTTCATCAATAGATATGGAAAAAAATAAAATTTGTGCTCTAGTACTGCCTAACGGGGTTGATATGGCTATCAGTTTTCTAGCCCTCGCAAATTATGTAACTGTATCACCGCTAAACCCAAATTACACTAAAGACGAATTCTTGTTTTTCTTAGAAGACTTGGATTGTGAGTTTATAATTACCGATAATAATGCATCAAATGCTCTCTTGGAGGCAGCAAAACAACTCAAAATAAAACTCTTCCACCTAAATAATTATTCTCCAAAAAATAGGCTCTCAATAAAATCGTTGTCGACCCCTTCTAAATGTTTGCTTGATCAAAATAAAGCCGATGATATTTGTCTAATATTGCATACTTCGGGAACAACATCTCGGCCTAAACAGGTACAGCTCTCTAGTGTCAATATCATATCCTCGGCATTGAATATCGCGCGCGTGCTTCAGCTTGAGAAAAAAGATAAAGGCATGAATATAATGCCATTATTTCATATTCATGGCTTGATCGCCTCTTTACTATCATCAATTGTGACAGGCTCAAGTGTAGTATGTACTAGTGGCTTCAATGCGCTGATTTTTTATGGGAATATAAAAAACTTTAAACCTACATGGATAACAGCTGTACCTACTATGTATCAAGCTATCCTATCGAGAGCTTCAAGAAATAAAGAAATAATTCAAGCGTCAAGATTGAGATTTATAAGGTCATCTTCTGCTGCAATGCCAGTAGCCACAATAGAAGCGTTAGAAAATGCTTTTCAGTGCCCCGTTATTGAAGCTTATGGGATGACAGAGGCCTCTCATCAAATGGCTTCAAATTTTTTGGATAGTATAAGAAAACCGGGGTCTGTGGGTAAATCTGCCGGCCCAGAAATAGCACTTTTTAGAGAAAATAAGCTGATAACTGTAGCAAATACGATCGGGGAAATAGTTATCAGGGGATTAAACGTAACTAAAGGATATAAAAACAATGATAAAGCAAATAAGGAAAACTTTTTTGATGGATGGTTTAAAACAGGGGACCTAGGAAAATTTGATAAGGATGGTTTTTTATTTATTTCAGGCAGAATTAAAGAAATTATTAATAAGGGAGGAGAAAAAATATCCCCACAAGAGGTTGACGAAGCTCTTATGAAGCATGAAGCAGTTTTCCAAGCTGTATGTTTTTCAGTAAAACATGAAAAATTGGGGGAGGATATTGCTGCTGCTGTAGTTTTAAAGGATGGTTCAACCATCGATGATAAAGATTTGAGGACATATCTTTCCAAGTCAATAACAGCTTTTAAAATTCCCAGACCGATCTTAATTCTTGATGAAATTCCGAAAGGGAATACAGGAAAGATACAAAGAATTGGGCTTGCCAAAAAATTAGGACTTGAACAATGAAAATTTGTATCTTTGGAGGAGGGTCAATTGGAGGTCTTTTAGCAGTAAATTTAGAAAAGATTGGAATAAATGTAAGCATTATTGCAAGAGGGCAGCATTTAGAGGTTATGAAAAAAAATGGCCTCACTCTTATTGATCCGACAGGAGTAGAAGAGACTGCAATTGTTACTTGCACTGATGCACCTCACTCATTGGGAGTTCAGGACTACCTTTTTCTAACAATCAAATCACCTGCACTTTTACCTAGTCTTGAAGCGATGAAGCCTCTTATTGGGAAAGATACAACAATAATAACTTGTATGAATGGAATTCCTCACTGGTATTTTCATAAATTAGATAATAAGTATGCGAATTATAAAATAAAATGCTTAGACCCAAATTTACTGATCGATACTATTCTACCTCCAGATAACATTGTGGGATCAGTTGTATATCCAGCTTGCGAGATAGTAAAACCAGGATTAATTAAGCACATCGCTGGAAACAGATTTAGTCTAGGTGAACCCGAGGGGAGTGAAAGTGATCGATTGAAATTCATCTCTGACATCTTAAAGAGAGCAGGGTTCAGAGCACCTATTCAAAAAAATATTCGTGATGAAATATGGTTGAAATTGATAGGGAATCTCAGTTTTAATCCAATATCTGCCCTTACAGGCGCTACTTTAGAGCAAATTTGTAACGACCAAGGCACTGAGGCAATTGTAAGAGCAATGATGACTGAAGCGAAAATAATTGCTGAAGAATTAGGAGCGAAGATAAATATGTCAATTGAAAAGAGGATTGAGGGAGCCAGAAAAGTTGGGGCACATAAAACTTCAATGCTTCAAGATATAGAAGCAGGCAAACCTATTGAGATAGATTCAATTATCATAGCGGTAAAAGAGTTGGGTGAGTTAACATGCTCCCCTACCCCCTATATTGACACAATACTCAACCTAACACTTCAGAAAGCTAAGCTCATAGGCTGTCTTTAGCAAATCAAAGCTTTACTTCCCTTAATATTATGCTATCGAATAAACAGTTTAAAAAAAGAACTTTTGCAAATGACTTATGCAGCTCCTACCAATATTACTTTATCCGCTATAGCTGGGATATATATTTTAGCACAAGTAATAATAGTTCCAGCCCTACCAGATTTGGGAATAGTTTTTTCGAGTGATTATAGAACCATTCAACTCAGCGTCTCTGCGTTTTCAATAGGGGCAGCAATCGTTAATTTAATTGCCGGTCCACTATCTGATCGTTTTGGACGGAGGCCGGTTGCTATCGGTTTTTTCATAATATTCATACTATCCTCTTTAGGATCTTATTTTTCTGAAAATATTTATGTATTTCTTTTTTTTCGATTTCTGCAAGCCTCTTCTGCTGCGGGAATGGTACTTGCCAGAGTAATTGTAGGAGATATTTATAAAGGTAATAAGGCGACCGTTATGTTTGGATATATTTCAACCATAATGGCCATAGGGCCTCTTATAGGACCATTATTAGGAGGACTGATTTCAGATTATTTCGGCTCGATGCAAATTTTTAATTTTCTTACGGCACTGGGTCTCTTCCTTTTTGTTCTTATTATTTTTGATCTGAAAGAAACAAATTTTAATAAATCAGAAAGCATGATAAACCAAATAAAATCCTATCCGTTGTTACTTTCATCAATGAATTTCTGGCCTCCAACTTTAGTCTCTGCATTCAGTTTTTCAATATTTGGAATATTTTTTGTAGGAGCCCCTTTTGTTGCAGCAAAAGTATACGGTCTATCTCCATCACAAATTGGAATGCTACTCGCATTAATGCCTTTAGGATTTGTACCTGGGAACATAATTGTTGGAAAACTAGTAAACCAATTTTCTACGAGGCTTCTTTTAATTTTCGGGTCGATACTATTAATGATTGGTCCATCCCTATCATTTTTCACTTCGAATTTATATGAGCATCAGTTGGCTTTTTTTATGCCAATGATAATCATGGCTTTTGGAACAGGAATAATATGGCCTGTTGCAAATACTGCGATTATTCAGGCAGTCCCAAGTTTAGCTGGAAGTGCCTCTGGTATAAGTTCAGCTTTGATGGTTACTACGTCAGCAATCTCAAGTGGTGTTCTGGGTTGGAACATCGAAAATAGTGACCCCATTTTTGCATTGGTTAGCATGCTTATTCTGGTAGGGGCTGCAACAATTTTATCATCACTCTTTATAAAAACTTGACTATTGATTAGATTAATCACTATTCAACGTTTTTTGTAGTTCACGAGGCATATATTTTTCGTCATGCTTGGCTAATACTTGAGACGCTACAAAAACATTTTCTTTCAATTTACCTCTAACGATCACTCCTCGCCCTTCGGCAAAAAGGTCAGGTAATACTCCAGTATATTTAACTTTAACTTCGTTAGTACCATCTGTTATTGCAAATAACACATCTACGCCCGTACTTTTGATACTATTTCTCATCACTAGACCACCGACCCGTAAATTAATTGTATCATCCTTCAGCTCAAGTAGCTGCGTGGGAGATTTATAAAATTCAATGCCTGATCGAAATGCATTCAACAATATTATTGTTGTTACTGTTAAAACAATCATTCCAAACGAAATAAACATTATCCGTATTTTTTTTTTGTTATAATTGCTCATTTCAAGGAAAAATTGGGCTTTCCATCAGCCCAGATGTCTCGTCAAAGTCAAACATTATATTAGCGTTCTGAATAGCTTGACCTGCAGAGCCCTTTATCAAGTTATCTAGAACTGAAATAACGACACTTTTATTTTTATTATGATCTGAAATAACACCAATGTGGCAAAAATTTGAGCCTCTAACATGTTGGGTGGCCGGTATTTCTTCAATTGGCAAAATAATTATAAAAGGAGCATTACTGTAAAAATCTTCCAGTGTTTTATGAACAATGGAAGCAGGTGAATCTATGGGTATGGATACAAGGACTCCTCTATTTTGAGGTAATAAGTGTGGGATAAATGTTATATCAATTTTATTATTTGTGGCTTTTTTAAACTCTTGCTCCAATTCTGCGATATGCCTATGTTTACCAATATTATATGGTTTTACACCTTCAGAAATTTCTGAATGAATAATATTTTGCTTTGCATCTCTACCAGCACCTGATACTCCTGCACCAAGATTAATTGTTAAATTATCACAATTAATAATTCCTTCATTCAAGAGTGGAAGCACAGGATAGAGTGTGGCAGCAGAATTACAACCCGTGCAGGCAATCAAAGATCCTCTCTTTATTTTTTCTTTATAAATTTCTGTTAAGCCATAAACTGCTTTTTTTTGTAGAGAATTCGCAATATGCTTTGTCCCGTACCATCTCTCATATTCCTCAATGCTTTCCAACCTAAAATCCGCCGATAGATCAATAATTTTTTTCCCTTCGGGAACTTTTACAATGATCTCCTGGCTGGTCGCGTGAGGTAAAGCACAAAAAATTAAATCTACATTATCGAAATCCATTTGATCAAATTTTATGAAATTTGGTAAATTCAAATGCCTTAAGTGCGGGAATATATCTTGTATTTTTTTTTCGGCATTTCTATTAGCTACAACTTGATTCAACTGGAAATGAGGGTGTTTTGAAATAAGCCGTATAAGTTCTGCGCCGGTGTAACCACTGCCACCAATAATGGAAACTGATATAGGATCTTTAACGATATTTGCCATGGCGTCAAATTATCCTAAAAATAAACCATTTTCAAATGTTTGGTTAGGATCATTTGAAAGTAAGTATGACTGAACTCTCAGATATTCCATCATACCATCAAGATCTTTAGAGTATCTTTGCAAATATTTTGAACCTATTTTTTTTCCAATAGCAACATCCACCTTCCTATCGACTTTCCTACCAAACTCTCTAATTAAAAGAGCCATTCTTAGATTATAGCTCATATGACTTGCGATTTGAAACAGCCTACTATTACTACCTCCAAAAAAAATTGGAACGACAGTGGCACCAGATTTCAAGATAAGTTTCGATGTAAATCTTTTCCAAAAGGGATCTAGAGGACGACTAAAAAGCTTTGCTGAAGTTGCGACGGTGCCACCAGGAAAAATTCCAACAATCCCACCCTCTTTTAAGAAGCGAATTGCCTCATTTCTCGTATTTATATTCTGGAGATTACCTTCTCTATTTTCTTGAAAACTTATAGGAAGAACTACATCATCAAGATCTTTTGCTTTCCTAAAAACTCTATTAGCAATTATTTTGAAGTCATTCCGTGTATTGGACAAAATATACCCAAGAAGCAACCCATCCAAAATACCAAATGGGTGGTTGGAGACAATAACTACTGGTCCTTTTTTTGGTATATCCTCAAGAGACCCCTTAATTAGATTCATTTTTATATTATACCTCTCAACTATGACCTCCCAAAAATTGCGGCCTTTCGCCACTTCTATGTCATAGTCCTTTGCTCTTTTTATTAAACCGATCCTCCCAGTAATATTTTCTATAGATCGAATAAATAATTGACCTATTAAACCATTAGCTGAAGTAGCATAGGATATGTCTCGAGCAACATCGTTTTTCATAGATAAACCAATAGTTGTATTTCGCGTTTTGTAAATAATTAATGAGAATACGTGTACAGTAAATCTGAATTTTATTTTTATGTAAAAGTAAATTACAATACTATTAGGATTTTAAATGAAGGGATTAATCATGCAACTAAAGGATAAAACCGCAATTATAACAGGTGGAGGTTCTGGATTTGGAGCTTCAATGGCTGATTTATTTGCAAAAAATGGAGCAAAAGTCATTGTTGCGGATATAAATCTCAATAGTGCTCGCAAAGTAGCTGAAGATACAGGGGGATATGCTTTAGAAGTAGATGTATCAAACGCTAAAAGTGTTGAACAAATGAAAATCGATATTTTTAAAGAACACGAAAAGGTCGATATCGTTGTTAATAATGCTGGCACAACCCATCTACCTGCACCCATGGAGACCATAGAAGAGGACGAATTCGATAGAGTATTTAATGTAAACTGCAAGTCAGTTTACCTAACAGCAAAGCATTTTGTACCCTATTTTAAAAAAAATAAAAGCGGTGTAATTCTGAATATTGCGAGTACTGCAGGTGTTTCTCCAAGACCCAATCTAAATTGGTATAATTCATCAAAAGGGTGGATGATTCTTGCATCGAAAACTATGGCTGTTGAACTAGCCCCATTTGGTATAAGGGTAAATGTTATCAACCCCGTTGCTGGAGAAACCCCTTTGCTGAAATCGTTTTTGGGAGAAGATACTCCTGAGATGAGAGGGAAATTTCTTTCTACTATTCCGTTGGGTCGATTTTCTATGCCTGAAGATATTGCTTCTGCAGCTCTTTTTCTCTGTTCAGACTCAGCAAGTATGATTACGGGTGCTAATTTAGAGGTTGATGGCGGGAGAACAATATAAATAGATCCAAATGACAAAGCTTTTTAATGGCCCCTCAAATTCGATCACTGATATTGATGGTTTCCTAGTCGGCAACGCTCATGATGACAAGTTAAAGTCAGGGGTAACTGTTTTGACGCGAGCAACTTCATTTAGAGCGAGCGTTAGTATATTAGGGGGAGCACCAGGTACTAAAGAAACAGATTTATTATCACCAGATAAAATAGTCGATAATATTGATGGACTAGTTCTTTCTGGAGGATCTGCATTCGGTTTAGATGCTTCCAGCGGGGTAATGGATTGTCTAAAAAATCGAAACCGTGGTTTTGATACTGGACCGATTAAAGTTCCTATTGTGCCAAGTGCAATTCTTTTTGATCTTAAAAATGGAGGCTTTAAAGATTGGAAAATAAATCCCTACCGTGATCTTGGCCAAAATGCTTTTTTAAATGTCTCTGATAAATTTGAAATCGGCTCAGTAGGAGCTGGCTGTGGAGCAACTACAAGTGTTGTCAAAGGCGGGTTAGGAACTGCTTCATTTTGTTACGGCGATAGAGTAAAAGTGGGGGCCATTGTAGCGGTTAATTCAGTTGGATCTCCTTGTTTTCCTGGAACCAACATTCTTTACTCAGATTTTTTTGGCGAGAACAAGGAGCATCTTGAAAAACCTCTGACAAGCTCCTTAATTAACTCTACTAAGCTTCTTAAGGGTGAAGCTACTACTTTAGGTATAGTTTGTACAAACTTAAATTTTAATAAAAGTGACCTGAACCGAATAGCAACAGCTGCTCATTCAGGTATAGCTAGAGCAATTGAACCTAGCCATACCCCCTTTGATGGAGATATTATTTTTTCTGCTACGTCAGGAACACAGCCCATATATAGTAAGGAAACCGATCTTATGCTAGTATGTCAGCTGAGTGCTCTATGCATTACTCAAGCGGTAGGAATTGCAATTAAGGCTGCTAGAAAAAAAAAAGGAGACAAGCTGGCTTGTTGGGCTGACTTAAAACTTTAGTATAATAAAAGTTGGTAAAAAGTATGAAATATAAAGAAGTTGCGTTCATTATAGGTTGTATTGTTATTATATTCGTGGGTGGATTTTTCCTGCTTCCCAAAGTTTTTAAAGAATTCCAAGATGAAGAAGTTATTCGAGTGAGGGTTTCTCTCGAAAATAAGTGCTCAATAACTGATGATGCATTTGTCGTACTAGATGAGAGCACAAAAATAAAAACGCCATTTTATGGTAAAATTGCGGTTTTACGCACAAAAAGAAATGCTCCACTAAGGCTATGGATGTCTCCAAATTTTCCTCAATTCAGATATGATGGAGAAATACAAAGAGCAGAAGAAGAAATGGTCATGATTTCAGATTGCAATCGTAATCCTAGAATGGACAGCGTGATGAAATCAATGAGAGAGGCCTTTTCATCCTCCGAGGGCAAAAAAAACGAATGAAATCATTTTGCCTAACAAATTTTTTCTAATACATCCTTGAAATTAGAGATTGTTCTATCAGGGTTTTTAAGTTTATCTAAACCAAAGAGACCTAGTCTGAAAGTCTTGAAATCGTTTCCTTCACCACACTCCAACGGCACACCTGCGGCTATTTGCATCCCATTCTCTGCAAAAATCTTTCCATTTTGAAACGAGTCATTTTCCGTATAACTTACTATGACGCTTGTAGCCTTAAACCCATCTGCTGCTACGCTTTTGAAGCCCTTACCTTCTAACAAAGCCCTAATTGAATTTCCAATGTAATTTTGCTGATCTTTAGCATTTTCAAAACCAAAGTCTTCCGTCTCCTTTACCGTTTTTTCAAACTTAACTAGTGAGTCAGTAGGCATTGTTGTATGATATGCGTGCCCATTATTTTCATAGGCGTTCATAATTCCAAACCATTTCTTTAAATCACAGCTAAAGCTTGAACTCTCGGTTTTCTCCATCACGTTGATCGCATTTTCGCTAAGCATGACAACGCCAGCACAGGGTGATGCCGACCACCCTTTTTGAGGAGCTGTTAATAAAACATCAACTCCAGTGGTTTTCATATCGACCCACGCTGCGCCTGAAGCGACGCAATCTAAAACAAATATACCACCATAAGAATGAACAGAGTCTGATATGCCCTTAAGGTATTCATCCGGCAGAATAATTCCAGCCGAAGTTTCCACGTGTGGTGCAAAAACAACGGACGGTTTGTTCTCTTTAATATATCGTGTAATTTCATCAAGGGATACAGGTTTAAAAGGCGCTTGAAAATTTTCAAAAGTTGGTGAGGCACTTAATACCTTAACATTCGATGTAATGTTGCCCTTTGAAAAAATCTGACTCCAGCGAAAACTGAACCACCCATTTCTAATCACGAGAACATTTTGATCATTAGCAAACTGCCTAGCTATCGCTTCCATTCCAAACGTACCTCCACCTGGAATAAGAGCTACTCCTTCTGACCCGTAAACCTGCTTAAGTTTTTTAGAGAGACTTCTCATCACCAACTGAAAGTTTTGAGACATATGGTTTAAAGATCTGTCCGTAAATACCACAGAGTACTCAAACAAACCGTCAGGATCAATATTCTGTAAAAGCGCCATAATTCAACAATCTCCTATTTATAGTTATAAGATATATATCAGAAAATTTTAATCTCTAGCAATTAAGAAAAATATATTTTTTTTCTTAACCTAGTTTATCGAAGTCTCCATGCCTCCCAAAACCTTTTTTGAAGCTTTTAGCTCCATTTAAACCCTCTTCTGATAAAGCTTTTTTCCCATTAAACCATTCTTGTTTAAGCGCGTCTATCATTGAAAGACCTTCTTGAGCATAAACTGAATTTCTATCCGCCTGCACGCAAATTTGAGGAAATTTTGCAATCTGATGTGCTAATTCCTCTGCTTTCTGTCTTGATTGATCATTTTCTACAATATATTCACAAAGACCCAAAGCCAAGCACTCTTTTGCCTTAACTTGCCGTCCTGTCAAAATAATTTCCAAGGCGCGGCCACGCCCAACAATTCTTGGCAACCTTATGGTGCCTCCGTCTATCAAGGGTATTCCCCACCTTCTACAATACACTCCAAGATAAGAGGACATCTCCATTACTCGGAAATCACACCATAAAGCTAATTCCATCCCGCCTGCTACAGCCGGTCCAGCTATTGCTCCAATTACAGGTTTTTTAAGGTTAAGACGACTTGGACCCATGGGTCCTCTGGGTAGCAAATTATTATCTTTTAAAACCTTTTCATCTAAATCCATATCAAGCGCTTTCAAAGGGTCATCTTTACTTAAAGCTGACGCAAATTTTAAATCCCAACCTGCACAAAAAGCTCCTCCTTCGCCCCAAAAAACTGCAACTTTTCCATCTTTGCTATTATTAAATTCTAAAAAAGCATCTGTTAACAGATCAGCACTTGATGGATCCATTGCATTTCTACTTTCAGGACGAGAATGAATTATCGTCCACACTCCTTTATTTTTTTCAACTCTCACCGACATAATATTCTCCCAATCCGGTTTTATTTATACCACTATCATACAAAAGCTAATATTTCATAAAAGTTAATTCAATTATGAAAAATCTTATAAATCAGCTTGGTTGAAAAGTTTGAAAACTCATGTTGGTTGTATACCCTTCCGTCAAGGCCCAATCACCAAACTTGAAACTTTTGAAAATTACTCCTGTGGAAAAAGTGTTTGAACAGATCAAAAATACTTCAATATCTTTATAATTACTTGAAATTGCATCGAAAACTCCCTTCCACCAGTCGGCACCTCTAACAGTAATATGAGCATTTTCTCCGTTTGGAAGTAAAGCGGCTGCCTTATAGCATGCCACATTAACAACTAGCAATTTTTTTGAAAGAGAAAACAATTCACTTACAACTTTTGGAATATCCTCAATAAAAATATGTTCCAGCACATCCATACATACCACACAGTCAGCTTTCTTTTTTTCCATTAAACCTCTCGCAGGTTCAAAGGTATGCACACTATCTATTTGAAAAAATTGCTTTGCGGACTGTTTTGTTCCAGGTTCAAACCCAGGAGCGTCCCAATCTGACCCTCCTCCACCATAATCTAAAACTGTCTTTATTTTCTCATTAGAGATTTGGTGTTTACATATATGCCTGAATTTCCTTAGTTGAAAATCATTATAAACGGTATCTTTTCTGGTACCATCTACCATATCGATACCTTTTGCTGCCATTTCTTCATACAATTTTATTAAGGCGTTTCCTTTTTTTGACAGTTTTATCTCTTCCATAATACTTCCTTACTACAAGTATAGATCATATAATTTTCTACATGCTAATAGTTTTAATGTTTTTGTCATTAAATGATAGCGTATTAGCATCACAATCGAATTTAATTGACAGCCTGCTAATTATTATAGTTTCGATCTTTTTTGTTAAACGTAAAAAATCTTTGTTCTAAATTTCAACATTTTTTTTTCGTCTCAATGACTCAATTAACTCACCGTCAAATACAAGAGTATCATGAATGCCAAAGTCGTGCTTTTCTCTCCACTTATTTGCTATTCCTTTTATGATATCCGCATGCTCCTTTGATTTTAAAATAGAAAAAATCAACAACGATTCTGGAGTCGCACGTACCCAATGTATCTCCTGTATCCCTTCAACCTCTAACGCTTTCATAAAATCTTTGTGGCTTGCAATGTACTTGTCACATTCTGTTTTGGACTTAAAGTTAAAAATATCTGTTCTTGTAATGCTCAATTTATTTTTCGCCTTCTTTAAGGTACTCTATCGCATCCTCAAGTCTATCATCACCCCAAAAAATCTCATTTTCTACACTGAATGAAGGAGCTCCAAAAATCCCCTTAAATAAAGCTTCCTTTGTATTAGCATTATATTCATTCTCTATCACTTGTTGTTGTGATTTTTCTAAGACTTGCATCAGGTTTTTTTCTAAGTTTTTAAATGTTTCTTCCAAATTCTGTTCGGAGCCAGCTTCCTTACCCTCTAAAAACCATACCTTATATGTTTCCCTGAAATATTCTAAAAACCAACCTTCTTTATTAGCTACCAAACCAATTTTATTGGCTAAATCAAATTCTTGTAAGGGGTATGGAACTGGAGTTTTAGGTACTGGCAAGCCATATTTTTTTGCTCGCCTTTCAATATCCCGCCACATGTATCTTGTTTTTTCCTCCTTTTCTGGAGGAAAGGGAATATTATTTTGGGCTTTCATTATATTTCTTATACTAAAAGGCTTTATAGTAAGATCTAGGTTCTCACTTTTCTTTTTCTTCTCTAACCTTAAAGCTGTGAGGAATGTATATGTACTTCCAATAGAGAGCCAAGCAATTAATGTTCTTGAAAAATTACTCATTTGATTCCTAACTTAAAGTTTCTCGATCTTCAACAAACCTTCTATTTTCAGTTTCTCTCCAGATTTTTCCTTCTCTTAAAAACATACTTACTGTTTTTATTACTCGCTTACCATCTCCATAACTCCCTAGTTCCTTCCAAAGTATTATATCTTGATCTTCATAAATGAGTTTATAATCTTTAATTCGATACTTATCCCTTTCAAACTCCTGTTCCCACTCCTCGATAACCTCTTCTCCTACTGCCATTCTTGTTTCAGTAACAAACATATAATCTTCATGTGCATTTTCAGTTCCGATTTTTATTGCCGTTTCTCTTGACGTATTAATACTTTCGATAACCTGTTTAACCAATTCCCATGTCATTGCCATAATTAAAAACTCCAATGATGCAATAGATAATGAATTTTCAAATTCACCTTAATTTAACATTAGACTTTAAAAACACAACATTTGAACTTTATGCTAAAATCTGAATATATTGTGTAAAGATTTATAGAGGAAAGAGAATGGCTGATTTAAATACAAAAACGGACCGTGTTTATTATGTCCTACAAATGAACATAAAATGTGATGTCGATGAAGCTGCCAAGTGGATAAAAACCCGTTCAGTAAAATACACAAAAGATTTGAAGGAGAAGAAAACACTCAGTTTTGAGTGGTTTGTATCAGCAGATGGAAAAGAAGCAACTTTAATTGAATCATTTTCAGATAGCAACGGAGCAAAACAAAGGGCAGAAAACCTACTAGCTAGTCCAATCGCTCAAGAGTGGGGTGAAAGATTTGAGCCCACTAATTGGATTGTGGGCGGTGACGTAAATCAAGATTTAATTGATTTACTTGCCCCAATGGGAGCCAAGTTCCATAAATATATGGACGGCTTTAACAAATTACCATGAATCTTTTGTATACTGATATTTGAATGCTTTTGTATTATTAAATAGAAGTTTCTCTTGTAACTTAAAACCTAATTTTTCAAGAATTTTGATTGAACCATGATTCTCCTCCGCAGTTAGTCCAATAACTTTCTTTAAACCTAATTCTGAAAAACCATAATTTAGCACTACTTTTGCAGCTTCAAATCCTAACCCCTTGCCCCAACTAATCTTCGAATAGCGGTAACCAAAATCAATCCCATAATTCTCTTTTAAAAAGCCACACATACCAATAAGATTTCCCCTTTCTTTCAATCGAACAGCGTATCTCCCATAGCCAATTTTCAAATACTGTCGAATATTCATTTCTACATATTTCCTTGCTTCTTCAAAGGAAAGTATTTTTCCATCGACAAAGCGTCTGACGTTTGCATCACTCTCTATTTTAGCCCAATCGGAAATATCACTATCTTTAAAGTGTTCGATGATAAGTCGGTCAGTTTGGAGCAGCATAAAAAAACATCTCATATAGCATCACCTATGTCTAGGATCTTAAACAAAAACTCAAACTGGGCTTTAGAAGTTGTTTTGTAACTTAAACATCTTATGTGGCAAACTATAATCAGTTTCAGTGCAGAGCGCGGTAATAAGTCTCAATGATATCTTCTTTAAGCATCTATTCGGTAAGGAGTAAGTAACTTCTACTGTTATCAAACAGGTTTGTTGGTTATTGACACTTCTAGCCATTGCCAACAAACCATAACTTTATAGTTTCTGTATATTTTTTTAGAATGATTTAATTTTATCGCTTATAATGACGGACATCATGAAATCTCAGTAAATATTTAGAGAGTTTTAAAATGAAACATTTTATTTGCACACACACATTTCATTCAGAGGAAACAAAAAGGGCGTATTTTGAAGATAATAAAGATATCACCTCTAGTGAATGGTTTGCATCAGTTGAGGGAGAGAAAGTAAAATGCATCCAGCATTGGTTAGGAGTTCAAGATTTTTGGTTTTGTCATTGGATCGCTGAAAGTGAAAATCAAATCCACGAAAAACTTGAAGCTATAGGACCCGATAAACTATTTCTTACTATGCCACAAGAAATGAAAGTTTATGCAACTGTGGAGGAACCAGACAAAAAGCTCTACAATGTAATCGGTAATACAAAAATTAGTTAACTTGCATGCATTGGAAGGCATTTACAACCACTCTTTTGTTATCACTTAGAGGTTCACGGCCTGTTACTATTTTTGCACTTTTTGAATAAAAGGTATCTACTGAGCTAATTTTATTTTTTCCTTTAAATAAAACTAATTTCTTTTCACACTCATTTTTTGATTCATAGGAGTATGAAAGATTTAACTCAGTTTTTACAAATTTATTTCCCAAATTTAATCCTGAGAACACAATTTCTCCTTCAGGCAGCGCAACAATGATTTGATAGAAAACGATCACCCATTTCATTTTTTATTATTATTCCCTTTGATTTTTGAGAGAACATTTTCAAGCTCAGGCATAGCAATTAATTCATCTTGATCATCACCTGATGAATGAACAACTATCCATATACACTCTTTATCACTACGATTAAACGGTGTATGAGGCACATTACCTGGAATAAATATTTGTTCTCCCTTTTTAACTACCGTTTCGTTTTCTAAATTTTCCCCGTGAAAGACTGAGCACTCTCCCTCAAGTAAATAGGCAATTGTTTCAATATCCTTATGCACGTGAGGCACAGGATGCACCCCTGAAGGCATAGGTAAAATATTCATGCAAATTTTTTCTGATCCAGCAGTTTTTCTTGACGCACCTGATCCGTACGCCACACCTTGTGCCCCAAAATAAGTTTTACCAGGTTTTACGAGCCTTACCTTATCATCAATCATTTTTTCCCCTTTCAATTGCACTTTTAACCGTGCTCTCAGATATGTTACTTATTAACTTTCCTTTACCAATCTTAATATTCGAGCAATCTCAAGTGCCATTTCTTTTTGTCCAAAAAAAGGAGCCTGTTCGCAAGCTTTCGCTAAAAACTCAACATCTTTTGAAGCATTATATTTTTTCCAAATTTCACTCATAAATTTTTCTTTATATGCTTTCTCCATCTTTCATCCTCTCAAAAAAAATTTTTAATAATAAGATAATTGGTTGGGCTTAGAATGAGCCAGAAAGATACCCCGTTACCATCAGCGCCCAAACAAACAAAAAAAATCAGTAATTACAGAATGCAAATCTTCAGAAAAACTTGAATACAAATTGAATAAAATTACTTATGCTAATTCAAATGTATTTCCTACCATTGCATTTTTTGTGAATCTGAAACGACTCTGTAATTTATTAGTAGCTCATCGTAACAAAAGACCTCAATAAGATAAAGCGATTATCGAAAATGTGACCCACAAAAAAAAAGCACTTAAATACGACTAAGTGTAGTTTAATATTGATTATAATAAAACTGCAGCTTGAAGAAATCAGTGATCAGAAATTGAAACGACTGAAAATTATTGATTTCATTATTATTTTAAGGACGATTTTAAAACGTGCATTGTGTCTTGACAGACTTTTGCGAAATCCTATGGGTTTTCACTTTTAAGAAATACCTGCTTTATCTGACATTAACTACATTGTAAGTTTCTATTACTCGAAACAAATACACAAATAAAAATTTTTTTCAAATACCCCTTAGAATTTTTAATATATCTACCGACATATATGTGCAATCTTTGTTTATCCATTCATAAACCTCAGCATTTAAACCATCAGCATGTAGATTAGAGCACCTTTTTCATACTCTGTATTTCTAGCTTTCTTTTTACCAAAAATACTAACTTGTACTCATATACTTGTTTAGCAACAGCCGGTAGATATTTTATGCACCCTTTTTCTGCGAAGGAGCAATTGACAACAATTATATATAAGCTAAAACTCGAGGTTACTATGCTTGTGAACAAAATAAAATTTAGTAAAAATAACGTAAATTATAATTTTTATTATCCCATCAATGGAAAAAGACAAACAGAAAGCTTCAAAAAAATGCTTTTAGGTTATACTTATCCTGTAGTAGAAAACTTCAACCCAAAATTGATTATGGATGTGGGTGCAAACTTAGGTGCTACAAGTATGTTTTTCGCTATCAATTACCCCAAAGCAAGAATATTTTCTTTTGAGCCAACCGAAATGAACTTCAGATGGCTTCAAAAAAACACGGAGGCTTTTAAAAATATTACAAGAATAAAGAAGGGAGCATATTTTAAAGATACCAAAGCAAAAATCTTTCTTGACTCAGAAAGTGGTGGCAGGAACTCCATTTTTAAAGATTGGACTAAATCAGACAAATATGAGTTAGTTGACTTGATAAACCTAGGAAAATTCCTTGAGTCAAAAAATCTAGAAAAAAGAATAGACATTTTAAAGATAGACACTGAGGGCTGTGAGATAGATATTTTAAATTCAATTAAGCGTCATTTAAAAAATGTTCAGGTTATTTATTTGGAGTATCATGGAACAAGTGATGAAAAAGTGATATTGGAAATACTCTCTGAAAGTCATTTTGTAAAACAAAAAAAAGCGGTATCAGCACAGTTGAAAAAAGTTTCTTTAGAGCTAATTGGAGATCTTTGCTTGGAAGACATAATTATTAGAGGAAACACAATCGTACAAGCTAGCAAAAGGATTACAAAAACAAATATTAAAGAATTAAAAAAAAATTTAGTTGAAAGTGTTTTGGTTCCGTCGGATTCCTTAGGAGAGTTACTTTTGATAAATAAAAGCCTAGTCTTATCCAAATAGTTTATTAGGAAAAATATTTTTGATATCTATAATACCCAATATCTTTTCAGTAATAACATATCTCTTTTGAGTCAGTATTAACAGGATCAAGACACCTGTCGAGAAAGATACTCCTTTCAAACCTTTTTTATTTCCTCTGTATCTAAATTTTTGTAATTTCTTCAAGCATTGCATTTTTATGAGCCAGCCTGAAAGAATCAGATTTTGTCCAATTTTCAAAATCTTTAGAACTTTTACAAGCACTATGACAAGCAAATTGAGTAAACGTATCATTAGACTAAGAAACAATCGTGATTAAGATTAAATAGAAAGGCGCAAGCATCCTTTTCTTTCTGAGAAGCTTTAGTTCGATGTCTCTAGTGACAATGTTTTAGATAAACTGCTACTTCAAATTCTTGGTACGTTTGCTGAGTTCGAGAGAAAGATAATAAGAAGTGGATAAGAAGAAGGTATTGCTAGAGCTAGATTACGCAATGCTCATAAGTTCAAACAAGCGACTATTGGTAGAACAGAGATTCAAAAGCTCTACGCAGAACTAAAGTCTGTTTCTAAAGTTGCTAAAGCGATGAACATATGCAGAAATAGTGTGTGTAGAAATTTAGAGAAGGTAGCTTGATATTAGAGAGAAATATGAACTGTTGATACAAACTAATACCTCTATTGAAAAAGGTCAAATCCCTAATTTAGATAATATATTTCATGCTGATTACCTCTATTTAAAAGATAATACACCTGTAAATAGAGATGAACATGTAGAGTTCATGAGAAAAGAATTTACAAGAAAAATCACTATTATTAATCCACAATTTTGTATGAAGACAAAGATATGATGACATATAGCTACAACATTAAAGTTCATGAAAAAAGCTATCGAGTTATTCAAGTTCAAATGTAGAAAGACGAAAAAATTTGGAGAGAAATGAGCAATGCAGTTGAAATTTTAAAAGGGCTAATATTTACTTGAGTTTTTCCAAATAAGAATGCATCACTTGGACGTTTACTCTTGGAGCGTCAATTTGAGTTGCCATCGTTGCAAAAAACTGATCACCACCATTAGAAGAGAGTCTGTCAATTATAGTTTGCTCATCTACCGCAAACCAATGGCAGAAAAAGAAATCTCCACGTCCATAAAACATTTGGTAAAGCAGCGCATAATCTGATACCTCAAAGTTGCTATTAAAGTCTCCCTCGACTAGTGCTCTGTCTTTTAAGAGCTTAAAGAAGCTTTGTTTTAATTCGTTACTTTCATTCCCGAACCAATCTGAATTCTTTTTTCGGTGACTATTTACTTCTCGAAACTCTTTTCTTACCTTTGCAGAATGAAACGTGTGTGTCGCGATATAGTGCTTAAGCTTTAGTTTTTTTTTATTCATTTTTAACTACTCCTGAATACATTAAAGCGGTTTTAACATACAATATTTGAACTTTTTGATAAAATGAACGTTAATAAAATATTTTGTTTTGTAAAGTTGAAGGACATTTCATGACTTATTTTGATACAATATTTAAAAATATGCGTAACAAGGATCTGAATGCTATTAAGGAATGGATACACCCTGATTATATATTTGTTGCAGATTTTGAAATGCTAACTAAAGACGATTGGCTTAACATGACTGAAAAAAACTTTCGTGACGGTACCGTCACCCTACACAATAATGCTAAATGTCTATTAGAGAATGAGCACCTTGTTGTGTTTGAACAAACGTTTGTTCGCGAGGGACAGTTGATCCTATCAATAAATACAACACACTTTAGAGATGGGAAACCATGGAGAACTATAATTAATAGAGTTCCTATCGAAGAATAAGTAAGAAAAAAGGAAATTTAAGAATGACACCTACTAACGTTGTATCGATGGATTTTGAAACAAAAGAGGCTATGAAAGATTTTCTGGAAACGTACGAAAGAGACAGTCCAAATCTGTACCCCGATGCTGAAATGCTGTTGATGATTAAAACCACTGAAACAAGCTGTGTGGGCGTTTCAGTTTATCCCAACGAAGAAGCGCGCAGTCTTGCTGAAAGTCGTACATCAGGCAAACTAAAATATCTTGTTAAGGAGAATTTCAGATTGTCAGGAGACATGGTTATAAAGCATGTTTTTTTAAACAAAGAAAGATAACTGTACTTTAACTACAGTGTGTTTTTAGATGTTATTAATCTTTCTGGGGCACTCTGTTCACCATCGTTCTCCAAATCTTACCATCTCTTATTAATGATGAAACAGTTGAACGATATTTAGTCCCATCAATATGTCTCGTGCCTTTCCAAACAAGTATTGTTTCATTTTCTAATAACAACTTTCTGTCAGATGCTTCAAATGTACCACTATTAAACTCTGTTTTTAATTGCATTATCCACTCTTCCCGATTTCCCAATCCATAATCAGTCACAAACATGTAATCATGATGAACGGACTCTATTGCCTTCTCTAGGTTTTGTTCCTCTGCCCACTCATTCAGAATTTCCCACTGACTTCTCATTTATTAGTCGCTATATTCTTTAGTACAGAAGCGACAGCTTTTTCATCAAGAGTGCCATCTTGTAAGTGAGTAATCATTTCAGAAGCCAACTCAATGTCTTTTGCTTTCTGAGTATTGAAAAGTATTTTCTACCATCGCATTTTTTGTGAATCTGAAACGACTCCGTAACTCTTTTGGTTTCAGCGTAGCAAACGCATTCAATAAAATAAAGCGATTATCGAAAATGTAATCACAGAAAAAACACTTAAAAACGAAGCGCTTATTTTGTAAGATTTTATTAAAAACTGTAGCGTGAAAAAATCAGCGCTTCGAAAACTGAAAAGACCTTCTAGCTTTTGGCTTACCATATTTTTTACGTTCAACAACTCTGCTGTCTCTGGTTAGAAATCCAGCAGCCTTTAAAGCTGACCGTAATTCTCCATCAAACAGAGTGAGAGCTTTTGATAATCCATGTCTCACAGCACCTGCTTGCCCGGAAAGACCTCCGCCCTTTACAGTGGCCATTACATCAAATTGATTTTCTACACTAGTAACCGAAAATGCTTGTTGAATAATCATTTGCAAGGTTGGTCGAGCAAAATATTCATTCACTGGCTTTTTGTTAACCGTTATTTTACCACTACCTTTCTTTATCCATACTCTAGCAACGGCATCTTTCCTTTTCCCAGTGGAATAGGCTCTTCCTAGGCTATCAAGTTTTGGCTCTTCATTATTTTCACTAGTTGGTGTACTTGCTACTTCCTCAACTTCAGCCATTATCTAACTCTCCTAGTATTTTTTTCATTAATATCTTTTATATTAAATATCTCTGGGCTTTGAGCCTCATGTGGATGGCTTTCCCCCTTATAAATTCTCAAGTTTGTCATTTGCTTTCTCGATAAAGGACCACCCGGTAACATGCGTTTTACTGCTTTTTCAATAACTCTTTCGGGAAACTTACCGTCTAACATATCACTAGCTACTCTAGATTTAATTCCGCCTGGATAACCCGTATGCCAGTAATATGTTTTAGTGTCTCTCTTATTTCCAGTTAAATGTACCTTCTCAGCGTTTATCACTATTACGTTATCACCCATATCCATATGAGGGGTATATGTAGGCTTTTCTTTTCCTCTGAGGATAGCGGCGATCTTAGCAGCCAAGCGTCCCAAAACTACGCCATTAGCATCTATTAAAATCCAGTTTTTCTGTATCTCAGAGGGCTTTATTGAAAAGGTTTTCATAAAAATATCCTAAAATCGTCTAAACTTTTAACCGATTAATCTCCTAGGTCAATAGCAAAGTGTCATGTTTGTCTTTATTTTTAGCAAAATCACTTTTTTACAGGTCTAGCATAAGTCATCATTGCCTGTGCAACACTATTCTTTAGTGTTCCAGAATATATTGTCACCTCTCCTACTACTAACTTTTGTCCGAATTTCAATATAGTGGCTTTAGCAAACAAATCGCTAATATTAGGTTTTTTAAAAAAGTTCATTGAACAATTTACTGTGACTGACATCGGGTCAGGATCTTTAAAAAGAATCGCCGCATAAAATGCACAATCTGCTATCTCAAACATCACCGGTCCCGAGACAGTGTTTCCTGGTCTCAAATCTTGTTTTTTAGGACTTAACCTCACAAGTGAGTGCCCATCATCTATTTCCAAAAACTCAAACCTCGAGGCTTTTTGAAAAAAAACTTTGTCAAAATATGCTGTTAAATCGTCGACACTTTTCATTTTTTTCACATTATTCATATTTTATATATATTTTCGTGTTATTATACTCTTAATAATATTTAAGAAAACACTAGTAAATAGCGGAAAATTAAAATGGATGATATTTTATTAAGATCAGATCAGAATGAAATAGGAATTTTGACATTAAATTCGCCAAAAAACTTGAATGCTCTTTCAGAGGCCATGCTAGAGGCCCTGAAGTTAAACTTGGAAGAAATTGAAAAATCTAAAAAGATCAAGTCAGTTATTATCAAAGCATCAGGAAGAGCTTTCTGCCCAGGTCATGACCTTAAGGAAATGCAGGAAAAAAGAGCTCTTGAAAACGATGGAGGTAAAGCCTACTTTGAAAAATTATTGTCAAAATGCACGCATGTTATGAAGCTTATTCGAGAGTTACCACAACCTGTAATAGCCGAGGTGCAAGGAGTAGCTGCGGCTGCGGGTTGTCAATTAGTAGCGACGTGTGACATTGCCGTCGCATCAGAAGAGGCGTCGTTTGGGGTAAATGGAGTGGATATAGGACTTTTCTGCTCAACTCCAATGGTCGCTCTTTCTAGAAACATCACCAGAAAAAAAGCATTCGAAATGCTCACTACCGGAGATTTTTTAGATCCATTCCAAGCAGAGGAACTAGGGCTAATAAACAAGGTGGCTAACACTAAAGATCTGGGTAATTGTTCTCTAGAAATAGCCGAAAAGATCGCATCAAAACTCTCACTAGCCGTCAAGATTGGGAAAAAGGCATTTTATAAACAAGCTGAAATGGAAATAGATCATGCCTATTCCTATGCATCAAGCGTCATAGTCGAAAATTTGCTGTATAAAGAAACTAATCAGGGAATGAACGATTTTCTCAACAAAAAGAGTTGATAGGATCTAAATAAATAAATTTAAGGATTAAATTTTTTGGCTTACTGGATAGTAGGTATTAAAAAATAAATTAATGTAGGCAAGTATAAGGAGAATGGCGGTAAATTGATGTAAGCTCGCTAGAGAGAGAGGTGCGCTGTACAAAACCGTAATAATTCCTAGAAACATCTGAACTACAACGATAATCATTAAGTAATTAGCGGCTACTCTTATTTTTAAATAAGGGTTGCTTCTATAAGCCCACCAAATAATACTTACCACAATAAAGAGTAAATAAGCAGTTAATCTATGGTTAAACTGAACAAGACCGGAGTTTTCAAAAAAATTGACTATTAAAGGCTCATACTCGAACAAATCGACGGGTATCCAGTTTCCATTCATTTTAGGCCAATCATTATAAGATCTTCCAGCATCGATACCTGCTACTAGTGCTCCCAGAGCTAGCTGCACATAACATAGTATACCTAGACCAGCTAAAATATTTACAGAAACTTTATTCCGGTGTCTTCTAGACTCAAATATCCTCGCTGAGTTTTCAGAGTGAAACAAAATAGCCCAAAATATCAGAGCAAGGATAATAAACGCCATAGTTAAGTGGATAGCCAATCTATATGAAAAAACATCCACTACTTGCCCATCTAATCCAGAAGATACCATCCACCATCCCAAAAATGCTTGCAAAGCACCGAGTGCCCCTATACCAACAAAATAAAGGGTCCATCTCTCGGGAATTTGCTTCATCATCCACAATATAAGAAATCCCGCAAACCAAACAAGTCCGATAAACCTCGCTAACTGTCTATGCCCCCACTCCCACCAATAAATAAATTTAAATTCGTCCATGGTTATATCGAAATTAACTAATTCAAATTCTGGAATGCTTTTGTATTTTTCAAACTCAACAAGCCATCCTTCGGAGTTAAAAGGGGGGATCATACCTGTAATAGGTTTCCACTCAACTATAGATAGGCCAGAGTCCGTTAAACGAGTCCAGCCTCCCACTAAGATAAGACTTATTAGAGATATCAATAGAGTCCAAAGCCAGATTCTTAACCAAGACGATTGTTCAATTGAGGAGGTTTCTATTGAACTTGTTTTAGTATTATCTGATCTTTCATCTATCTCCTCGAATAATTTTCTATTTTTAGTCATAAATCGAATTCTTGTATTTCTTATGCCTATAAACTAGATCAAAAACACAGAAAAGAAAATAACTCAATGAAAACTAGCTTTTTTTAATAAGAGCCTTTAAAACTCCATGGAAAATTTTAACGTCTTCTTTATTCAATTCGAGGCCATAAATTAGTTTTTTTAACCTAGTCTTCATTCTTTTCTTTTTACCTTCTGGATAAAAAAATTTTTTTTTATCCAATTCGGTTTCTAATCTCGTAGCAAAAGCCTGCATTTCTTCATAATTAGCTTTTAATATTGGTCCATTTTTCTGAGAATTTTTTTCATTTTTTTTGAAAGAACAAACATTTAGTTGATAGGATATCAACAAAACACTCTGAGCAAGGTTTAAAGAACTAAAACTAGGGTTGGATGGTATTCTAATAAGTTTTTTAGCCAAAAATAAATCTTCGTTAGATAGGCCTGCTCTTTCGCCGCCAAACAGAATGCCCACTTTAAATCCACTGATACAGCTTTGAAAAATTTTATTACATCCCATTATTGGATCTATGACATCCTTATACTTATATCTATCGCGAGCACTGGTAGCTAAAACTTCATTTAGATCCTTGCAGGCATCCGCTATATTTTCAAATACTTGAGCATTATCAAGAACCCTACCTGCACCAGCAGCCATTGCTAAAGCTCTATCAGAGAGGTGATTTTCTCTAGGCTTCACTAGTCTCAAGTTTAAGAAACCAAAATTTAGCATCGCCCTCGCCGCTGCACCAATATTTTCTGCCATTTGAGGATTAACCAGTATGAAGACTGGATTTAGCTTTTGCATTGAATTTTCCACATTTAAAATTAACGAATATTTCTCAAATATAGAAGAAAAAACAGTTGAACACCGATTAAGATTCCCATAAACCTTAACCACGTAGCATTCTTAAGTTTAAATAATAGAGTAGATCAATGTCTAAAATAAAAGTAGAAAACACCGTTGTCGAAATGGATGGCGACGAAATGACCAGGATTATATGGGATTTCATTAAAAATAGATTGATACTTCCTTACTTAGATATTCCCTTGGAATATTATGACCTTGGTATAGAGGAAAGAGATCGAACAGATGATAATGTTACAATTCAAGCAGCCAATGCAACTCTTAAGCACGGCGTTGCTGTAAAATGTGCGACCATTACTCCAGACGAAGCAAGAGTTGAAGAGTTTAATTTAAAGAAAATGTGGAAGTCTCCTAATGGAACTATTAGAAATATTTTAGGAGGTGTAGTCTTCAGAGCACCAATAATTTGTAACAATGTTCCCCGCTTGGTGCCCGGTTGGAAAAAGCCAATAATTGTTGGAAGACATGCTTACGGTGACCAGTACAGAGCTACCGATTTTAAGTTTCCCGGAAAAGGAAAGTTAATTATGAAGTTTGTTGGCGAAGATGGAAAACAAATTGAGCATGAAGTGTTCGATGCACCATCATCTGGAATAGCAATGGGAATGTATAACTTGGACCAATCCATTATTGATTTTGCGAGAGCTTCAATGAATTATGGCTTGAAAATGAATTGGGACGTTTATCTTTCAACCAAAAACACAATAATGAAAACTTACGATGGAAGATTTAAAGACCTCTTTCAGGAAACATATGAAAAAGAATTCGAAACTCAATTCAAAAAAGCTGGGATAATTTATGAACATAGATTAATTGACGATATGGTTGCGTGTGCCCTGAAATGGTCTGGAGGTTTTGTATGGGCTTGTAAAAACTATGATGGAGATGTGCAGTCTGATACCGTTGCGCAAGGTTTCGGATCACTTGGCCTTATGACAAGCCAATTAATGACACCTGATGGAAAAATAGTAGAGGCAGAGGCAGCTCATGGTACTGTTACAAGACACTTTAGAGCTCATCAAAGAGGAGAAGCAACATCAACAAACTCCATAGCTTCTATATACGCTTGGACCGGTGGTCTTAAACACAGAGCGAAGCTTGACCAAAACTCACGGTTAGCTACTTTTGCAGAATCTCTAGAAGAAGTAGTGATTGAGACAGTAGAAAAGGGTGATATGACTAAAGATCTTGCTATGCTTGTTGGTGAAGACCAAAAGTGGTTGTCAACAGAAGAGTTTCTTGAAAAAGTTAACTCAAATCTCGAAAATAAATTATCTGAAATAAATATCTAATCACCAGATAGAGCACCATTTAAATATGATTTTAAGTACAACAAAGCTTGATCAGCCTGATCAGGATCAGTACCTCCGCCTTGAGCAAAATCAGGTCTGCCTCCGCCGCCCTTGCCTCCTGTTTTTAAGGATAGAATTTTAACTAGATCAACCGCCGAGACCCTTTCAACTAGAGTATCAGAAATACCTACGGCTATTTGTACCTTGGCGCCAACTTTTGATAAAAGCACGGCAATTACATTTTTATTTTTTTTCTTAATATTATCTACAAACGTCCTTAAGTCCTTGCTAGGTATGTCTTTAACAACTTTTCCTGAAAAAATTATATTTTTTCCTATCTTTTCCAGGTTTTTACTTTCTTGTTCACCCTCGCCACTAATCAGAGCTCTATTTAGCTCTGTATTTTTTTGCTCCAGCCTTTTTTTCTCTTCCAAAAGACTATTGACTCTTTCAACTAAATTTTCCGTGCTAACATTTAAGAGAGACGAAACTCTGTTATTCACAACTTGAATATTTTCGATAAAGTCTACAACTTTTTTTCCTGTAACCGCTTCCAGCCTACGTACTCCAGATGACGAAGCACTCTCTCCTATAATTTTCAAAAATCCAATATCACCAGTTGAGTCAACATGAGTGCCACCACATAATTCTATTGAGAAATGACTTTTATCTTCTGGCGACATTTTAACAACTCTTACATTGTCACCATACTTTTCACCAAATAAAGCCCTAGCTCCTTGTTTTTTTGCACTCTCTAATTGCATTATTTCAGTAATAACTGGCGTATTTTCCCTAATGTGCTTATTAACTAACTGCTCGACTAGAAAGATTTGTTCCTCTGTAACAGGTTTATCATGACTAAAGTCAAACCTCAGCCGATCAGCATTATTAAGGGAGCCTCTCTGAGCAACATGTTCTCCTACTATTCTTCTAAGCGCTTCATGAACTAAGTGAGTTCCAGAGTGATTTCTTTTAATATCAAGCCTTAGATCTGTATTTATAAGCTGTTCTAAATTATTACCTACCTCAAAATAACCCTTTTGTACCTGAACAAAATGTACAAAAATTTGCCCAACCCTCTTTGTATCTATCACTTTACCTAATCCGCTAATACCTCGTATTTGTCCTTGATCTCCTACCTGACCTCCAGACTCCCCATAAAAGCAAGTCTGGTTCATAATTATAACGCCAACTTCATCTTGAGATAATTTTTCTATATATTTTCCATCTTTAATAAGCTTGGTAATCAGGCCCTGGCTTCTCTCCCTTTCATAACCTAGAAATTCCGTAGCATCTTCTTTCGATCTTAAATCAGCCCATATTTTTTCCTCCGACTCATCTCCCGATCCAATCCAAGATGCACGAGCCTTATCACGCTGCTCATTCATCTTCGTGTCAAATGTTTTTATATCTACTCTTTTATTGCTTTCTCTTAAAACATCTTCTGTTAAGTCTAATGGAAAACCATAAGTATCATATAATTTGAAAGCTACCTCGCCAGAAAAAAGTTTTTTATCTTTAAGAGTAGCCAGCTCCTCATTTAATAATTTCAAGCCCCTCTCCAAAGTAAGTTTGAAACGTGTCTCTTCTTCCTTCAGAGCATTTTCGATAAGGCTTTTTCTCTCAATAAGTTCAGGGAAAGCATCGCCCATTTGCTGCAGTAGAGACGGGAAAATTTTATAAAGGTGAGGTTCTTCACAACCCAGTAAGTGGCAATGCCTCATTGCTCGTCTCATAATCCTTCTAAGAACATACCCTCTACCCTCATTAGAGGGCATAACGCCATCAGCAATCAAAAACGACGCAGATCTTAAGTGATCCGATATTACCCTGTGATGAATATTTTTATTCCCATACGGATCTGTATTAGAAAAATCAGCAGATTTCTCAATAAGCTTTTTAAACAGGTCAGTATCGTAGTTATCATGCTTTCCTTGTAGAACTGCTGCAATTCTTTCCAAACCCATTCCAGTATCAATAGATGGTTTTGGCAAATCAATCCTTGTGCCATCGGACATTTGCTCATATTGCATAAAAACGAGATTCCAGATTTCTACAAAACGATCACCATCTTCATCAGGAGATCCAGGAGGACCGCCTGAAACAGATGGGCCATGATCATAAAAAATTTCTGAGCAAGGACCGCAGGGCCCTACAGGACCCATACTCCAAAAATTATCACTTGTAGAGATTTTAATGATTTTATCATCTGAAAGGTTGGCACATTTTTTCCAAAGATTTATTGCCTCGAGATCTTTATGAAAAACTGTCACCAGTAATTTTTCTTTAGGTAACTTAAATTCTTGTGTTAATAACTGCCATGCCAAACTTATTGCTTCTTCCTTGAAATAATCCCCGAAAGAAAAGTTACCAAGCATTTCAAAAAAAGTATGGTGCCTCGCAGTATAACCAACGTTATCTAAATCATTATGCTTTCCACCTGCACGCACACATTTTTGAGATGTAACCGCTGTCTTAACTTTAGATTTCTCAGTACCGGTAAAATAATTCTTAAATTGTACCATCCCCGAATTTGTAAACATCAGGGTCGGATCGTTATCTGGTACGAGTGATGAACTTTTAATTACTTTGTGATCATTCGACTTAAAAAAATTAACAAATGTTTCCCTTATATCTTTTAAAAGCATCAGTAATCCGAAGTAGTTTTTTTACTGATCCTAACATACAGCTTTTTAAAACTTTTTAAACTCTATAATAACAAAATTTACTCGGCTTGGTCTTGTGCCTCGTCTACTATTTCGTCATCATTAATACTGTAAGATTTTCTTATCTTTTCTTCTATTTCATTACAGATATTCTCGTTTTCCTTTAGATACATTTTTGCGTTTTCTCGACCTTGTCCTATACGTTCATCTCCGTAAGAAAACCAAGCGCCCGATTTTTCAATTATTCCCTCTTTTACGCCAAGATCTATAATTTCGCCTGTCTTTGAAATGCCTTCTCCATACATAATATCAAATTCAACTTGTTTAAAAGGTGGTGCAACTTTATTTTTCACAACCTTTACTCTTGTAGAATTTCCTACGATTTCATCTCTGTCTTTTAATGCACCAATTCTACGAATATCCAACCTGACTGAGGAATAGAATTTTAGTGCATTTCCACCTGTTGTTGTTTCTGGACTCCCAAACATTACACCTATTTTCATTCTAATCTGATTTATAAAAATTACCATGCAGTTAGATCTACTAATTGACCCAGTAAGCTTACGCATTGCCTGACTCATCAACCTAGCTTGAGCACCCACTTGGGCATCCCCCATATCTCCTTCCAGTTCGGATCTAGGCGTCAATGCCGCAACACTATCTACTACGACAACAGAAACAGCACCAGATCTAACAAGTGTTTCAGTTATTTCTAAAGCTTGCTCACCTGCATCAGGTTGAGAGATAAGCAAATCATCTAAATTAACGCCCAGTTTTTTAGCATAACTTGGATCAAGAGCATGCTCTGCATCAACAAATGCACAAATGCCGCCATTTTTTTGCTCCTGAGCGATCACGTGGAGAGCTAAAGTTGTTTTTCCTGAACTTTCTGGCCCATAAACCTCAATAATTCTTCCTTTAGGAAGCCCGCCAATGCCTAAAGCTACGTCTAACCCAATAGAGCCAGTAGATACCGCCTCTATATCCATAACTGGATTGTCTTGCCCAAGTTTCATAATTGATCCCTTGCCAAAACTTCTTTCAATTTGAGCTAATGCGGTGTCCAAGGCTTTATCTTTATCCATATTTTTTCTTTCTGAGATATTTATTAAATTTTCCATTTACAGAATCCCTTGTTTTATCATATATAGTGTGGAACAGCTACTTTATTTGTCTAAGTGTTCTTATTTTGTTCTTATAGGCTAACATAAAAAAATTTAATATCAACTTTAATTTTTCTTTTGCAACACGGCGCAAAAAAACCCATCTCCATAGTTGTCAATTGTTGTGTTTTTTTTGTTAACAAGCCTAAAATATTTATTCTCTATTAAGAATTTTTGTATAATTTCCTCATTTTCTATTTTTAAAAGAGAACAAGTTATATAGAAGATATATCCATTTTTTTTTAAAAGATCTTTAGCCTCATTTAAAATCACAATTTGTTTAGTTAAAATTTCTTTCAGCGACTCGGGAGTAATTCTCCATTTTTGCTGAGGATTTCTTCTCCACGCCCCAGAGCCACTGCAGGGCACATCAGCTAAAATGTAATCAAAGCTACAGCAGTACTTTTGCAAATTTTTGGCTTCAAGCCTTTTCAATTTTACCCCTGCTCTCTTAGCCCTTAAGTAAGCCTCTTTTAACTTTCTTTCATCGATATCGTGGATATAAAATTTTCCATTTCCTTTTAATGAGCATGCAATGCTCAGTATTTTTCCGCCTGCGCCTGCACAATAATCTAAAATCTTTGTATGCTCATTCAACGGCAAGTCTTCGATTATTTTCTGCGAGTGGAGGTCTTGCACCTCAAAACATCCATCTTTGAAAGCTTGTATTTGAGTAAGACGACGGGGGTTGCCAATAATATCTATTCCATACCTTACTCTTTTAGATTTTTTTCCCTCTATTCCCTCTAACGATAGACACTCTAATAATGATGAAATATCTGACTTTAGAGGATTAACACGTATTGAAATTGGGGCTCGCTTTTCCAAAAAGCGCATGACTTTTTCAAACTTTTTTCCAAGAGATCTCTTAAATTCAGCTATCAAAAAATCAGGAATATTATTAGTAATTCCAAAACATCTATTAATATTTTCCTTTGAAATTTTTGAAAACTCTTTTTCAAAAATAGTAAGTTTTTCGGGACCATATTCTCGCCCAGTAAAAATATCATTTAAATTTAGCGCATAAAAAACTGAATGGAGAAAAACAAGAGCTCTACCATTTATCGGTTGTTTTTCTTTCTCTAAAACAGATGTTAATGTCTTTTTCACCCTCAGAACATCAAAAACTATATTTCGTATTGCCTCTCTGTCACTAGATCCGGCATACCGATTATTTTTTGTCCATATTAAAAGAATAGAGTTAAGGTTTTGACCAACTAAAAAGTTATCTAAGATTGAGATAGCTGCATTAGCTCGAGCGTCCTGTCTCATTTCAACTTGAAAAGTAATTTGGGGCTTGTCTCGTTATACTCACGTCATGAACATGACTTTCTCGAAGCCCAGCATTTGTTATCTTAACAAATGAACAATTTTTTCTCATAGAGACGATTGTCTGATTTCCAGTATAACCCATTGCAGCCTTAAGGCCTCCAAGAAGCTGATGAAGAACTTTTCCTACTGGTCCTTTATACGGCACGTGACCCTCTATTCCCTCCGGGATAAGTTTGTCGGCTTCAACCTCCTTTTGAAAGTATCGATCAGCCGATCCTCGTGCCATAGCTCCGACAGAGCCCATGCCACGATAGTTTTTAACGCTTCTTCCTTGGTAATATAATACTTCTCCCGGTGCTTCATCTGTACCAGCTAATAGTGACCCCACCATTACACACGAAGCACCCGCAGCTATCGCTTTAGCAAAATCACCTGAATACTTAATTCCACCATCAGCTATTATAACCTTGCCATGCTTATCAGCTTCTTCAGCACACTCAAGGAGAGCGGTAAATTGGGGAACTCCTACACCCGCTACTATTCTAGTCGTACAGATTGAGCCAGGACCAATGCCTACCTTCACTGCGTCAGCCCCTACTTTAATAAGTGCTCTTGTTGCCTCCTTAGTTGCAACATTTCCTGCTACAATATCAATATCTGGAAATTTGTTTCTAAGCTCCTCTACTGATTTCAGTACATGTGAAGAATGTCCATGAGCAGTATCAATTACGATGAAGTCCGCTCCAGCTTCAATTAGAGCCATTGACCGCTGAAGTCCCTTCTGACCAACAGTTGAAGCTGCGCCAACCCTTAGCCTACCTAGTGCGTCCTTTGTTGCAAGAGGGTTTAAGACAGAATTCTCAAGATCTTTAACAGTCATCAAGCCAACCAATTCATTATGTTTATTTATGATTAAAAGTTTTTCTATTCTGCGTTCAGACAAAATTGATCGTGCTTTTTTGTTATTCACAGGCTCATTAACGATTGCCAAATTAGTGTCAGTCATCATTTCACTAACCGGCGTTTCTAAATTTTCCACAAACCTCATATCCCTATTTGTTAGAATACCTTTTAAAATATTTTTTTCATTCACTACTGGAAAACCAGTAATGTTCAATTTCTTTTGTAGATCTTTAGCGTCACTCAATTTTTGATTTTCTCTCAAGGTTATGGGGTTATAGACAATAGCACTTTCAAATCTCTTAACGTCATTAACGCAAGCAACCTGTTCTTTTATCTTTAAATTCCTATGAATAACTCCTATTCCCCCATATTGAGCCAGAGCGATTGCCATTTTTGACTCAGTTACAGTATCCATAGCTGATGACATAATTGGGCTATTAAGAGAGATGCTACTCGTTATCATGGTCTTAGTATCTGCCTCATTTGGCAAGATATTTGACTTATTAGGTACTAACAGTATGTCATCAAACGTTAAGGCCTCCTTTATTTGCATTTCATTTATCCTTATTGTTTATATCCAATAGCGACTAAGTATCTCTCTGAAGAGTCGGACCTACTGGCTTTGGGCTTAAAATTAATTACTTTTTCAAATTTTTTGTTAACCAGTCTTTGAATATCTGGACCTGGACCAGCATCTAATACCTTCGCTACAAAACACCCATCTTGTTTCAAATATTTAATAGCAAAGTCTGATGCGGCCTCAACAAGTGACATAATCTGAAGGTTGTCGGTTTTTTTATGACCTGTAGAATTTGGGGCCATGTCAGAAAGGATAACATTAAATTTTGTATCTAAGGAATTTTCAAACTTCAAAAATTGCGTTTCATCCAAAAAATCTATTTCAACAAAATTCACCCCTACAATTGGTTCACATGACTTTAGGTCTAGTCCAACAACCAGCTCTCCATACGATTCCACACCTACCTTTTGAGCAGCAACTTGACACCACCCACCCGGAGCGCATCCTAAGTCTAAAACATTATGTCCTTTTTTAAGTAAATTAAATTTATTATTAATTTCTATTAATTTAAAGGCTGAACGAGACCTAAATCCTTGCAATTTTGCCTCTTTTACAAAAGGATCATTAAGTTGTCTCTGAAGCCACCTTGTGGAGGAGATAGATCTTCCTTTAGCAGACTTTACTTTTACCTTCAAATTTCTCATCTTTTTTTAAAAACAAGTGGAAAAAAATAAACTTTTATAGCAACATGTAGTTGCTTATATGATTAGGCAACTGATAACTCAATAAAAACTTTTTACAGGAATAAAAATAGATGCCTTTTCAGCAAGTTGTTTATATTTTTTGGAGAGATATTCCTGCTCAATTTATTGTAGGTAAAGGGCGTAAAGCAAAAAAAGTAAAACTGCCTGATCGCTTCGAAAAAGCCATCGATAAATGCGCTATGAAACTAAATTTTACTGATACAGATTCTTATTTAAAGGAATGGAGAAAAACGACTCCCATTAAACGTGAAGGTTCGTTAGAAGACATAATTAGCAAAGAGAATAAAAGATTTGAAATTGACTATGACAAAAAGAAATTAAATGATCTTATTGAAAATGGGGGATTATCTTAATGGACACAAAAATCTTAACAAATGACCCCACGACTTTTTCAATAGAGGTTATGCCTAGAACAGCAAAAAAAATTGATGACTTCCGAAGAATACTGCCAAAGAAAACAACAGTTTATGTGGCGCATTTAGAAGATACACCGATCGAAGAAATGTTTTTTACCTGTAAAAGATTAATATCTGAGGGAATGGCCCCAATGCCTCATATCCCGGCAAGAATTATCCATAACACAGGTGAACTTGAAGATTGGGTTAAAGAGTATTCGTCTTTAGGCGTTAATCAAAGTTTATTGCTCGCAGGAAATGGGAAAAACCCAAAAGGAGCGCTATTTAATTCCATTCAAATGTTAGAAACGGGGATCTTTGAAAAACATGCATTTGAAAAAATTCAAATTGCAGGCCATCCAGAGGGGAATAAAGACATTGATAAAGATGGGACTCTAGAAAAAACTATTAACGCCCTTAGGGCAAAGCAAAAATTTGCACTAAAAACAAAATTGAAAATTGGAATAACCACTCAATTTTGTTTCGATCTTCAGCCTGTCATAGAATGGTTAAAAGTACTTGAAAGAGAAAAAATTGATTTACCGATAAGCTTAGGCCTGGCTGGACCAACAAGACTGCAAACCCTAATTAAGTATGCGATTATGTGTGGAGTTGGACCCTCAATATCAGTCTTAAAAAATAGAGCTAAGGATTTAACTAAACTATTATTACCTTTTGAACCGAGAGAGATGGTCGATACTTTAAATTCATGCAAAAAAAACAAGCTTTTTAGAAATGTACACTCGTTGCATTTTTTTCCTTTGGGAGGAATAGAAGCTAGTGCAGCTTTTGCAAGAAATATAGGTGTACCCGCTTAGGAGGAAAAATGAGTGTCACAATAATTGAGTCATCATCCAAAACAGTAAAAATTGGTTTTGATGAACCTTTTTGTATTATTGGAGAAAGAATAAATCCTACAGGGAGGAAAAAGCTTTCACTAGAGCTACAAAACGAGGATTTTTCCACTGTAGAAAAGGACGCACTCAATCAAGTTAAATGTGGTGCTCATATCCTCGATGTAAATGCTGGTGTTGTTTATAATGATAACCCTGATCCTAACATCACGGAACCACCGTTAATTAAAAAATTAATTAACTTAGTTCAAAGTTTGACAGATGTTCCAATTTGTATAGATAGTTCCGTACCTGCTGCTTTAGAAGCTGGTCTCGAGGCGGCAAAGGGACGTCCTCTTCTTAATTCAGTTACAGGCGAAGAAGATAGATTGGAGACAATTCTTCCACTAGTCAAAAAGTATAATGTACCGGTTGTTGCCATATCTAACGACGATACAGGAATATCTGAAAATCCAGAAGTACGTTTTCAAGTAGCAAAAAAAATAATTAATAGAGCTGCTGATTATGGAATACCCAAGAGTGATATTGTTGTAGATCCTTTAGTTATGCCTATTGGTGCTATGGCGACTGCTGGTTTGCAAGTTTTTGACTTAGTTAAAAAACTTCGTGAAATAGGTGTTAACTCAACTTGTGGAGCATCTAATATTTCTTTTGGACTGCCTAATAGACATGGAATTAATGCTTCTTATTTGTCGATGGCTATTTGTTCTGGCCTAACAAGTGCGATAATGAATCCTACTAATGAAAATGAAATTAATGCCATAAGGTCAGCAGACTTTTTAATGAACCATGATCCTAATGGGGCAAACTGGATCAGAAATAATAGAGTTGTGGAAGACGGGGGCGTTGGCGCGAGAACTTTAAGAAGACGTCGGCAAAGAGTATAAGATTATTAAATGGAAACCAGAAATTCTTTAGCGACTATTGTATTCACACCCTCAGGAATAAGGGGGCGTGTAAAAAAAGGAACAACTATACTTGAGGCTGCCCAAAAACTTTCTGTAGACTTAAACAGCATCTGTGGTGCGCGGGGCAGGTGCTCAAAATGTCAAGTAGAGCTTACTTTTGGAGAATTTAACAAATTAAATATTCGTTCCAAAGAAACAAGCGTGTCAGAAAAAAACGAAACTGAGATCATCTATAGAAATAAATTTCATTTATCTGAGGAGAGAAGGCTTGGATGCCAAACAAAAATTCTCGGTGATTTAGTGGTAGATGTGCCTGAGGATAGTCAAATTCATAAACAAATTATAAAAAAAGAAACCAGTTTGCGCGATTTCTCTCTTAATTCGTCGGTAAAAGCCTTTTATGTTCAGGTCTCTGAGCCACAACTTGACTCTCTTGAGAGCGACTTTGAACGTCTAAAAATTAGTTTGAAGGATGATTGGAGTATTCAAGGAGTTACATGCAGTGTTCGTGTTCTCAAAGATTTACAGGAGAAATTGAGGAGAGGTAATTGGGGAATTACGGTTTTACTATATTATAAAGAAAACACTGTTCCAGAAATTGTAGACATTCACTCTGGATATTCCGAGATACCAGCATTTGGAGTAGCAATTGATTTAGGTTCAACCTCAATTGCAGCCACTCTTTGTGATTTAAACTCAGGGAAAATTGTTGGCAGTATGGGTATAATGAATCCCCAGATAAGGTATGGTGAAGACGTCATGAGCAGAGTTTCATATTGTATGATGGAAGAAAAAGGTTTAGCAACTTTAAATAATTCAGTCATACAGGGTATAAATGAGCTTACAAGAAAAATTGCAGAAAAATATGAGATCAAACTAGATAGCGTTTTTGAAATTGTTTTTGTTGCAAATCCCATTATGCACCATCTTCTTCTTGGGATTAATCCGAAGGAACTGGGCCAAGCCCCATTCCCTCTGGTGTTTTCAGACAGTCTCACTATAAAATCAAAAGATATAGGTATAATTCTAAATCCAGAAAGCTATGTTTATACAGTGCCATGCATTGGAGGACACGTTGGTGCAGACGCCGCATCTGTTTTGATAGCAGAGCAACCACAAAAGTTAAAAGATACCACTACTCTTTTAATTGACATTGGAACTAACGCCGAAATACTTCTAGCCAAAGGCGAGGAAATTTTTGCTTGTTCTTGCCCAACTGGTCCGGCACTTGAAGGGGCACAGATTTCAGCAGGTCAAAGAGCAGCACCTGGCGCTATTGAACGAGTTCGCATAGATCCAATTACCAAAGAACCACGTTTTAAAGTTATAGGTTGTGAGCAATGGTCTAATGAAAAAGAATTTTCGGAAAACATATCTGGGGTTGGAGTAACGGGTATTTGTGGATCCGGAATTATAGAAGCAGTCGCAGAAATGCGTTTAGCTGGGCTACTAGATGCTAATGGATTAATTGGTTCAGCGGCACAAACTGGTTCAAATAGGTGCACTAGTTCCGAAAGAACAAATTCCTATCTCTTATATAGTGATAACAAAGTTTCATTATCTATAACCAACATGGATGTAAGAGCAATTCAACTCGCTAAAGCAGCCCTCCATGCAAGCTGCAAAATTTTGTTAGAAAAAAGCAGAGTTAACAGAATAGATAGTATTTTTCTGGCAGGCGCTTTTGGCTCACAGATATCTGCCGAACATGCTTTAATTATTGGTCTAGTACCTGATGCGCAAGTCAGCCAAATTGTGGCGAGCGGAAACTCGGCAGGAGCTGGAGCTATAATCGCTCTTTTAGATGTAAGCTCCAGGAGAGAAATCTCTTCGCTTGTAAGAAAGGTCCATAAAATTGAAACTGCTGTTGAGCCGAGTTTTCAAAAACACTTTGTAGAAGGCTCTTCCTTTCCAAACAACAGCTCCGCCCATCCAGAGCTTTTTAAGTTTAAACGACTACCAAACGTGAACTTTAATCAAAAAAGGCAGAGAAGGCATCGCTAAGTTGATACAGTTTTTGTACTAAGCTTTGTTTTTAAAAGGGTAACAAATTTTTCTTTTATTGAGAAAACTGATGTCCTTCCGATCACCAGCAAGGCTGGGGTGGCTATTAGCGTGAGGAACGTTGCAAAAGTCAGCCCTCCAGCAATTGTACTAGAGAGATCAACCCACCACTGAGAAGAAGGAGCTCCCACAAGTATATCTCGTTCAGAAAATCTTATGGTTAGACTGAAGACCATCGGAACAAGGCCTAATATCGTTGTAATAGCTGTCAGTATAACGGGTCTAAACCTTGTAAGTCCTGCCATGTAAGCAGCTTCTCTATGACTATGTCCTTTTCTTCTATATTCATTAAAGGTGTCAATCAAAACAATATTATTATTTACAACAATACCTGCAAGTGCAATCAGACCAAGCATGGACATAACGACACCAAAAGGTCTTTCTGTCAAGAAGAGTAACAAGAAAATACCGCCCGTTGATAGAATGATTGCGGACATCGTTACGACAGTTTGCCATGCTGAATTAAATTGGATCATTAAAACAATTGACATTAACACAAGAGAGAAAATTAGGGATTGCCCAAGAAAAGCTTGTGTTTCCTTGATATCTTCATCTTCACCTGCAAAGTTTACACTCACGCTTTTTGGAAAAGTTACATTTTCTATTTCACTCTTAAGTTTTTCAATTAAAAACGGTGCTTGCATTCCTTCCTTCACATTTGCTTCGATAGATCGAAGTCTGTTTCCATCTAGACGAGATATGGTACCTCCTTTTTTTTCTGGCGTAAGTTCAGCGAATACGGACAACGGTACATATCTCCCGTCGGATGTAGGAACTCTTAATTCCTGCAATCTATCTAAATTTCTTTCAGACTTTATATATCTCAAAAACACCTCAAGCTCTTCGTCTGTATCGTCCGGCCTGTAATCTGAAACCTTTACTCCCTTGGTAAGTAACTTTACCATTGTGCCCAAACTAGCAACTGTAACACCATGTCTTGCTGCTATTTCTCTATCGATATTTAAATTCCATTCTAAGCCAGGAGCCGGCAAGTTATCTGAAATATCAATAAAACCATCTATTTTGTTCATTTTCTGTCTAATAACAAATAACGCTTTGTTCAATTGATCAAAGTCAGTGCCTGTAATTTCAATTCTTACTGGCTTTCCTTGACCTCCCGGGCCTTCCTTCTGTGCTACTATGTTTATGTTAGCGCCTTCTAAAAATTTAACACTCCTTCTCATGCTTTCCATTAAATCAGCGGCTGTTTCACGTTCATCCCAATCAGAGAAAATGGTTCGCACCGAACCTACGAGATCTTTAGTCCTGCCGTCAGCGCCCGTTTTAGCAAAGTTTATATCTACGCCATTTAAATTAGAAATTGAAGCCTCTGTATCTTTCACTAAAGAATTTTTTTCTGAAGCAGACAGGTCGCCCCTTGAAAGAATTTGAACAACTGCTTGTTCTGGTTCAATATCTGGAAAAAATTGAACTCCTAATTTGGCAGAAAAATATGCCGTGTAAGATCCCACTATCAATAAACCTACCAAAAAAATCGAAAGTATCGGTCGTGTTACTGAGATTTTAAGAATATCTTTATAAAGCTTTGGGGGCGTTGTTTTGGTTCTTTTGTCAGTTGACATTTTTCCAAGAAAACTTCCCAATATTGGAATGAAAATCAAGGCCATTAAAAGAGATGCTGACAAAACAACAATCATTGTTATTGGCAAATATTTCATAAATTGACCGACTATACCAGGCCAAACCAACAAAGGAAAAAAAACCATCAAAGTCGTTACTGTGGAGGCTATTATAGGCCACGACATTCTTACTGAACCCTCTAAGTAGGCAGATCTTCTATCATGGCCCAAAGATATTTTTCGGTCAGCATACTCTGTCGTAACAATAACTCCATCTACCAGAATACCTGCTACTAGTATAAGAGAAAATAAGACGATTATATTCATAGTTACCCCAAAGTAGCTCAAAATGATAAAGCCAAGAAGAAAACTGCTCGGTATCGCAAACCCAATTAAAAGAGCATTTTTTATTCCCAATGCCACCACGACTATTACCAAGACGATTAAAACTGCGGCAAAAACATTGTTACCTAAATCATTAAGTAGATTTCTGACTGATTTAGATTCATCAAATAAGTAATCTACATTTATATTTCCCGGAATGTTAGACACTTCCTCAGAAATTACCTTTTTTGAGGCATCAACTACGTCAATTATATTCGATCCTACTCTCTTTTTTATATCTAAAACGACAGCTGGTTTACCATTGACTCTGGACCAACTTTTTTTATCTTCAAAAGTTCTTCTTATAATTGCAATATCACCAAAATTTATAGTGGTGCCGTCTGCAATTTTTATAGGCATTGCAAAAAGTTCATCTAATGTTTCAACAACCCCAGGTACTTTGACAACCAATCTACCATTTTCATTTTCAATAGCACCCGCGGTTACTAATTGATTGTTAGCCGCCACCAATCCAATGACGTTTTGTGGATTTATACCGTAAGATTCTATAGAACTAGCATCGATAAGTATTTGTATAACCTCTTTTCTGTCACCACCCACTTCTACCTCCAGAACACCGGCTACACTTTCTACTTTTTCTTTAATATTATTTGCTATGTTTATCAGAGAAGACTCCGGAACATTTCCAGACAAAGACACCGACAAGATTGGGAATAGAGCCAAACTTATTTCTGTTACCTTTGGTTCTTCTGCATTTTTTGGTAAATCTTTTTTTGCATCGTCGACAGCTTGCCTTACGTCCTCTAGAACAAGGTCTATATCCTCACCTGCATCAAACTCAACCGTTATGGACGTATAACCTTCAGTTGCTGCTGACGTCATTTTTTTTAATCCTGCAACTGTTTTGAGCTGTTTTTCAAGCGGCTTAGTTAACAACTTTTCTGCATCAGAAGGAGATATACCTTCGTACGCTACACTAACATATGCAACAGGAATTTCTACGTCTGGTGATGCTTCTTTAGGTATAGATAAGAATGCATTGATACCTGAAAAGAAGATCAACACTAGGGCTAGAATCACTGCACCAGGTCTTTTAAAGCAGCCTTCAATGATTGATTTCATGTTTTATTCTCAATTAATTTTATACTCTATTTCGTCTCCGGGGCTTACAAAAGCCTGACCATTTGTTAAAACGATATCATTATCTAGCAACCCAGAAACCAAAGCAAAATTACCTGAGGTTCTCACCAACACAACATCATTCTCAAAAACTATATTATTTCTCACTGTTTTTACCGTTAAAGACCCATCTTCTCCAATTGCTAAGTGCGCAGGAGATATTGAAAAGGCCTGAACCTTCTCGACTAAAATGCCAACC